>DASSTO010000078.1:0-25561 GCA_035707865.1 Longimicrobiaceae bacterium | reverse complement strand
ACCCCGGCCGACCCGCCCCCTTGCGCAGCACCCAGCGGGGGAGCAACGTTCCGGGACCACCACGAACCGCGAGACTCACGCGCATGGCCACGCAGAAGAAAAAGAAGAAGACACGCTCTGCCGCGAAGCTGCACCGCCAGGTCCAGGATTCGCTGCAGGCGCTGCCCTACATCATCGAGCAGAACCAGAAGCAGGGAAAGCGTTTCCGCGCGGTGATCGTCCGCTACGTGAGCGGGCCGATGCTTCGCGTGATGAACGGGGTCCTCAACCGCACGCGCTACCGTGGCGAAGCGGGGGCGAAGCAGAAGCAGACCGACCAGATGCGGCGCCACCTGGAGCATCGCCAGGCGGCGATCAAGCAGATGCAGTCGATGGTGCAGAAGCAGCAGCGACAGCAGCGGCGCGGCCGGCCGATGTGAGGGATAGGGGACAGGTCACAGCCGACAGCCCGCACGGACACGGGGGGCCGAGCATCCGGCGATTGCTCGGGCCCCCGTAGTGGTTGGCTGTCACCGGTCCCCTGTCATGTCGTGGAAGACGGCCGCGCACCCGTCGAGCTGCCATGCGTCACGCGGGACCGGCTCGAAGAAGCCCGCTCGGTCGGAGAAGGTGCGGTTCGGCTCCCGGGCGCCGACGAGCAGGAGGTTCTGCCGCTCCGGGTAGTCCGGGCCGAGATGGGCGTAGAGGGCGACCGAGGGGAAGACCGCTGCGAAGGTGCGCACGATCGACCAGAGGCGCGGAGCCTCGGGGCCGCTCGTCGTTCCGATGACGTTCAGCGCCGCGATGCCGCCGGGCCGCAGCAGCCGCGCCATCGCGGAAAACGCCTCGGTGGTGAGGAGCGAGTACGGCAGGGCCTCCGCGCCTCCGTAGACGTCGACGTAGAGGCGGTCGAAGGACGCCGGCGGCGCGCCGCGCTCCAGGAACGCCCGCGCGTCGGCCGCCACGGTGCGCATCCTGTGCTCCGGCCGGGCGCCGAAGTACTCGTAGGCCGCGCGGGTGACCTCCGGGTCGAGCTCGACGACGGTGACCGCGGCGCGGCTGTCCGCCTCCGCGATGCGCCTCGGCAGCGTGTACGCGCCGCCGCCGAGGAAGAGGTAGCTCGCCGCGGCTGGCGTCTCGCGCCGAAGCCACTGCTCCGCGGCCGCGACGTAGGCGAGCGTGGGCGCACCGCCGCGGACCAGCTCGCCCGACTCCTGCTCCCCGTTCAGGTAGAGGCGCCGCTCGGGCTGCCGCTGGCCAGGAAAGCTCACCTCGGTCACCCGGAGCTCGTGCAGCGGCGTCCCGGCCGCGTGTAGCGTCTCCTCGCGCGCGAGCGCGCCGGCCGGCCCCGGGAGCACGAGCGGGAGCAGGAGGAGCACGGAGGCGCCGATCAGTATCGGGCCGGCCTCGAGGTGCGGCAGCAGCACCAGTCCCTCGAGCGCGATGCCGCCGGCGGCGCCACCGAGCGCACCGAGGACCAGCGGGCCCGCCACCCCACCCTCCGACGGGAGGTCGAGCGCCTCCGCCCATTCGGCCCCGACCCAAGCGAGCGCGGGGAGGACCATGCCGATGGCGTATGCCGACGCGGCCAGGAGGAGCAGGCCCAGCACGCGGCCCACCGGTTGATGGGCGAGCCGCGGGAGCACGCCCAGCACCGTCCCGTAGGCACCCGCGAACGCGGTGGCGAGCGCCGAGCCGAGCCAGCGCGGGACGAGCGCGGGCGGCTCGGCGCCCTCGCCCGGCCCTCCGGCCCAGATTCCGACCGCGAGCGCGCACAGGAAGGTGACGATCAGACCGGTCGTGCCCACCCGCAGGCCGCCCGCGTCGTACAGGATCTCGGCCGCGCCGGAGAAGGCGGCCACCCCCAGCGCCACGCCGGCCACGGCCGCCCGCACCGCCACCGCGCTCCGCACACCCCGCTCAGGGGAGATAGCGCCCATACCCCCCCCGATAATAGACGAGTGGCTGCCCCTCTCTCGCATCTGCCTCCAGGACCTCTCCGATAAAGACCGTATGATCGCCCGCCTCGTGGGCCTGGGTCACCCGGCACTCCATCCACGCGAGCGCCGACGCGAGCACCGGTGCCCCCCCGGCCGCGGCGCGGTACGCGACTCCCGCGAACTTGTCGCCCAGCACCCCGCTCGCGAAGCGGCGCGAGAGCGATTCTCCCTGCTCCTCCAGGACGTTCACGACGAACCTCCCGGCGGCCTCGATGCACCTCCACGAGTCCGCGGTGCGCTCCACGCAGACCAGCACGAGCGGAGGCTCCAACGAGACCGCGCAGAAGGCGTTGACCGTGAGGCCGCACGGCCTGCCGTCGGCCTGGAGCGACGTCACGATCGTGACCCCCGTCGGGAAGTGACCCAGCACCCGCCTGAACTCACTCGGCTCCATCATCTGGCCGCCCGGCCCCCGGTTGTATACAATACCTTTCCCCGTTTCCCCAGCTGGAGGTGACCGATCGTAGGGCGATTGCATTACGTTGTCTACGCACTGCTGGCCGTCGGTGCGTTTCTCGTGCGGCCGGCCGCACTGCAGGCGCAGGAGCCGGACTCGACCGTCGTACGGGCGAATCTCTCCATCCCGGTGGTCCCGGCGCGCGACATCGTCGCCGCGCTCGGGATCCCCTATCCGGACTCGATCGTGGTGACCGTCGCAAAGCCGGAGCCGCCCAAGGCCCGGAAGAGGCCGGACCGCTGGAAGATCTCGGCAGCGTTCAGCTACACCGATCAGAGCGGGAACAAGGTGCTGCGGCTGCTCACCAGCGGCCTGAACGTCTCGCACCTCGATAAGGACCGATACAAGCTCGACGCCATGCTGCAGTCGCGTTACGGCCAGAGCGACGGCGAGGTGGTCGCGCGCAACCAGTACGGGTCGATCAGCATCAACCTGCACCCGAAGGGCATGTTCTCGCCCTTCCTGTACGCCAACGCGGAGCGCGACGTCTTCCAGCGCCTGAACCTGCGCTTCTCCGGAGGTGCCGGCGCCGTCTTCACGCCCTTCCCGAACCGCGACGGTGAGGCCTCCCTCTCGCTGGCGCTGGTCGACTCCTACGAGGACCTCCGGGCCACCCAGTCCGACCCGAAGTCGCCCACCCGCAACCTCGCCCGCTTCAACGTGCAGCTCAAAGGCTCGAACAAGGTGAGTGAAGGGGTGAGCATCCACCACACTTCCAACTTCCAGCCGGCGGCGAACGAGCTGGCCGACTACTTGCTCCGGACCGACACCGGCATGAAGGTCGTGCTCACCGAAAAGCTCGCTCTCTCCGTGGATTACCAGTTGAACCGCAACGCGCAGCCGCCGGAGGGGGTCGAGCCCAACGACCGCCTCCTGAAGACCGGGTTCATCATCGACTTCTGAGCCGCCATGCGACGTCCCGCGCACCCCGCCCTCCAGGCTGTTTCGCTCCTGATTCTAACCGCTCTCGCGGGCTGCGACAACGTACGGTGGGGCGGGGTGCAGATGGAGGTCGTGCCGCCCCCGCCGCCCGCCAGCATGGTGCCCGTCGCGCCGGACGAGCAGCTCTCGGCCGACTTCGGCCTGCCGCGCGGGCCGGTCCTCTTCCAGATCCAGCAGACGCCGGACGGCTCGCTCCTCCTGCCGGTCGCGGAGGTGACGGGAGACTCGATGCACGCGCTCCGGCGCCCGGCCGGGGTGGCGCCGAGTGCCTTCGAGGAGAAGTTCCGCGAGACGGTTCTGCCGCTCGGCGCGCAGTTCCGCGTCTACCGGCGCGGCGCGCCGGTGGGCACCTTCGTCGTCCAGCGCGCGGGCCCCGTCAACCGGTGCGGCGTGCCGACCGCGTACGGCAACGCGACCGTCGTGGCGGCGGCCGCGGACGCACCGCGGTTCCTGGCCTTCCGCGAGGGGTTGAACCCCCAGGTGAACGACGACTTCAATCCGCCGCAGGTCGACGGGAGCATCCGCACCTATGCCTCCATCGACGCGGAGCGCCTCATCCTCCAGGCCGGGCTTCCGCGGCCGCGGAGCTGGCAGGGGGCGCAGCGAGACCTGCAGGCGATCGAGATCGTCCCCGGTGGGCACCCGGAGATGGCGACGACCTACCTGGTCGGCGACAGCCTCGCCGTCGGCCCCGCGGACCCGCGCGGGTACAGCGTCTTCTACATCGCCGACTATGAGACGAAGACCGGCTACACGCCCATCTACTCCGAGGTCCTCGATTACCGGAAGACGGGCAAGGCGGCGCCGAGGCTCGTCGACTATCTCAACTGGAACGACCGGGGCCCCGCGGAGCTGCTCGTCCAGGTCTTCGGTCGCGACCAGTCCTGGTTCGAGGCGATCGGGCAGCGACACGGGCGGTGGGAGAAGATCTGGGAGGGGAACAGGTGCGGGTGAGGCCCGTCGCCGGCGGGTACGATCAGCCCTTCACCGGGACTCTCGACACCTACGACGACCAGCGCTCCGTCGCCGCCAGGGCGGAGTTCGTGAAGGCCCACCACCTGCGCGGTCTCATGTTCTGGGAGTACAGCGAAGACCCCGACGAGGTGCTGCTGGACGCGATGGCGCGAGCGCTTCGGTAGGCGGATCGGGAGTCGGGATTCAGGGGCGCGCGACGGTCACCGTGCCGCGGCGGCGCGCCAGAGCCCGCGCTCCGTGAGCACCGCGTCCAGCGGCATGTCCCAGGGATCCGCGGGGAGATGGGGGAGCTGCTGGGCGGCGAAGAAGATCCCGCAGCGGAAAGCGCGGAAGTCCGGGCGGGCGAAGAGGCGATCGTAGTACCCCGCCCCGCGCCCCAGCCGCGCCCCGGCGCGGTCCCACGCCAGGCCGGGAACGAGCGCGGCGTCGATCTCGTCCACCTCCAGGAGAGGACAGGCGGGGTCCGGCTCGCGGATGCCGTAGCCGCCGCTCCGCAGCTCGTGGAGCCCGCTCAGCCGGTGCAGCGCCAGCTCGCGGGTGGTAGGGAGACAGCGAGGATAGGTGACGACGACGCCGCGCCGATGCGCCTCGCGAGCGATCTCGTCCGTCGGCACCTCCTCCGGGAGCGAGGCGTAGAGGAGCAGCGTGCGAGCGGTCGCGACCTCCGGAACGCTCCAGACGAGCTCCGCGATCCGCTCCCCGGCGCGCGCCCGCCGCGCCCCGGAGAGTGAGCGGAGGCGGGCTCGGGCGATCCGCCTGGCCTCGTCCTTCGTCACCCCGAGCCGTTCGTCCGTCATCTCGCCCCCATTCGGAATCCCCCTGGTGTGACTCCCTTCCGTCGTACAACATAGCGCGGCCCCGCCCCCGCCGCAGCCGGTGCGCGCGGCCCGAGTGGCCGCTATCTTCGCCAGCGTGCGATCCGCAGCCACGCCAGCCGGCAGAGCCCCATGAGCGACCACGACCACGCGCCCGCCACCGGCGACATGCCGGTCTCCGAGTTCCGCGAGTACGGCCACCGCGTCGTGGACCGGATCGCCTCCTACTTCGCGCACGTCCAGGACTTCCCGGTGCTGGCGCAGGTCGCGCCCGGCGAGGTCGCGGCGAGCCTGCCTCTCGAAGCGCCGGAGGGGCCCTCGTCGATGGACGAGATCCTTCGCGATTTCGACGACCGTATCCTCCCCGGCATCACGCACTGGAACCACCCCGGCTTCTTCGCCTACTTCGGCATCAGCGGCTCGGGGCCGGGGGTGCTCGGGGAGACGCTCGCGGCGGCGCTGAACGTCAACGGCATGCTCTGGCGCACCAGCCCCTCGGCGACGGAGCTGGAGGAGCGCTCGCTGGAGTGGCTGCGGCAGATGCTCGGGCTGCCGGAGGGGCTGAGCGGCCACATCCAGGACACGGCGTCGATGTCGACGCTCGTGGCGATCGCCGGAGCACGCGAGGCGGCGGGGCTGGGGGTGCGGGACGAGGGGCTGAGCGGCCGCGACCTGCCCAGGCTCCGTCTCTACTGCTCCGAGCAGGCCCACTCGTCGGTGGAGAAGGCGGGGATCACGCTGGGAATCGGGCGCGCCGGAACGCGAACGATCCCGGTGGACGCCGACTACCGGATGGACGTGGACGCGCTCCGCGCGGCGGTCGCCGAGGACCGTGCGGCGGGCGTGCGCCCCTTCTGCGTCGTCGCCACCGTCGGCACCACCTCCACCACGAGCGTCGACCCCGTGGCCGCGATCGCCGAAGTCTGCCGCGAGCACGGACTCTGGCTGCACGTGGACGCGGCCTACGGCGGCGCGGCGGCGGTCCTCCCCGAGATGCGCTGGATCTTCGAGGGCGTCGAGCACGCGGACTCCATCCTCGTCAACCCGCACAAGTGGCTCTTCACGCCGATCGACTGCTCCGCGCTCTATCTGCGCGACCCGGCCATCGTGCGGCGCGCCTTCTCGCTCGTCCCGGAGTACCTCTCCACGCCCGAGGGTGGCGAGGTCACCAACCTGATGGACTACGGCCCCGCGCTCGGCCGCCGCTTCCGGTCGCTCAAGCTCTGGATGGTCCTGCGCTACTTCGGCAGGAGCGGGATCGCCGAGCGGATCCGTGAGCACATGCGGCTCGCCCGGGAGTTCCGCCGCTGGTTGGAGGACGAAGCCGACTGGGGGGTCCTGGCGCCCACTCCGTTCAGCACCGTCTGCTTCCGCTACGCGCCGGCGGCGCTCTCCGACGTCGAGCGCGACGAGCGGAACGAGGCGATCCTGGCCGAGGTGAACGCGACGGGCGAGGTCTTCCTCTCGCACACCCGGCTCCGGGGCCGCTACGCCCTTCGGCTCGCGGTCGGGAACCTGCGCACGACGGAGGCGGAGGTGCGGCGCGCGTGGGAGCTGCTGCGCGGAGCCGCGGCGCGCGCGCCGATGATCTGAGGGGGTCGTCAGTCGTCAGTCGTCAGTCGTCAGTGAGAGGACGGGCGTCGGGGCTGTCGGAGTACGAGACAGAAGACCGAAGACCGACAGCCGACGACCTACTCACCCATCCGCTCCCCGAACTTGCGCACTTCGATGGCGATGGCGCGCAGGAGCCCGGCCTCGCGCTCGTCGAGATCGCCGCGGTAGACGATCTCGCGGAGGGTGCGCATGACGCTCTCCGTCTGGCGGCTCTTGAAGAAGTCCACGGCCCAGAGCGCCGCTTCCGATTCGGAGAAGAGCTTCTCCAGGAGATGGGCGTTGGCGGGCGGGGCGACGCGGCGTGGGGGCTTGAAGGGCTGATCGCCGCCCGTAGCGGCCATCCAGAGCTCGTAGGCCATGAGGAGCACGGCCTGGGCGAGGTTGAGCGAGGCGTGCTCGGGGTTGGTGGGAATGGTGACGTAGCGGTGGCAGAGGTCGAGCGCCTCGTTCGAGAGCCCGGTGTCCTCGCGGCCGAAGAGGATGGCGACGGGGCCGGCGCCCGGCTCCTCGGCGCGGGCCAGGAGTTCCGGGACGACGGCCCGGGGGCGCCCGACGCTCCGCTTGGCGCGCCTCTGACGCGCGGTCATCCCCACCACCTGCGAACAGTCCGCGATGGCGGCCGGCAGGGAATCGAAGAGCTCCGCCCGCTCCACGACGTCGCGCGTCCCGTGGGCGATCCCCTCGATGCGCCAGGTGTCCCACTCCGCGGGGGAGACGAGGCGCAGGCGCGAGAGACCGAAGTTCTTCATCGCCCGCACCGTTCCCGCGATGTTCACCAGGTCCTGCGTCTCCCAGAGGACCACGACGATCCGGTCCAGCGACGACTCGCTCAAGGCGCGCCCGGCCGATCCTCGTTTTGGTGCTCCTCGGCCTCCCCGCGCGCCGAGATGCGGCCGAGCAGCACGCGCGCCGCTCGGACGTCGTGCCCGACGTCGATCATCAGGATCGTCAGGTCGCCCGCGCCCCACAGGATCGCCGCCAGGACGATCCCCTTGATCACCTCGGCGAAGAGCGGGAAGAGCGCGCCCATCCCCTCCATCGCCACCCCGGCGATCACCTCCGCCGTGAGCGCGACGATCACCACGATCGCGGCGATCTTGAAGAGCCGCGCCACGTACTGCAGCGCGAGATAGGGCTCCGTGTCCTCCGCCCGGATCGCGCCCGGGTTGCGCGGCGCCCGCTCGTTGGCGGTGCCCGGCGGCACTCCCTCCACCACCGGTGGGAAGATCTCCTCCACACGCTCGTCCTCCGGCCCGGGCACATGCTCGACCCTGATCTCGGGATCCCTCCGCTCCTCGTCCATCATCCACCCTCCTCGCGATATCGGCTATCGGCTATCAGCTATCAGCTATCGGCTAACAGTCGGAGCATCGGCGCGGGGGCCGAGCCCCCAGTCCGCGAAGGCGGACTTCCCGTAGTCCTTGCAGCGGCTTCAGTCGCCCGGCGCGGGGCCCGCTGCGAAGTCCACCGATGCTCGGGCTGCCGCGCACCTTGCACCTGGCACTCGGCACTATCTCCGCCACTCCCCCGGCACGAAGAGGTCCGCATCGGTCACGCCGACGCGGCGCGCGGTCTCCGCCGCCCAGTCGAGGCACGCCACCTGGCCACGGGTGTGGCCGTCGCTGCCGAGCGAGAAGCGGGCCCCGGCCTGCTTCGCCTTCCGGAGCAGCCGATCGTGCGGGAGACGGTAGCGGTTGGAGATTTCCATCGCAACGCCGGTCTCGACGACCGCGTCGACGAAACGGTCCTCGCGCTCGTCCGTCCACCAGGCGTGCACGTCCGGCTCGATGCGCAGGAGGGCGGGCGGCGTGAGGGTGGAGTGCGCGACGATCTCGATGGGCATCGAGCGCACCAGGTCGCACAGGTTGTGGACCATGATCTCCATCACCTCGCCGGGACGATCGGTCCACGGCGCGGGGATCGCCTTCCACCACGGGCTGCCCCAGGTGCCGTCGGGCAGGGCGAAGCCGTGGTTCGAGCCGATGCGGTAGTCGAAGCGGTCGAGGAGGTCGGCGGAGAGACTGCTGGAGAACGCGTCGCACCAGCAGAACTCACCCGCGCGGAAGACGGAGGTCTTCTCGAGCGCATCGAAGTAGTCGCGCAGCTGCGCCTCCGTGGCGATGAAGCGCTCCGGGTTGCGGCTGGAGACGTGGTCCGAGATCCCCACCGCCACTCCCCGCTCGGCCGCGACCGCCACCACCTCTTCGAGGGTGAGCTCGCCGTCGGACATGGTGGTGTGGCAGTGGAGATCCTGCGTGCCCAGCACCGCCCCACCCGGCGAGCTCATCGCGCCGCCCTCGCCCGCGCGTTCGCCAGTGAGCCGTCGTCGGACGACCGGACGACCTTCTCGGCCGAGGCCAGGGCTTCCCAGCCCTTGCGGCCCTCCGGCCCCAGGCGGCCGGGCGGGACGCGCCGCGTCGGCCACGGCGTCGAAGGATCCACCTGCCCGAAGGGGTGGAGCGCGAGGGTGGCGCTCACGATGGCGCGAGCCGCCCGCTCGCGCGCGGTCTCGTCGATCCGCGCCAGGGAGACGACCGTGCGCAGGCTCGCGCGCGAATAGGCGTCCGCCAGGAACTCCGAGTACTCCCGGTTGAGCCCGTCCGTGGCAGCCGTGCCGGCGCGCTCCAGCAACCCCCGGAGCGCGGGTGCGTCGTCCTTGATGCCGCGCGTGATCAGCCGGCTGGCGAGCGGCACCCAGAGCGCCATCGTGTCCGGATGCGCCAGCGCCGAGTCCAGGCGCGCCAGCAGCTGGGCCGTGGAGTAGACACCCAGCGTGTCCTTCACCGTCACCCCCGGCTTGCCGGAGTCGGTCGTCTTGAGCGGCTTCTCGTTGGCGAGGTCCTTACCACCGACGATCACCACGGGCGTCCCGATCTGCACGTCGTGGAAGAGCCGCTGGGCGTACTTGTTCGCAAGGCGGATGCAGCCGTGCGAGATCCGGTGGCCGAGGAGCTCCGGCCGCTCCGTCCCGTGAATCGCGAGGTCCTGTCCGATGTAGACGGCCGCCACCCCCAGGTCGCCCGGGTACCGGCGCGACGGGTCGTTCTCGGGTGGGATCGGCAGGTTCTTCTCGACGTAGAACCAGTCGGGGGCGATCCAGACGGGCATCTCCTCCTTGTAGAGCACGGGGAAGACGCCCTGCGGGGTGGAGAACTGCCAGTGCCCGTCCGGACCCTTCAGGCGTAGGCCGGTGCCGGTCCCGACGATCGCCTCCCAGAGAACGTCGTGGCCGTCCATCAGACGGAGGCGGTTCTCGTCGAGGTCGACGAGGACGTAGATCCCCTGGGCGTTGCGCAGGAACTCCTGAGGCGTCATCGCGAGCGGGCGCAGCGGCGCGCTGTGGGCGGCCTGCGCCACCGCGAGTGCCTCGCGATCCCCCTGGCTGCCGCCCGCCGTCGCGCACGCCCCGAGCCCGCCGACCACCAGCGCCACCGCGCAGAGCCGGCAAAGCGATCTCAGCAAGCGTTCCTCCCTTTCGTGCGAAAGAATGGCCCCGTGACGCCCGTAGCTACCCCGGTTATCAGCTATCGTGCCAGTGGAGAAGTCGTCGGTCGCCGGTCGCCGGTCGTCGGTCCGGGATGGATCGACGTGGGTCGGACGGGGACGCACAGCGGGCGACCGACGACCGGCGACCAAAAAGGACCGGCCCAACCGCGGCCGGTCCTTCGTCAGCGCCCGTGCCGCGGCGGCTCTATTCCGTGGCCACCGCCGCGGGGGCGGGGGCCGCCACCACCGCGGAGCCGCGCGCGGCCAGCGTGGCCGGCGAGGGCAGGACGGGGATGCGGCGCAGGTACCAGAGGTACGCCGCCAGGAAGAGCCCGAGGAAGCCGAGCCCGATGCCGACCTCCGCGAAGCCGAAGGGCAGCGTCGGCGTCCGCTCCAGCGGCGGGTAGACCTCGAGGTAGCGCTGCAGCCACTCGCCCAGAAGGACGAGGACGCAGAAGAACCCGAGGATGGCGGGCACCTTCTTCGGCGGGCGGGTGAGCAGCCCGAAGAAGGGGAGCACGAAGATGAGGATCACCGCCGAGCTGGCGATCGGCCCGTAGGGCGCGCCGAAGCGCTGGATGAAGAACGACTGCTCGAAGGGCAGCTGTCCGTACCAGATGACGATGTACTGCGCCCAGTTCAGGTACATCCAGAAGACCGAGAAGGCGAAAACGAGCATGCCCAGGTCGTGGAACTGTCGCCCGGTGATGAAGCCCTGCAGGCGCAGCCGCGAGCGGAAGGCGACGACGAGCAGGGCGGTCATCACGACGCCGCCGTCGAAGCCCGTCCAGATGAACGCCGGCGGCCACATCGTGCTGTACCAGTCCGGCTGGAGCGACATCGACAGGTCGACGGAGATGATCCCCCAGAGAAGGGCATAGAGGATCGCGAGCACGGGGGCCATGCGCATGCTGACGCGATGGCAGCCGGTCGCCTCCTCGGTGACACCGCGGAAGCCCGACGTCAGCCGCTCGTAGAAGCCCCGGTGCTCACTGCTCGGAACGCCGTAGACGTCCGGCCGCACGCGGTAGTACATGTAGACGAGCGCGAAGGCGTAGAGCACCGTCACGACGATGATGTCGCGGATCGCCAGGCCCGGCCAGTTCAGCCACGCGACCTTCTTGAAGATCGCCGGGTCCGTACCATTGTGCAGCCAGTGGACGAAGTAGTGCTTGTATCCACCGAAGAGCACGATGAAGAAGAGCACGAAGGAGATGGGCAGGAAGGTGCCACCCCCGAGGGCGAAGCGCCGCACCGACCACGCCCAGTCCGCGTTGCTCATCTGGAGCGCGGCGGCGAAGAGCACCATCCCGAGCGAGAGGGACGACCAGAAGAGCCAGTTGAAGAGCAAGCTCTCCCAGAGCCTCGCCGGCTCACCGCCCGCGGCGACGACGATCGCCACCACGCCGATGAGGATGAGGATCCCGACGACCGCCTTCATCAGCCCGGACACGGAGTCCAGGATGCGGAAGGGGATGGCCTCGGGTAAGCGAGATTCGTGAGCCATGAGTCCAGATGAATATGGTTCGAGGCTGTCGGCTACGGCCGCGCTTCCGAGTTGACGCCCTGCGTGATGGTCGCCGCCGACGGCGGTACCGCCGCGGACTGAGCCGCGGGAACCACCGGGGAAGTCGGCGCCTCCACCGTGGGCATCGGCGCCGCGTTCCCGGCCGCCTGCCGTTGCAGCTGCCGCACGTACTCGACCACGGCCCAGCGATCGAGGTTACGGAGCTTCTCCCCGTAGGGCGGCATCAGCCCGCGTCCGACCGCGATCATGCCGTAGATGTACCCATCCGAACGCGCGGCGGTGGCGGGGGCGTCGATCGCCGGGGCGAAGGGGAACTTGCCGCCGCCGATGATGGAGCCGTTCCCCGCCCCCTCGGGCCCGTGGCAGACGATGCACTGGGTGTCGTAGAGCATCTTGCCGCGCGCCAGAACCTGCGGCGCGGGCGTGGCCCCGTACGGGTTCGTGAGCGTCGGCGCGACCGAATCGAGCTCCGCCTGCGTGAAGGGCGGCGGCACGTCCCCGATGGGAGACGCGTACGCGACGGTATGCTCCGCCGGCAGGCGCGGCATCTCGTAGGGATCGTACGTCACGCTGCTGCGCATCGTCGACAGGATCGGGATGTAGCTCCAGGCGTAGTCGAGATCGTAGCCCGCCCAGTCGGTGCAGCCTGAGAGCCCCACCGCGCACAACCCCAACAGTGCCAAGTGCCGGGTGCCCCGTGCCAAGGCACGGCGCCGCTTTCCACTCGGCACCTGGGACTTGGCACCGGGCACTCTCTTGTTATCCCTGATCAACGAGAACCTCCTCCGAGCCGCTGGCGGCCATGATGCTCTGAACCTCATCGAAGTGATCGGGCCCCGTGTGGGCGAAGACGCCGAACCGATCGGACGAGAAGCGCGGGTGGTAGAGCGCCTCGGGGCGCCCTCCGCGCGGCAGCCGTGCCGTCAGGAAGAGGCCCGCCACCGTCGAGAGCGCGCCGATCAGGATCGTGACCTCGAACATGATCACGACGAACGCCGGCATCGCCACGATCTCCTTGCCGCCCACGATGAGCGGCCACTCCAGCGACGTCCAGATGGCGAGCGCCGCGCCGGCGGCCGTGCCGAGGAAGCCGCCCATCAGCGTGTAGATCCGGACCGCACTCTCCGGCGCCTCGAGCGCGTGCTCGATCTCGTGGCGCGGCGTCGGCGAGTAGACGGTCAGGGGGAAGCCCTTCGCGCGCAGCCGCTCGACGGCCTCCGTCGCGGTGTCGAGGTAGGGGAAGACCCCCAGGACACCCGTGCTCAGTCTCTTCATCTGCGTTCGTACTCCTTGTACCCGGTCGGCAACTCCTCCACCACGCGCTCACGCTCGGACTCCGCGAGCTGCTCCGCCGGGTGATGCTCGAAGGGCGGCGGCAGCACCTCCTTGATCTCGGACATCGAGATGCCCGGCAGGAAGCGCAGGAAGAGCAGGAACCACATGAAGAACCAGCCGAAGCTGCCCAGGAGGATGCAGGCCTCGATCGGCCCCATGTGGTAGTTCAGCCACTTCCACGGCTCGTAGGAGTGGGCGAGCGGCGGCACGATGATGACGAAGCGCTCGTACCACATCCCGATGTTCACGAAGATCGAGATCAGGAAGAAGGAGTTCAGGTTCTTCCGGATCTTCGGGAACCACAGGAGCTGCGGCATGACGGCGTTGAAGGTGATCATCGACCACCCGGCCCACCAGTACTGCCCGGTGACGCGATCCCAGAATACGCCCCGCTCGAAGAGGTCGCCCGAGTAGTAGGCCATGAAGTACTCCATCAGGTAGGAGTAGCCCACGACGAGCGACGTCAGGATGAGCAGCTTGGCGAGCCGGTCGAAGTGCAGCTCGGTGAAGTACTTCTCGAGGTGGAAGACCTTCCGCACCGGGATGGCGATCGTCACCACCATCGCCACGCCGGAGAGGATGGCGCCGCCGACGAAATAGGGCGCGAAGATCGTCGTGTGCCAGCCCGGAACGATGGAGACCGCGAAGTCCCAGGACACGACCGAGTGCACCGAGAGCACCAGCGGGGTGGCGAGGGCGGCGAGGAAGAGATAGGCGCGGGTGAAGTTCTTCCACTCGCGGTCCGTCCCGCGCCAGCCGAGGGCGAGGATGCTGTACGCCTTCTTCCGCCACGCCACGTTCGTCCCGTCACGCGCGGCCGCGATGTCGGGGATGAGGCCGATGTAGAAGAAGACGGTCGACACGGTGAGGTACGTCGTCACCGCGAAGACGTCCCACAGCAGGGGACTTCGGAAGTTCGGCCAGATGTGCCTCTCGCTCGGGAGCGGAAGCAGCCAGTAGAAGAACCAGGGCCGCCCGATGTGGATGATCGGGAAGAGCGCCGCCGTGATGACGGCGAAGACGGTCATCGCCTCGGAGAAGCGGTAGATCGCCTGCCGCCACGGCGCGCGGAAGAGGTAGAGGATCGCGGAGATCAGCGTGCCCGCGTGGCCGATACCGACCCAGAAGACGAAGGTCGTGATGTACGTCGCCCAGTTCACCGGGTTCGTCAGCCCGGTGACGCCGAGGCCGAAGAAGATCATGGTGAGGAACGCCCCGACCGCCAGCAGCACCAGCGCGATCGAGAAGCCCAGCAACGCCAGGTAGCCCTTGCCCGGCTTGGTGAGGAGCCGCAATGCATCGCGGTTGACCTCACCGTAGCCGGTGACTTCCGGGTGGAAGACGGATCTCAGTTCGGTTGCCATCGTGGATTCCTGTCGTCTCAATGGGCCGGGGCATTCGCCGGCTCGGCGGCTGCCGGCGGCTCACGATACGTCGAATGCTTCGGCTCCCCGAGCGTGACCCGCTTCAGGTAGACGATCGCAGGCTGCGTATTCAGCTCCTCGAACACGCGGTAGCTCCGCACCGAGTGAGCCGCCTGCGTCACCTCGCTGTTCGGGTCCTGGATGTTCCCGAAGGTGAAGACCTCCGTCGGGCAGGTCTGCACGCACGCCGGCACCACCTCGCCATCCTTGATCGGGCGATTCTGCGCCTGCGCGGTGCGCTCCACCTCGCGAATTCGCTGCACGCAGAAGGTGCACTTCTCCATCACGCCCTTCTCGCGGACCGCGACGTCCGGGTTGAGCTGCCAGTTGAGCGGCTCGACGAATTCGTACGTCCACCAGTTGAAGTAGCGGACCTTGTAGGGGCAGTTGTTGGCGCAGTAGCGCGTGCCCACGCAGCGGTTGTAGACCTGCCCGTTGAGGCCGTCGGCGGTATGGTACGCCGCGTACACCGGGCAGACCGTCTCGCAGGGCGCGTTCCCGCACTGCTGGCAGAACATGGGCAGGAAGCGCACGTCGTCGGTGGCGTCGTCCGCCATCGCCTGCGCGTCGTCGGAGCCGGGGCCGAAGTAGCGCTCGATGCGCATCCACTCCAGCGCGCGGCCCCGCGCCACCTCCTTGGGCCCGACGACCGGGATGTTGTTCTCGGCGTAGCAGGCGGTGACGCACGCCCCGCAGCCGATGCAGCGGTTGAGGTCCACCGTCATCGCCCAGCGGGTGGCACCCTGGATGTACTGGCCGTAGCGGCTCTCCGGCGGCGGGTAGCCGGCGGGCGCCGTCTCCACGGGCACCGGGGTGAAGCCGCCGTAGCCGCGAAGCTCCTCGATCCTCTCGCCCGGGATCTCCCCCTCGCCCTTCTTCTGGAGCCCCGCCAGATCGGCGATGGACACGGCCTCGGCGATCTCGCGGTCGCGCTGCAGGCGGTTACCGGCCTCGAAGAGCCGGCCGTCCACGGGGCTGAAGGGCAGGTTGAGCGGCTTGTCGCGCTCCTTCACCACCTTGACGCGCACGCCGTACGACGCGGCACGGCCCGTCGCGGGGTCGTACGCGGCCGGGAGCAGCACGTTCGGGTTGACGCCCTTGCCCTCGGTGAAGCGCCCGAAGGCCGGGTGCCCGAGTCCCGCCTGGATGGCGATGGTGTCCGGCCGCACGCCCGGCCAGACGTAGACCGGTGCGGTGAGCTTGCCGTACGCCGAGCTGACGGTCACGTAGTCGCCCTGCTCGACGCCCAGGTCGTCCGCGGTGCGCGGGTGGACCTCCACCACCGAGCCCCAGGAGACCTTGGTGACGGGGTCGGGCAGCTCCAGGAGCCAGGGTCGGTTGGCGGTGCGGCCGTCGTAGAAGCGGTACGAGGGATAGACGACGAGGTGGAGCTGCGCGTCCGACTCGCCCTCGAACGGCATCGGCTGCGCGGCCGACTCTCCGGCCGGCACGGGGACGGCCGCGCCCGCGGTGGACGGTGGCGGCGGGACGAAGCCCGTGACACCCGCGGCCGGGGCGGCGGGATAGACGCCGCCCCGGAGGACCGCATCGCGCCAGGCGTCCCGGCTACCGGCGACCGCGGCCCAGCTGGCACGCAGGTAGTCGTAGTAGGTGGTCGCGGTGATGCCCGCCGAGACGTTCGGGGTCCCGAGCAGCTGCGCGACCGAGAGGAGCACGTCGCCCGTCTGCTTGGTGTTGAAGACGGGCCGCATCCCCGGCTGCACGATCTCGTGGACTCCCGGGCGCGGCACGTAGTCGTCCCACGACTCCAGGAAGTGGTGGTTCGGGAGGACCAGGTCGCACTCGAGCGAGGTGGCGTCCGGGAAGGTGGCGAAGCTCACCTTGTAGGGCACCTTCTTCAGCGCGTCGTTGAAGCCGACGGAGCCCGGGAGCGTGTAGCCGGGGTCGGGGGCGTCGACGAGCAGGAGCTCGATCCCGCCGCCGCGCATCTGCTGCACCAGCTCGAGCACCGGGCGGATGTCGGCGTCCGCCGTGGAGCTGACGGCGCCGCGACCGGCGTTCAGCGCGTCGATGGCCGAGATCAGCTGCGCCTGATTCTTGCCCGCGATCGCCGCGCCCGGCCCGAGCGCGACGCCGTTGCCCTCGCGGAACTCACGGGCCATGCGGTCGATCACCTCGGTCGAGACCCCGGTGGTCCGGGAGGCGGTGGGGACGTCGACGCGGCCGGCGAGCGCCTGCGCGAGAACGTGTTCCGTGCCCGGATTCGGCGCTACCCACTCGTCGGCGTTCAGGCCGGTGAGCGGCCGGTGCGGGCCCACCCAGACGAACTTTCCGCGCTTGCCGTTGCGGGCGTCGCGCATCTGCGCGTACTGCCACGCGTAGTCGACCGGCGAGCCCCAGGTCTCGAGGAAGTCGGCGCCGAAGGAGAGGAGGTAGCCGGCGTCGGCGAACTGCAGCGCCCGGTTCTGGTCCTTCCAGTTGTCGTAGATCACCCGCCGCGCGCCGATCGCCGCCACCCAGTCGTCGACCAGACGGTCCATCGTGCCGTCGTAGCGCTTCGTCAGGAAGACGATGCGGTTGCCCCGCCCCGCCGCCCGGAGCGCCTTGATGCGATCGGCGAGCTGCCCCTCGGCAACGCTCCACGCGATGGTGTTCTCCCGCACCCCGACCTCCCGGGCGAGCGGGCCCTGGTAGCGGTCCGGGTGGTAGAGGCCCTGCGGTGCCGCCTGCCCGCGCGCGCAGAGGTTGCCGTGCGAGATCGGGTTGTCGGGGTTCCCTTCCAGCTTCGTCACCCGACCCTCGTGCGTCTCCACCCGCACGCCGCACCCCGCCGGGCACTCCCGGCAGGTGCTCGTATACCACGTGGGGACACCCGGAACGATCTCCTCCGCCGGCACGACGTACGGGATCAGCCGCGAGATCTCGGTCTTGCCGGGCGAGCACCCCGCCGCGGCCGCCCCGGCCCCACTCACCCCCAGGACCTTGAGGAAGTCCCGTCTCTTGATTCCCTCGGACATTCAGTCTCCTTAGCTATCAGCTATCAGCTATCAGCTATCAGTCAGGCGGTTGCCGACAGCTGATAGCTGATAGCTTCTCAATAGTGACACGCCACGCAGTCCGTCGACGCCCTCTGCTTCGGGTAGGCGCCCTCGAAGCCGCCCAGGTCGCTGCCCGACTGGCGTAGCTCCTTGATCTGACGAATGAACGACGAATGCTCCTCGACGCTCTTCTCCTCCGCCGGCGAGAGCGGCGTCTTGCCCCGGTGGCAGTCGACGCACCAGCCCATCTGCAGTGAGGCGAACTGGTAGACCTTGTCCATCTTCTGCACCGGGCCGTGACACGTCTGGCACTTGAGGCCCGCGTTGACGTGCATCATGTGCGGGAACTTCACGTGCTCCGGGAGCTTGTGGATACGCACCCACGGAATCGGCTGCTGGCGCTGCCAGTAGTCGAGGAGCTTGAGCGCTTCGTGGTGGTAGAGGGTATCGCCCTTCTGAGGGCGGTCGACGGCGGGGAAGGCGAGCGCCGCCTGGGCGGGTGGGGTGATCGAGCTCCCGGGCACGTGACAGCCGACGCAGACACGAACCGAGGGGATCCCGGCGTCCACCGAGCGATCCGCCGTGTAGTGACAGTACATGCAGGGGATCTGGTTCTGCCCCGCGTGTACGCTGTGCATGAAGTAGATCGGCTGCGTCGGCGCCGCGGCCGCCGTCTGTGCACCCGGGCCACGGCACCCGACGAGGGTCACGGCCGCGATGACGACGGCCCCGGCGAGAGAAAGAACTCTGGTCATGATCGATCGGAGCGGAGAAACCGTACCGGCGAAGGGGCGGCGAACCGCCGTCCCGCTCCCGGCCCCCTGCGCATCACGGACCCGGCGGGGAGCGAAAGGAGCTCCCCCGGGTTCGCGAAAAACACCCATATAACACCCCCCCAAACAAACCGCAACAGCGCACGGGCAGCGCTGCGCGCACGCGGTTCGCCGCCGCGCCGCGGTGCTCGGGACTAAGCGTTTGCCGGGCCGTTACCTGGGAGCCGCAGGCGCCGGTGCTCCACCATCGTGCATCGATCCTGGACGACGCGGATGCCCGCCTCGGCCAGTCTCCGGGCCGCCTCCTCGTTGCGGATCCCCAGCTGCATCCACACCGCATCGGGGTGCGCGGCGATCAGGTCGTCCACGTGGGCCGGGACGTCGGCGGAGCGGCGGAAGAGGACGGCGAGATCGACGTGCCCCGGGATCGCCGCGACCGACCGGTAGACGGGCTCCCCGAGGATCTCCGTCGCGTCCGGGTAGTAGACGGGGACCGGGACGATCTCGTACCCCGCGTCCTGCAGGTACTCGGGCACGTAGTAGGCGGGCTGGCCGGCCTGCTGCTCGGTCTTGATCCCGACGACGGCCACGCGGTGGGCGTCGCGGAGGACATCGGCGACGCCCGCCGGGTCCTGTACGAGGTTCTCGCGCCAGTCGGACGTGGACATGGGAATACCTGAGTTACGGGTTACGAGTTACGGGGTACGAGTTACGAGGCAACGGCTAGGAGTGGCGCCTACCCGAACTCGTAACCCCCTCTCCCGATTCCGCGGCGCGCACCAGGAGCGGGGCGGGGGCGAAGCGCGGGCCGTGCGAGGCGGCGAGCGCCTGGAGACGCTCCACGACCGTCGCCGGGCCGAGGTGGTCGACGAACCAGAAGGGGCCGCCGCGAAACGGTGGGAAGCCGATCCCGAAGACCGCGCCCACGTCGCCGTCGCGGGCGCTGCGCAGGACGCCCTCTTCCAGGCAGCGCACGGCCTCGTTGACCATACCGAGCGCTAGCCGGTCCTGGATCTCGGCGGCGGGGAGGTGACTCTCCACGGGCGAGCCGAGGAGCGCGTACACGGCCTCGTCGGGACCTCTGCGCTTCCCGTTCTCGTAACGGTAGAAGCCGCGACCGTTCTTCCGTCCGAGCCGCCCGTCGGCCGTCAGCCGCGCGATGGCGTCGTTGCCGGGGATGCGCTCTCCGAAGGCCTCCTGCATGATCTTCCCCGACTTGGCCGCCACGTCGAGACCGACCTCGTCGAAGAGGGTGATGGGCCCGACGGGGAAGCCCCAGGCCACCATCGCCGCGTCGATCTCCTGCATCGGAACGCCGGCCACCAGCAGGAGCGCGGCCTCGTTCATGTACGGCGCGAGGATGCGATTGACGTAGAAGCCGGGCGCATCGTTGACGATGATGGGCGTCTTGCCGATGCGCTTCGCGAAGCGGTGGCTGGTGGCGGCGGTGTCCGGGGACGTCCGGCCGGTGACGATGATCTCGACGAGCGGCATCTTCTCCACAGGGGAGAAGAAATGGAGGCCGATCAGCCGCTCCGGCCGCAGGGCGGACCCGGCGAGGGTGGTGATGGGGATGGTGGAGGTGTTCGAGCCCACGATGGTCTCCGGCGCGCTGGCCTCCTCGATCTCGCGGATGACGCGGTGCTTCAGCTCGACGTCCTCGAAGACCGCCTCGACCACCAGGTCGGCACCGGCGAAACCCGTGTACTCGCTGGTGCCCTCCAGCCGGTCGGTGAGCGTGGTGATCTCGAAGGGCCGGCGACGGCGGCGCTCGGCGCGCTTCACCAGGCTCTTCCGGGCGGCGGCGAGCCCGCGCGCCACCGCGTCGGCGGAGACGTCCTTGAGACGGACGCGAAGGCCGCCCTCGGCGGAGGCGACGGCGATGCCGGAGCCCATGAACCCGGCTCCGACCACGGCGACGCGCTCCACGTCCGCCGCGGTGGCGCCGGCGGGGAGCTCGGGGTCGTTCCTGGCGGCGGTCGAGGCGAGAAAGACGTGCGTGAGGGCGCGCGCCTCGGGCGTGACGCTCAACTCACCGAACGCCTTCGCCTCCAGCTCCAGCGCCTCGCCGAGGGGCCGGTCGATGCCGCGCTCGACGACGCTCAGGATTCGCAGCGGCGCGGGGTAGAGGCCGTGCGTCTTCTGCACCACCCCCTGCCGCGCCGCCCGGAAGATGAATGCGCGCACACCCGGCAGGTTCTCGAACCACAGGGGCGACCCGCGACGGCGGCCGGCGCGGGGCGACTTGCGCCCCTCGATCAGCTCCCGCGCCGTCCGCAGCGCCACGCGCTCCAGCGCGGCCGCGGGCACGACCTCGTCGACCAGACCGAGCTTCCTCGCTCGACGCGCGTCGAGCTGGCGCCCGGTGAGCATCAGGTCGAGCGCGGCGCGCAGGCCGATGAGCCGCGGCAGCCGCTGCGTCCCGCCGGCCCCGGGCAGGATGCCGAGCTGGACCTCGGGCGAGCCGAGCTTCGTCTTCGGCGAGTCCGTCGCGAGGCGGTAGGCGCAGGCGAGGGCCACCTCGAGCCCCCCGCCCAGCGCCACCCCGTCGATCGCCGCGACGACCGGGATCCCGAGCCGCTCCAGCCGTCCGAGGAGATCGTGCGCGGTGCGGCTCAACCGCTCGCCGTCGGCGGCGTCGTGCAGCTCCCGGAACTCCTCGATGTCCGCGCCCGCGATCCACGCGCCCGGCTTCCCGGAGAGGATCACGGCCGCGCGCGCCTCGCCCGCCTCCAGCCGGCCGATCACGCCGGCCATCCCGTCCACCAGCTCGCGCGAGAGGACGTTCACCGGCTTCCCCGGCTGGTCCAGCCGTACGACGGCGATCCCGTCCTCGATCGTCATCCGGACGGAGGGCCCGCTCTCGACCTGCTGTTCGGCAGTCGGCATCGTCTCGCTCCGGGTTCGTCGGTCGTCGATCGTCAGTCTTCGGTCGGGGGAAGCGCGTCGGAGCTGTCGGAGTACGAGACCGACGACCGAAGGCCGAAAGCCGACGACCTCTCCACGAGTCCGCTCCCGCGATACGCATCCGCGCCGGCGCCGAGGACGGCGGTGGCGTAGCCGTTGGCCGGGTCGCCGCCGGCGGCGCGGATGCGGTCCACGGTGCCGGGGCCGCGATTGTACGCGTGGAGAGCCAGGTCCACGCGGCCCGGGTAGGCGCGCAGCAGCCCGTGCAGGTAGCGGAACCCCAGGTGCAGGTTCGTGTCGCGGTCGAAGATGTCGTCGCGCGAGAGGCCCGGTTGCAGGGATCGAGCCGTGGCGGGCATGAGCTGCGTGAGCCCGAGCGCGCCGACGGGGCTGACGGCGTACGGATGGAAGCCGCTCTCGACGCGCACGAGCCGGAAGGCGAGCTCCGGATCGACGCCCTCGTCGACGGCGGCCCGATCGATGGCGTCGGCCAGGGCATACGAGACGTGGAACCGGACGCAGTCGCGCAGTAGCCGCACGCGACGGGCATCGGCGAGGCGGCTGGCCTCCATGGCGCGCGCGAGCACCCGCGCTCCGCGCCGGGCCGCGGTGTGGACGGGCGGCACGTACGCGTACAACAGCCAGCACCCGAGCGCCACGACGCCCAGGCGGCCGAGGGCGAGGACACTGTCGCCGCCGGATCTGCGGCGGCGCGGGGCCCTGCGACGGGAGGAAGCTCGGGAAGAAGCCATGCCGGGTCTGCGGACGGGGAACGGACCGGCCGGAATCTAACCGCACCCCGGCGCCCGGTCACGTGCCGGTCGTGTCGTGGGAGGCGGCGGGCGCGGGAGCGAGGCAGTGCACGTCGCGGGGGCCGCGCTCGAGGACGAGATAGTCGACGACGCTGCGCACGCCCGGCACGAGGCCGGCGTCGGTGATGGCGCACTGCCACGCGCCGATGCCGTGGACGCTGCCGTACAGGAGCACCGTTGCCGCGCGCACCTCGGCGCGGATGGCGCCGCCGCCGATGGAGGGCTCCGCGTCGAGGCGCGCCTGCACCGCCCGCGCGATCCGCGCGTCCTGAGGGGTGGCGACCGGGATCGCGGCGGGGCGCCGCAGCGCGCACGCCGCCGCCAGCGTGAGCATCGTGGGGGTGAGGACCGCGAGCCGGGAGCCTGTGGGGAAACGTTTCCGCATGTCCGATCGTAGTGGGCGCCGCCCGGCTCCGTGCAAGCGGGGGGCCATCGCCCCCCTGTACCGCCACGCGCGTCCCCGCGTATACTCCCGACCATGCGAAACTATCTGCGCGTCACGCGCTCCTTCACTTACTCGCTCCTCTTCGCCGCGCCGCTGCTCGTGCTCTACGAGGTGGGCGCGGCGCTGCTCGCCGGGACGGACCGCGCGTCGCTGCGCAACGGCGCCGACGTGCTGCTGCGGTCCCTGCTCGCGGCGGGCGGGATCCACGGCACCGCGGCCTTCGCCGCGGTCCTCCTCGGAGCGGGCCTGGTGCTGGTGATCATCGAGCGCCGGCGCGAGCGCATCCCGCTGCGCGCGGCGCCGTTCGTCGGGATGGCGGCGGAGAGCGTGCTCTACGCCGCGCTCTTCGGCCTGGTGGTGGGCACCGCCACGCGATGGGTGATGGAGGGGACCGGACTGCGCCTGGCCGTACCCACGGGGCCGGTCGCCGCGCTCGGCCTGCGCGAGGGCGTGGTGCTGTCGCTCGGCGCCGGGATCTACGAGGAGCTGGTCTTCCGTGTGCTGCTCGTCGGCGGGCTCTGGGTGCTCCTGCGCTCCAGCGGGCTGCGGAGGACGCGTGCGGGCGTCTTCGCCGCCATTCTGGCCGCGCTCGTCTTCTCCGCCTTCCACTACATCGGCCCCTACGGAGACGCGTGGTCGCTGCAGTCCTTCCTCTTCCGGTTCCTCGCCGGACTGGCATTCAGCGTGCTATTTCTGGTGCGCGGGTTCGGCATCACCGCGTGGACCCACGCGCTCTACGACATCTTCCTCTTCGTGCTGCGCGGCTTCTGATTCCCTGCGCCCCGGGCCCATGGACATCTCGTTCTCGCCGGAGTACCCGATCGAGTTCGGTAGCGTGCTGGAGGTGCTGCGGGACGGGCGCGAGGAGATCCTCCGGGACTGGCTGCAGCGTGTGCGCGGCAACCGCGCGGTGCAGGCCGGTGAGGCGCTCAGCGATCCCGTTCTGCTCGACCACGTTCCGCAGCTCTTCGACGCCATGCTCGCCCACCTGGAAATGAACCGGTCGCGAGAGGAAGCGGAACAATTCGCGACCGTACACGGTTTCACCAGGCGCATCACCGGCTACGACGTCGTCGAGACGCTCGTCGAGCTGCTCATGTTCCGGCGCGCCATCTGGGCGCATCTCAGCGCCACGGGTGCCGGGGCCGAGGGTGCCTGCGCAGCGATGGAGCGGCTCGACGGCCTGGTGGACCGCGCGGTCGTCGCGAGCGTGCGCGCCTACCTGGACCCGACGGCACGCCTCCTCGAGCGGCGCCCGCTGTCGGCGTCGCCGGAGCCCACGGCGTAGTCGCGATGCAGTCGTTCAGCCCGAGCCCGATCGAGAAAGGGAGTGCATGTTTGGAAGAGTGTTGAGAGGAACGGCCGTGCTCTGCGGGATCGCCGCGCTCGCTGCGTGCGGCGACTCCACCGGTGTGGTCACGCTGACCCCGCAGGACGTGACGGGGAGCTACGAAGTCTGCTCGCTGGTCTTCCAGCCCGAGAACCCCACGCAGCCGGCGGTCGACATCCGCACCGCCGTGTTCGAGACGGAGGACACGGCCGGAGTCCAGCAGCCGAGGCTCGCCGTGGACCAGCAGCCGAGGGAGTTCGCGCTGCTCTACACGCGCAAGGGGCAGTTCGTCCCGCAGAACATCACCGGAAACTACGATCTGACGGCGAGCGGGCTGACCCTGAAGTTCCCGGGCGGCTCGAACCCGGGCGGCTTCCTGCTGCCGGACCGGCTCGCGCTCGAGTTCCAGGCCAGCCCGATGGTGCTCTGGACGGACTCCTCCGACCGGTACTCGGTACCGCGCTCCGACTACGCGCGGCTGGCCGGCGTGCCGGAGACGGGGCTCGCGGACCAGATCCCGGGGCACCTGAGCGCGCGCTTCGAGGATCGCTTCTGCCACTGAACCCGTCGCCGGCTCTCGGGTAGACTAGGGGCCCGGTTCCCGCGTGGGAGCCGGGCCTTCGCGCGTGTCGCGCTCCACCGCCATCGTCCGATCGATGAAGTTCATCGCCGTCGTAACCGCGCTCTGCCTCGGCATCGCGGCGCCGTTGCTCGCCCAGGCGCCGGCGCCCGCCGATTCCGGCTGGAACGGCCCTCACGCGCTGGAGCTGATCGAGCGCGCGCAGATGCGGCGGTCCGGCGCCATCGCAGCCGACACCGGGCTGGTGGATTACCAGGCGGAGGCGCGTGTCTTCGTCTACTTCTACATCGACCGGACCGACACGGGCCAGCGCAACCTGGTGAAGACCGACCAGCTGGCGCTGCAGCTCTTCTGGCACGCCCCCGACGAGGTGCAGCAGCGGATCGTCGGCTGGCGCGACGAGAAGTCGCTCCCGACGAACATCCACTACCACCTGGACCACCTCACGGTGGTGATGGAGAACTTCGCGGACGTGATCCGGATCGGGGACGGAGACGAGGTTCGCGACGTGCTGCACCCCGCCGCGCCGGGCGCCGCGAACTTCTACGACTACCGGCTCGCCGACTCGCTCACGCTGCGACTGCCGGGCGCGCCGGAGCCGGTCCGGGTCTACGAGGTCCAGGTGAGACCGAAGGATCCGAGCCGGCCGGGCTTCGTCGGCTCGATCTTCGTCGACCGGCGGGCGGGCGACATCGTGCGGATGAATTTCACCTTCACCTCGGCGGCGTACGTGGATCCGTCGCTGGACTACATCGACCTCTCGCTCGACAACGGGCTGTGGCAGGGCCGCTACTGGCTGCCGAACGAGCAGCGGGTGGAGATCCGACGACGCATTCCGGAGCTCGACATCCCGGCCGGCTCGGTGATCCGCGCGACGATGCGCGTGAGCGACTACCGCTTCAACCAGCCGCTCCCGCCCGGAACGTTCGTGGGCCCGCGGGTGGTGGCGGTGCCGCAGAAGCAGCGGGAGGCCTTCCCGTTCGAGGAGGGCATTCACGCCGAGGTGCGCGAGGAGGGCATCGGCCCGTCGGTGGAGCTGGCGGACGTGCAGCGAATGGCGCGTGAGCTGGTGCGGGAGAGGGCGCTGCAGAAGGTCTCGGGTCTACGGCTCGGAATGCCGTCGGCGTCGGATCTCCTCCGCTACGACCGGGCCGAGGGGC
>DASSTO010000077.1:0-19596 GCA_035707865.1 Longimicrobiaceae bacterium | reverse complement strand
GATGATTCACGATTGAGAATGGAGAGTGGAGAATGAACGGCAGCCGTAGCACCGGGCTCATTCTCCATTGTCCATTCTCAATTCTCCATTGTCCATTTCAGTAGATGTACACCGCCGTCCCGACCGGCGTCTGCGCGTAGAGGCGAGCCAGGTCGTCGGCGGAGAGGCGGATGCAACCGTGCGTGGCGGGCAGGCCGATGGCGAACTTCTCCTCGGTCCCGTGGATGAAGTAGCCGTCGCCCAGGGCGAGCGCGTACTTGCCCAGCATCCCGTACGCCTTGCGGTTCGCGCTCCCGACGGGTGGCACGAAGACGGTGTCGTCGAACATGATCGTGTCGGGTCCGTCGATCGCCTCGAAGCGCCCGTCCGGGTGGACGAGCCCCGCCTGACCATCCCGGAGGACCAGCCGATCCCCGTTCTTCAGCGGGTAGCCCCGCCCTGGCCGCATCTGGACGAGCGCCCGGCCGCGCGCCAGGGCCATCCCCTCGTACAGCCAGTCGGGCGGCACCCAGACCGGGTCGGTCTCCTTGCGGAGCACGTGCCGCTCCCCGCGCGGCGTCGAGAAGTCCCAGGTGCGGCCGTTCACCGTCACCACCCCCATCCCGATCCCGGCCGGCGCGCTCACCAGCGTGTCCGCGCCGTCGATGAGCCAGAGGTGCCGGTCGAAGAGGGAGATGACGATCTTCCGCCCGTCCGCCCGCTCCGCCCGTGCGCGCGCCCGCACCCAGGCGAGCGAATCGGCGCGGGAGACGGGTTGTCGCGGGGCGGGGTCGATGCTGTCGACGCCCCATTCCTTCAGCCACG
This sequence comes from Longimicrobiaceae bacterium, assembly GCA_035707865.1. GTDB lineage: Bacteria > Gemmatimonadota > Gemmatimonadetes > Longimicrobiales > Longimicrobiaceae > DASSTO01. The sequence goes on along the minus strand of DASSTO010000077.1, from coordinate 18,792 downwards.
CGTGCCACAGCTCCTGCGGCGTCACCAGCCCCTGCTTCGGCGCGGACGTCTGCGCTCCCAGCGGAGCGGCGAGCAGGGTGACGAGGCAGAGCGGTAGAGCCCGGCGGATCGCGCTTCGGACGAGGGGATACGGCATAAGCAGTGCAGTGCCAGTCGGTTGGAGCGGTATCTCTCCACCCGGGCATGCACGCCCCGTGCCTGGCGACCGCCGTTGTGGCTACGGCCGCCGGTACGCTACACAGTCGATCTCCACCTTGCAGTCCACCACCATGCTGGAGACCACGCAGGAGCGCGCCGGCGGGTGGGCGCCGAAGTACTCCCTGAACACCTTGTTGAACGACGAGAAGTCGCGGGGGTCGTCCAGCCACACTCCGCAGCGCACGACGTGCTCGGGGCCGTAACCGGCCTCGGTAAGGACCGCCAGGAGATTCTGGATGGCCCTGTGCGCCTGCGGGACGATGCCGCCCGCGACCACCTCGCCGCCGTCCATGGGCACCTGCCCCGAGACGAAGAGCCAGCCGTCCGCGGCGACGGCCCGCGCGAAGGGGAGGTGCTGCCCGCCCGTGCCGTATCTCTCGATCTCGTCCACGCTCGCCTCCGCCTGATGGGTGTCAGTAGTGACTCCGGTCGATCGTGCCCCGCGCCAGGAACCGCCCGCCCCGCCGGCCGGTCGGCTGCTGGTCGCGGCTGGAGAGGATTCCGTTGACCCACACGGCCGCGATCCCCTCCGCCGGGCGCTTCGGTTCGGCGAAGGTGGCCGCGTCCCGGACGGCGTCGGGGTCGAAGAGGACCAGGTCGGCCCGGTAGCCCTCGCGGACGAGCCCGCGCCCGGTGAGCCCGAAGCGCGCGGCGGGAAGGCCGGTCATCCTGCGCACCGCCTCGGGAAGGGAGAAGATCCGCTCGTCGCGGCAATAGTGCCCCAGGACGCGCGGGAAGGCGCCCCAGAGCCGGGGGTGCGGCAGCGGGTCGTCAGGCAGTCCGTCGGAGCCGATCATCGTGGCGGGGTGGGCGAGGATCCGCCGGACGTCCGCCTCGGACATCGAGTGGTAGATCGCGCCCGCGGGCTGCAGCCGCCGCGCAGCGTCGAGGAGACCGGTTCCCCACGCGGCGGCGATCTCCGCGAGCGACGACCCGGCGACCTCCGGGTGCGGCCCGGACCAGGTGATGGTGATCTCGATCCGGTCCGTCACCTGCTTCAGGTCGAGGGTGGAGGAGCCGGCGGTGTAGGGATAGCAGTCGCATCCCACCGGGTGGCCCTCGCGCTCGGCTTCGAGCGCCGCGAGCACCTCACCGCTCCGCCCCCAGTTGTCGGGGCCGGCGCACTTGAGGTGCGAGATCACCACCGGGACGCGCGCGTGCCGCCCGATCCGGAAGGCCTCGTCCATCGCCTCCAGGATCTCCGCGAACTCGCTGCGCATGTGGGTGGCGTAGAGCGCGCCGGCGTCGGCGAGCGGCTCGGCGAGCGCCATCACCTCCTCGGTGGGCGCGGCGAAGGCGCTCGCGTACATGAGGCCCGTGCTCAGCCCCACGGCTCCTTCGGCGAGCGCCTCGCGCAGCTCCGCGCACATCGCCTCGATCTCGGCGGCGCTCGCCGGGCGGCCGAGCCGGTCCATCTGGTTGCTGCGCAGCGCCGTGTGGCCGACGAGGGCCGCGACGTTCACGACCGGCCGGGCGCGATCCACGGCCTCGCGGTAGGCGCGGAAGGTGGGGTAGCGGAAGTCCTCGGCGCGGCCCAAGAGGTTCATCGGGTCGGGCGGGTCGCCCCGTAGCCGCACAGGGGCGGCGCTGATCCCGCAGTTGCCCACGACGACCGTCGTCACTCCCTGTGAGAGCTTGGGCCACATCTCCGGCGCGCGCACCACGCTCGTGTCGTCGTGGGTGTGCACGTCGACGAACCCGGGGCTGAGCACCCGGCCCGCGGCGTCGTGCACCTCCTCGGCGGCCCACGCCTCCAGCGCGCCCACGGCCGCGATCCGGTCGCCGTCCAGCGCGACGTCGGCCCGCACCGCCGGTCCCCCGCTGCCGTCGACGACCGTCGCGTTTCGGATCAGCGTGTCGCACCGGGGCATCGCTGCGTTCTCCTGGCGGCCGGGTAGGGAGAGGTGGGGGCGAGATGCGGGCGCACTCCGCTTGCGCCGGTGCCGGAACGGTGAATAGAATGCGCGGCGCGCCGCTCCCGCATCGACCCGGCGTCAAGATACCGCCCTCCCCCGCGCGGTGCCATCGCGCCGCGCTCCTCCCGCTCCCCCTGCCGCCTCCCGGGGTTCCGATGTCCGAAGCCACTGCGCCGCCCGCCCTGGTCATGCCCCTGGACAAGGGCGTCGGCTACGTCGAAGAGCCGCTCGCCGCCGGGGCGGCCGCAGAGCGCGGCTGGAACCTCCTGCGCGAGGAGGTCGGCCTCCCGGCCGCGGTGCTCTCCGAGGAGCGTCTCGCGCACAATCTCCGCTGGATGCAGCGATTCGTGGGCGAGTACGGCGTCCACCTCGCGCCGCACGGGAAGACCACGATGGCTCCCGCACTCTTCCGGCGGCAGCTCGCCGCGGGCGCATGGGGCATCACGGTGGCGACCGCGCAGCAGGCCCGCGTCGCCCACGACCACGGAGCGCCGCGCGTGCTGATGGCCAATCAGCTGGTGGGACGCGGGAACTTCGAGATCGTCTCGAGCCTGCTGCGCGACCCCGGCTTCGAGTTCTTCTGCCTGGTGGATTCCGCGGCGAACGTGGACCGGCTCGGGCGCTTCTTCGCCGGGCGGGGCCAGTGCCTCCCGGTGCTCCTCGAGCTGGGCGTCGCGGGCGGGCGGACCGGCGCCCGGGACGACGACCAGGTCGCCGCGGTCGTGGAGGCGATCGCCCGCTGGCCGGGCTCGCTGCGACTGGCGGGGGTGGAGGTCTACGAGGGGGTGCTGAGCGAGGAGGCGGAGATCCGCGAATTCCTCCGCCGCGCGGTCGCGACCTTCCGCGAGCTCGCGAGAGCGGACCGCTTCGGCCGCGGCCCGGCGATCCTCTCGGGTGCCGGGTCGGCGTGGTACGACGTGGTGGCCGAGGAGTTCGCCCGTGTAACGGACGCCGGCCCGGTCGAAGTGGTGCTCCGGCCCGGCTGCTACCTGACGCACGATGTCGGCATCTACCGGGCGGCGCAGGAGGCGGTCCGCGGCCGGAACCCCATCGCGCGCTCGATGGGCGCCGGACTCCTGCCCGCGCTGCAGCTCTGGGCATACGTGCAGTCCTGTCCCGAGCCCGGTCGTGCGATCGTCGCGCTCGGCAAGCGAGACGCGGCGTTCGACGCGGGCTTCCCGGAGCCGGCCCGGCACTATCGGCCCGGCGACGACGCGCCGAAGCCCGCGCCCGCGCACTGGAAGGTCAGCCGGATGATGGACCAGCACGCCTATCTCGACGTCTCGCCCGGAGACGACCTGCGGGTGGGCGACGTTCTCGTCTTCGACGTCTCGCACCCGTGCCTCACTTTCGACAGGTGGAGGCAGCTCCTGGTGGTGGACGATGGCTACACGGTGACCGAGGTGGTGCAGACCTTCTTCTGAGCCGCACGCCACGCGCGACGCGGATGAACTCTCCTCCAGGGGCGTAGAATGGTCCAGGGCAACGCGTTGTTGCTGTACGCCGTCGTTGCGATCGTGGCGCTCGTGTTGCTGATCGCGAAGTTCAAGCTGAACCCCTTCGTCACCCTCGTCGTCGTCTCGATCGCTCTCGGCATCGCCGTCGGGATGCCGATGACCGACGTCGTCCACTCGTTCGAAACGGGCGTGGGCGGCTCACTCGGGCACATCGGCCTGGTGATCGCGCTCGGGACGATGCTGGGGAAGATGCTGGCCGAGTCCGGTGGCGCGGACCGGATCGCGAACACCGTGATCGAGGCGTTCGGCGAGAAGCGCGTCCACTGGGCGATGGCGTGCATCGCCTTCATCGTGGGTATCCCGGTCTTCTTCGAGGTCGGCTTCGTGCTCCTGGTCCCCATCGCCTTCACCGTCGCGCGGCGCACGGGGACGTCGATGGTCGTGGTGGGCATCCCGATGGTGGCGGCGCTGAGCATCGTCCACGGGCTGGTTCCCCCGCACCCCGCCGCGCTCTTCGCCGTGACCGCCTACGGGGCGGACCTGGGCCGCACGATCCTCTACGGCCTGCTCATCGGAATCCCCACCGCGGCGCTCACCGGGCCGATCTTCGCGAAGCTGGTCGCGCGATACGTGATCCCCGACCCGAACAACCCGCTGATGGACGAGCTCGTGGAGCGCCGCGCGCCGCGCGAGCTTCCCGGCTTCGGCATCACCATCTTCACCATCCTCCTGCCCGTCGTCCTCATGCTCGCCTCCAGCTGGGCGGACGTCGCGGCGCCCGTGGGGAGCCTGCCCAACGGCCTCATTCGCCTCGCGGGCAACCCCGTGATGGCGCTCCTCATCGCCCTGCTGGTGAGCTTCTACACGCTCGGAAAGGCGTGCGGCTTCAATCGCACCCAGATCCTGCGCTTCACCAACGAGTCGCTCGCGCCGATCGCCGTCGTGACGCTGGTGGTGGGCGCGGGGGCGGGCTTCGGGCGCATCCTCATGGACAGCGGGATCTCCGACGCGGTCGTGAGCCTGGCCACCGGCGCGAGCGTTCCGCCGCTCCTGCTGGGTTGGCTCGTGGCGGGGCTCATCCGCGTCGCCACCGGCTCGGCCACCGTCGCCACCACCACCGCGTGCGGGATCGTCGCGCCCGTCATCGCCACCGTCTCGGGAGTCTCCCCCGAGCTGATGGTGCTCGCCACCGGGTCGGGCTCGCTCATCCTCTCCCACGTCAACGACGGCGGCTTCTGGCTCGTCCAGGAGTACTTCCACCTGACCGTCCCGGAGACCTTCAAGACGTGGACGGTCTGCGAGACGCTCGTCTCGATCATCGGGCTCCTCCTGACGCTCGCCCTCTCCACGGTCCTCTGAGCGTCGCGGCCGGTCAGTTCCGACCGGCGAAGGAGGGCCAGATCGCCTGCAGCGTGCGGTAGGGGTGGCGGCAGATCCAGATCGAGAGGTCCCGCTCCTCGGGCACGACCCAGCGCGCGTTCACCCGGCCGGCCAGTGCGATGGAGCGGCAGTAGGGGGCGAGGTCGTCGCGCGAGCCTCCGACCTTCACGATCACCTCGCCCGGCTTGTCCCCCGGTCCGAAGAACCAGTAGCTCCCCACCGGCGCGACCGCGGGCGGCAGGCCGAGGCGCGGGCCGTAGAAGTCGATGGCGCCCGCCTCCCCGTAGTTGTCCGCGACGATCACCGCGGCCTCGCGCTCCGCGACCGGCAGCGAGTGGTAGGCGCTGGCCACGGCGGCCACCTGCTCCTGCCAGCCCAGCATGTCCGCGTAGTCCTGGGGCAGCGGAAGCGCCGTGCCCCGGTTGGTGCGGGTGGCGGCGGAGACTCCGAGTGCGGCGGCGTAGCGCGCCATCGCCCCCGGGGGAACGATGGGGAGACCGAGCGGGAGCGTGACGGCCCCGAACGCGGCTACGACCAGCATCGCCCCGCCGCGCGCGAAGCCGGCTCCGGCCGCATGCCCCGCCGCCCGGATCCGCGTGGTCCACGCGGCCAGCGTCGCCGCGCCGGCGCCGAAGAGCGCCGGGTAGATGGGCCCCGCGTAGTACGGTTTCCCGTGCAGAGCGAGCAGGAGGAGGAACGACCCGGCGGCCGCCCACCCCACCACCCGGAACGGCCGGTACGCCCGCGCGACCAGGAGCGCGGCCAGCCCCAGCGCCGCGAGCGCCACGGCCGGTCCGAGCATCATCACCTGCCCGGCGAAGAAGCCGGAGTACGTCACGTGCTGCAGCTGCGCGCCCTCCAGGTCGTGCATCTGGCCGGCGACGGGCCAGCCGAGTCGCATCTGCCCCACGATGCTCGGGCCGCCCAGCACCAGGGCGAGCGCGACCGCCAGCCAGGGCCCACGCGTGAGCAGCGCACGGCGCTGGGGCGCGATCACGAGCGCGGCCAGCACGGCGGCGCCGAAGAGGAGGATCGAGAATTTGGTCAGCAGCCCCAGGCCGCCCGCGACGCCGAGGACGAGCCACCACCGCGACCCTCCGGGGAAGCCTTCGCGGCCCAGGTGGGCGAGGGCGAGAAGCCCGAGTGTCCACCAGAGCTGGTCGAAGACGACCGGCTGGAAGAGGTTGCCCGGTCGCAGGTACAGCGGTCCGGTGGCGACCGCGAGGCCGGCGAGCGCCTGCGCGTACCGGCCTCCACCCAGCTCCCGGGCAACGAGCGCGGCCAGCACCACGAGCGCCGCACCCGCCAGGGCGGGCGTCGAGCGAACGACCACGAGCGAATCGCCGAATGCGCGGGAGGCCTCCGCGAGGAGGGCGATGAGCGGCGGGAAGTCCATGCGGAAGAGCCGCAGGTGGCGACCCATCGCCATGTAGAGGAACTCGTCGCGGTGCACGCCGTAGGGCGTGAGCGCGTTCGTCAGGAGGTGCGCGAGCAGGACGGCGCCGGCGAGCGCGAAGACCGCGCCCACGGCCAGGCGCGGGCGGGCGGTGGAGAGTGGATGTGGCCGCACGCCGATCGGGCGCAGCGAGCCGTCGATCGTGGAACCGTCCATCTCTGAAGGAGTTCGGGGTCGGGCGAGCCCCGCTCAGCGCGCGGGGTGCCGGCGGCGGGAGCGGAAGAACCGGGCGTAGACGAGCGCGTTCACGACCAGGACGAAGCCGCCGAGCACGTCCTGGGCTCGCGGGGTGAGCCCGCTCGGGTAGACGATCGAGGTGACGTAGTGCTCGACGAAGCCGCCGGAGTAGCCCGCCTCTCCGCCCAGCCGGCGCAGGTGGTCCTCCAGGGGCGTGAGCGGACAGGACAGGTGCAGGAGCTCGACGAGCACTCCCCAGACCGCGGCCGGCACGTGGAGCCAGACCAGCTCGCGCCAGCGCAGCACCAGCACCCCGCCCAGGACGACGAAGAGGATGAAGGCGAGGTGCACCAGGAGGACGACGTCGGCCAGCACCCGGTACGACATGCCGCCCAGGGCACGCAGCTTCCGCGCCCCCGGCGGTGGCGGCGCGGTCTCCCGCCGAGCCCCCGCGCTAGATCCAGCGGCGCACCGTCGAGCAGTAGTGCACGTATGCGTCGCCGAACGCGCCGCGCAGCCGCGCTTCCTCGACCGGGATCACCATGGTGCGGACGTAGAGGAGCACCAGTGGCAGCAGGATGACGGGCCAGAGCTCCGCGAGCATGGCGGCCTCGCCGAGGTAGGCGAGCGCCAGGCCGAGGTACATGGGGTTGCGCGTGAAGCGATACGGCCCCGACACCACGAGCTGCGACGCGGTCTCGAACGGCACCGTCGTCGTCCGGACGGAGCGGAAGATCCCGAGGCTCCAGACGGCGATCAGGACTCCCGTGGCCATCAGCACGGCCCCGACGATGAGGCCGATCCGGCGCAGCCCGGCCGACGGCACCAGGATCGGCGCGAGGAGGTGGAGCCCCACGCCCACGAGGAAGACGAGGACGTAGACCCAGGGCACCGGGACGCGGAGGATCGGGTGGACCCCGGTGGCCAGGTCACTGATCGAGCGCATCCGCCGCACGCCCGGCGCCCACCAGCCCGCGACCAGCCCCACCAGGAGGACGGCGTCCACCGCGATGGGGGCGATCACCCGCGGCCCGAAGTACGGCGCGTAGAGCAGCAGGGAGACCACGGAGGCCGCGACGACGAGCCCGGACCAGCCGCGCATCGGGATCGTGGTCGAGAAGAGCCCCACGAGAGCGGCGAGGAAGAGGAGACCCGCCGCCGCGCCGAGGATCGGCCGCACGATCGTCGCCACGCTCCCGCCCACCGCCCCGGACGACCACGCGTCCCCGAGGCCGGCGGGGGCCGCCGGGGCGACGGCGCCGAGGCCGAAGAGCGCCCCGAGCGCCAGCAGGACGAAGATCACCCATCTCACGGTGCCGTCTTCTCCGGGCCCGGCGCGGCCGCGGGCCCCTCCGCGGCGGAGCCCGACTCGGTCGGCTGCCCCTGCGCGAGCGCCGCGACGCTCAGCACGCCGTGCGGGCCCATCGACTCCACGATGGTGCTCGGGACCACCATCATCCCGCCCTTCTGCTTGAGCCCCTCGTAGAGGATGTTCATCTGCCGCAGCTGCAGCGCGGTGGGGTCGTTGTCGTACGCCCGGGCGGCCTGGTGGAAGAGCCGGGCGATCTCGACCTCCGCTTCGCCGAGGATGATGCGCGCCTGCTTCTCGCGCGATGCCTGTGCCTCGCGAGACATCGCGTCCTGCAGCGACGCCGGGATCACCACGTCTCGCATCTCGACCGAGTGCACCGTGACGCCCCAGGGCGAGGTGCGCTGGTCGATGAGCATCTTCAGCTCCTCCTCGATCCGCTCGCGACCGCGCAGCAGCTCGGTGAGCGAGGTGCGGCCGATGATGTCGCGCAGGCCGGTCTGCGCGGCCCAGCTCACCGCGCCGCCGTAATCCTGCACCTCGAGGGCGGCCTTCTCCGGGTCGTGCACCGTCCAGAAGAGCACCGCGTCGACGTTCACCGGCACGGTGTCGGAGGTGAGCGTCTCCTCCGCGGCGAAGCTGGTGGTGATGGTGCGCTGGTCGATCCAGGCCGCGACCTGGTCGACGAAGGGGATGACCCAGAAGGGGCCGGGGCCGTGCAGCCCCTGGTAGCGTCCCATGCGCAACACCACCGCGCGCTCCCACTGCTGCGCGATCTTGGGCGACATGCCCAGCAGTACGCCGAGCGCGGCACCGACCACGAGGAATACCGGGCTCGCGAGGATCGCGGTGAGCACGAGGCCCGCGACGACCGGTACCCCGAACGCCGTCGTGCTCAGGATGTTGAGGGGAGAGTGCCGAACGAGAGCACCGCTCGGCGGGCGGGAGACGATCACGGCCGTGGGGGGCATGCGCGCTCTCTAGCGTTGGCGACGGCTGTCGAGGTGGATGATGATCTCGTCGAGCGAGAAGCCGAGCTCGCCGGCGGCCCGGAGGAAGGAGTCCTCGAGGGTGGTCAATCTGTGGTACGCCGCATCGCGGGTGGCGGTTTCGGTGGTCGCGACGAAGTACCCCGCGCCCGGCCGGACGATCAGCACTCCGTCGCGCACCAGCTCCCGGAACGCCCGCTCCACCGTGTTGGCGCTGACGCGCAGCTCCACCGCCACGCGCCGGACCGTCGGCAGCGCCTCGCCCGGGCCCAGCACGCCCGCCTGCACCGCCGAGCGCACCGTGCGGGCGATCTGCGTCTCGACGGGCGTGGGGTCGGTGGGGTCGATGGAGAACATGCTGAGGGGTAGGTTACGGGGGACGGGTTACAGGGGATGGTGCTTGCTGTCCCCCGTAACCTGTCGATCATTTCACGGCGCCCATCCACCGCTTGACGAGCGGGGCGATGACCAGCATCACCACGCCGGCGCCGACGCTCATGTAGGTGACGATGGTGAAGATGTGCTGCGCGGCGGCGGCGCTGATCTCGCCGCCCGCGCCCTGGCCGGTACCGATGAGGCCGGCGAGCTGGCCGGCGATGAGGTTCCCCAGGGAGGCCGCGAGGAACCAGATGCCCATCATCTGGCTCACCATGCGCTTGGGCGCGAGCTGGGTCACCTTGCTGAGGCCGACGGGGCTGAGGGTGAGCTCGCCGGTGGTGTGCAGGAAGTAGGTGACGATGAGCCAGAGCGGGCTCACCAGATGGCCGCTCTCCGCGCGCGCGGCGGCCAGGATCATCACCGCGAAGCCGGCGCCGAGCAGGATCAGCCCCGCCGCGAACTTGACCGGGCTGCTCGGCTCCAGGTGCTTGTTGGAGAGGTAGACCCAGAGCCAGGCGAAGACCGGGGCGAGGGCGATGATGAAGAGGGGGTTCACCGACTGCAGCCAGCTCGCCGGCGCCTCCCATCCGAGTACGTGGAGGTTGGTCAGCTTCTCCGCCACCAGGTTCAGCGACGAGCCGGCCTGCTCGAAGCCCGACCAGAAGATGGCGGCCGCGAGGAAGAAGACGCCGATCGCGCCCACCTGCTTCTTCTCCTGCGCGGTGAGGCCGCCCGCGATGAAGAGATAGAGGAAGTAGACGGCGGTGATGCCGACGATGAGCGCCGTGCCGGCGCGGTTGATCTCCTCCGCGCCGACGTCGAAGACGAAGAAGAGCAGCACGAGGGCCACGGCGACGATGGCGAGACCCGCGTACAGCCCGCGCTTCTTGCGCGCCAGCACGTCCGGCTCGTGCGCCTCGGGGTAGAGCCCCGCCTCACCCAGGTACTTTCCGCCGGCCATGTACTGGATGACCCCGAAGACCATCCCGACGCCGGCCGCGGCGAAGCCCAGGTGCCAGTTGATCTTCTCGCCCAGGAAGCCGGTGACGAGCGGAGCGAAGAAGGCGCCGAGGTTGATCCCCATGTAGAAGATGGAGAACCCCGCGTCCCGCCGGGCGCTCTCCTGGCCCTGGTAGAGCTCGCCCACCATGGCGCTCACGTTGGGTTTGAGCAGCCCCGTGCCCGCGACGATGAGCCCCAGCCCCAGGTAGAAGGTGGGAAGGCCGGGGACGGCCATGCTGAAGTGGCCGGCGGCGATGATGATGCCGCCCCAGAGCACCGCGCGGCGCTGGCCGAGGAGGTTGTCGGCGATCCACCCGCCCGGAAGCGCCACCACGTAGACGAAGGCGGTGTAGAGGCCGTAGATTGCCGCGGATTTCGCCACGCCGAAGCCGAGACCCCCGTCCGCCACCGCCGCGGTCATGAAGAGCACGAGGAGCGCGCGCATCCCGTAGTAGGAAAAGCGCTCCCACATCTCGGTGAAGAAGAGCGTGCCGAGGCCGCGCGGATGGCCGAAGAAGCTCGCCCCTTCCGGTCCGGCGCCGAGGGGCGGGCTGCCGGCGAGGGCGGCGGCGGAGCTCGAGGCGAATTCGTCGGTCGGGGTCTTGGTCATGGAGCTGGGCAAACGGGTGGAGGGACGACGGCTCGGAATGTAGGCGCTCGCGCAACGCTTTGCCAGGGCGGCCCGTACCGGCACCTCTCCTGCATCGGAGGGCGGTGAAATCGTGGGAATCTTCCCGTCACCCGAGCCGGAGGCGGCCATGTCGTCTTTTCAGACGTACCTCATGGGGTTTATCATCTTCGTGGTCGGCGTCGCGATCGCCGCGTACCTGCTGGGCGCGCCGACGCTCTGGATCGTCGTCGGCGTCATCGTGCTGGTGGGCATCGGCATCATCGCGGCGACGAACAGCACCAAGCCGCGCGACCCGCCGGAGCGCAATGCCTGAGCGGGCGACGGGCGGGAGGGGACAGGGAGAATCGAGGCGAGTATGGCAGAGGGCAGCTGGTCGGAGTACCCGATGGAGGTGGTCTGGGAGGGCGGCCGTCGCTACCGCGGCGGCCGGCCCGGCGGGCCTACGCTCCTGGTCGACGGCGAGCGCGAGGAGGCGCCCAGCCCGGTGGAGTCGGTGGCGATCGCGCTCGCGAGCTGCGCGGCGATCGACGTCGTCGAGATCCTGAACAAGCGGCGCACGCCGCCCACCCGTCTGGAGGCGCGCGTGGACTTCGCGCGCGCCAACACGAACCCGCGCCGCCTCACCGCGCTGCGGCTTCGCTTCCTCGTGGCGACCGACTCCGAGCGCGTGCACGTCGAGCGCGCGGTGGACCTCGCGATCACCAAGTACTGCTCGGTTGCCAGCTCGCTCGCTCCCGAGGTCGAGCTGAGCTGGAGCGTCGAGATCGTGCCCGCGGAGACGGCCGCGTGATCGAGGAGTTCATCGGCCATACTCCGCTCGTGCGCCTGGAACGGGTCGTCGAACCCGGAATGGCGGAGGTCTGGGTGAAGGTCGAGGGCCTCAACCCCGGCGGCTCGATCAAGGACCGCACCGCGCTCGCGATGGTCGAGGACGCCGAAGCGCGCGGCCTCCTGCGCCCCGGCGGCACCATCGTCGAGCCCACCTCCGGCAACACCGGGATCGGGCTCGCGTTCGTCGCGGCCGCGCGCGGCTACCGCTGCATCCTCTGCCTGCCGGCGTCGATGAGCGAGGAGCGCAAGCTGACGCTCGCCGCCTACGGCGCCGAGCTGGTGCTGACCGACCCGGCGCGCCGCATGCTGGCGGCGATCGAGGAGGCGGAGCGCATCCGCGACGAGACGGGCGCGTGGCTGCCGAACCAGTTCGAGAACCCGGCCAACCCCGCCGTCCACTACGCCACCACCGGCCCCGAGATCTGGGAGCAGATGGACGGCCGGGTGGACGCCTTCGTCTACGGCACCGGCACCGGCGGGACGATCAGCGGCGTCGGGCGCTTCCTGAAGGAGCGGAACCCGGCCGTCGAGGTGATCGCGGTCGAGCCGGCGCGCTCGGCCGTGCTGCACGGCGGCGCGCGCGGGTCGCACGGCTTCCAGGGGATGGGCCCCGGCTTCATCCCCAAGAACCTGGACCGCTCGCTCCTCGACGACGTCATCGAGGCGTGGGAGGAGGAGGCCTTCCCGCTCGCGCGACGGCTGGCGACGGAGGAGGGGCTCTTCGTGGGGATGAGCAGCGGCGCCATGGTCTGGGCGGCTCTGCAGGTGGCGCGGCGGCTCGGGGCCGGCCGCCGTGTGGTGACCATCGCGCCCGACACCGGCGCGCGCTATCTCAGTACTTCGCTCTTCCGCCCCGACGAGGCGGCGGCCGGATGGGAATGAACGCAGCCACGATTCTCAAGTTCGGTGGGACGTCCGTGAACGACGCGGCGGCGCAGGAGCGCCTCGCGGAGATCGTCCGGAATCAGATGCCGGCGCGCCCGGTGGTGGTGGTCTCCGCCATCCGCGGGGTGACCGACGCGCTCCTGCAGGCGACGACGATCGCGCGGGGTGGCGAGGTGGGCCGGGCCTTCGACACCCTCCAGGGGCAGGTGGGCCGCTACGCCGGCCTCGCGGCCGAGCTCCTCCCACCGCCGATGGCGGAGGAGGTGGACTCGCTCGTCTCGAGCGCGGCGCTCGAGATCGCCGACCTGCTGCGCATCATCTCGCTCCACCCCGGCACCTTCCTGCCGCTGCAGGACGAGATCGTCTCCTACGGCGAGCGGCTCTCCTCGGTGCTCGTCGCGCGCGTGCTGCGCAGCCGCGGGATCCCCGCCGAGGCGGTGGACGCGCGGCGCTGCATCCTCACCGACGAGGAGCACACGCGCGCCACGCCGCTCGCCGGGCCCACGCGCGAGCGCACCCGCGCCGAGCTCCTCCCGCTGGTCAGCCGCGGCGTCGTGCCGGTGCTCGGCGGCTTCATCGCCTCCGCGCCGAGCGGCGCGACGACGACGCTCGGCAGAGGCGGCTCGGATTACACCGGCGCGCTCGTCGGCGCGGCCCTCGACGCGCGTGAGATCCAGATCTGGACCGACGTGACGGGCTTCCTGACCGCCGACCCGCGCGTGGTGCCCGACGCCCGCCCGCTCGCCCACCTCTCCTACTCGGAAGCCGCCGAGCTGGCGTACTTCGGCGCGAAGGTGCTGCACCCCAAGACGATCCAGCCTGCGGTCGAGCGCTCGATCCCGGTGCGCGTCTGCAACTCGCACCGGCCGGAGGAGCCCGGCACCGTCGTCGACGCGAACGAGGTCGTCGTGCCGGGGGTGGTGAAGGCGATCGCGCACAAGCCGGGCGTCAGCATCGTCCACGTCGCCTCGGCCCGGATGCTGGGCGCCTACGGCTTCATGAACGCCATCTTCGACATCTTCAGCCGCCACCGCACCGCGGTCGACGTGGTGTCGACCTCGGAGGTGAGCGTCTCGCTCTCGCTCGACGACACGCACGCGCTCTCGCGCATCGTCGCGGAGCTGGAGCAGCTCGGGAGCGTGCGGGTGGAAGGGGGCTTCGCGATCATCTGCCTCGTCGGCGAGGGCCTCCGCTCCTCGCCCGGCATCGCCGCGCGCGTCTTCGGCTCGCTCGGCGACGTGGACGTGGCGATGATCTCGCAGGGCGCCTCCAACATCAACCTCACCTTCGTGGTGCACGAGGAGGCGGTGCGGCCGGTCGTCCAGCGGCTGCACGAGTGCTGCTTCGGCCCGGCCTGACGCCGCATGACGATCTCAGACGATCCGGGGCCGCACCACGCTCCCGCCCGCAAGCTCGTCAGCCCCGAGCGGCTCCTGCGTCTGCTCAACAAGCGATTGGACAGCTACGGCCACTGCCACGGCTGTCGCTTCGCCGGGCCCGTTCGCCGGCTGGAGGAGCCCGAAGACGACGGCCGCAACTGGAGCCGCTTCATCGCCCTCGTCTGCAACGGTGGCGTCGCCGGCGGCTGCGCCCGGCTCGCCGAGCGTATCATCGACGACGCCACGCACGAATACAACCTGTGGGAGGAGTCGTAAGGCGGATTCAAGCGCTGGCGCCCGGCGGCCGAGACTGCCACAGTGGAGCCGATGCGCGCCCGTGCCTCGGCCCGCTACACGCACCGCGAATCCACCCCTCCGTACCCACCAGGAGCCGCTCATGACCGTCCACGAGCCCGCACCGCTGGTCCTCATCGGGCCACGCAAGCTGAACGACCGCATCTGCCGCCTCATGTACGTCCGCGAGACCGACGAGGCGTGGACCGAGGAGTGGACCGACCGCGCGTGGGTGCGGTCGCCGGTGCTCGTGCGACATCTGCTCAGTGCGCCCGCGGCGAAGCGCGCCACGCTGGCGCGCCGCGGCATCCCCGCCGAGGTCGGCGAGTGGGACCGGGAGCAGCCGCGAGCGGTCAGCTGCTGACCACCGGCCGTCGCGCGACGGGCCCCGGGCATCACGGCGATGCCCGGGGCCCGTCTTCTTTCCCGCACCGCTGCGCGCTCACCCCTCCCGCGCCACCCCCATGTACTCGCGCAGCTGGTCGGCGCTCAGGCCGTGGAGCTGCCGCAGGATCGCCTGGAACTGCGCCTTGAGCGGCGCGTCCGGGTCGCGCGTCAGGTCGTCGTCGATGTCGATCGGCCACGACGGCCACTCGGCCTCCTCCGACGTGTCCGAGGGATCGATCTCGTCGAGCGGGTGGAAGACGAGCGTGGCGCCCAGCTCGTCGGGCTCGTCGACGTACGGCGCGATCTCCGCCTCTACCAGGTAGAGCTTTCCGGCCTCCTCGATGGTCCGGAAGCCCAGGGCCATGCCGTACGTGGCGTCCTCGTCGTGGTCGTGGTCGTGATGGTGGTCGTGGTCTGCCATGCCTCCTCCTCGTCCGGGTTCGTGTTGCGTTCTCCTATCGCCGCCGCCGGCCCGGGGGCGGACCCTTCCGCCGCCCCCTGCGCGGCTCGCGCTCCGTGTGCTCCTTCGCCCCACCCTTCTCCCGCCCACGGCCGCGATGCCCGCGCCGTTCCGCGGGTGCGCCGCTCCCGGCGTCGACCATGAGGCCCTCGCGCCGCAGCGACGAGCGCGCCTGCGAGGCGAGGACGCGCGCCTGCTCCAGCGAGTCTGCGCGCACCGCCTCGTGCTTGCCGCGCAGTACGGTGAAGTGCAGCGGGCGGTCCAGCTCGGGGAGATCCCGCTCGTCCAGCTGCCAGACGACCTTTTCCGGGATCCGCACGCGCACCACCGGCGTGCCGTCGTCGATCGCGTAGTCCAGCGGGTACTCGTGGCCGCGCAGCTCCAGCGTGTCGGGGAGCGCGAGCCAGTGCGCGCGCTCCGCCTTCGGCACCCACTCCTCGGGCTCGAGCGCGAGGTCGCTCTCCATGAAGTCCGAGTACGAATCCACCTCGGCGAGCCGGTCCATGAAGTAGCGCACGAGCGCCGCCTCGCCCGCCTCGCGCGTCCGCCCGCCGGAGCGCCGATGGACCTCGCGCAGCTCGCGGAAGGCGGCGCGGTTCTGCCTCGTGTCCCGGTGGTACGCCGCCCCGGCGGCCATCGCCTCGGCGAGTGCGCGGCGCGCCTGCTCCTCCAGGCCTCCGGGGAAGACGTCGACCGCGGTCTCCTCCTTGTCCAGGTCGAAGCCGTGATAGACGCGCACGCGGCGCAGCCGGAGCGGCGCGCGCTTGTGACCGGGGTCGTAGACGAGCTCGCCCTCGCCGACCGTCGCGTGCTCCCAGAGGAGCTCGTAGGAGAGCTCGGTGCCGTCGATCGAGCCACGCGCGCGGCCGAAGCGGTCGGAGAAGTACCGCAGGTCGCCCGCGATGGCGCCCCAGCTCCCGCAGACGCTCGTCTTCGAGACGTGGACCTCCTCGCCCCAGCTCGTCTCCTGGTCGATGACGAGGTCGAAGGGCATCACGCGCGCGACGAGCTCGCGCCAGCCGTCGACGAGCGGCTCGCCGAGGCGGGGAACGGAGCGGGGCAGGGGCAGCTCGAGGGAGCGGTAGATCGATGCCAGGGCGAGCGCGGCGTCCTCGATCGCCCGCACCAGCACGCCGTGGCGGTCGCACCACGCGGCGAGCGCCTCGGGGTCGAAGACGTGCCGCGGCAGGCCGTATACCGAGCCCAGCTCACCGCATTCCTCCAGCGCGTCGCGGTAGAGCCGGTAGGCCGTCAGGTGGTCGCTGCCGGGGACGATGAAGCGGTCGATCCAGCGCTCGGGCTTCGTCATGCGGTGCAGCGACTCGATCGAAGCGCAGACCGCGACGACGGGGACCATGTGCGGGTCTGCCTGGACGAGGAGCTCGCCCCAGGCGCGGTCCACGGGGAGTACCTCGACCGCCCGTCCGTATTCCGTGAGGCGATGGCCGGCGATGAGGCCGCGGCGCTCCAGCAGGTCCACCGCGCGGCGGTAGGCCATGCGGTCGAGCGGAACGGGAAGATCGAGCTCGTCCGCCCGCACGCCCATGTCGGCGCAGGTCATCGCCACGCGCTCCGGGTCCCCCGCCAGCTGGAAGTTGGGCGCGGTCGGCTCCAGGGTGGCGAAGTCGATGTCGCGCTCGGAGAGGATCCACACCTCGCCGCCCTCCACCCGCCCGTGGACGCGGCCGGCCATCTGCAGGATCTCGTTCGCGCCGAGCGGCAGGCGCGTGAGGACGCGCCGTCCGCGCTGGACGACGCTGGTGAACTGCGCGTCCTGGATCACCACCGTGTCGAGGCCCTGGATGTTGAGCGCCGACTGCCCGGCCGCGGTCATCGAGAGCAGGTACGGGTGCGCCGCGTCGCCTTCGAGGAAGGGCCGCAGCTTGGAGACCGGCTCGCCGCCGTGGTAGAACTCGGTGAAGACGCGCCCCCACTGCTCGCCGATGCCCTGCGCGATCTGCTCCGTCTCGGCGCGCGTGGGCACGAAGACCGCCACCCCGCGCCGCTGCTTCACCACGTGCCGCATGAAGCGCTCGCCCAGGAAGGTGAGCGGGCTCGTCGTGTTCGACACCCGCACCGTCGCCGCCTTCGAAGGGTCGAAGGCCGTCGTCTGGATCACCTCCGCGGAATCCAGGTACTCGGCGTAGAACGTCGGGTCGACGGTGGCGGAGAGCCAGATGAAGCGGCAGCCGGCGCGCTTGCCGAGCGCGAGGCAGAGCTCCAGCTCGGCGGAGGTCTGGTGGATCTCGTCGACGATGAGCGTGTCCTCCGGACCGATCAGCGCGTCCTGCAGCCAGCGCCGCGCGATGCCCGTGGTGACGATCACGACGTTCCAGCCCGGCGTGTCCGGCGTGGCTTCGCGCTCGCGATTGACGACGCCCACCCGTAGCGGCGCACCCACGATCTGCTCGGCGATGGGGCGCACGGCGAGGGTCTTGCCCGTCCCTGTCCCCGCGACGATCCCGAAGCCGCGGCCCGAGGCCGCCAGCTCGCGGATCTCGCCGCCGTGCTCGCGCTCGAGCACCGTCTCCACGCCCGTGAGCCCCACGCCCAGCTCGATCGTCTCGCACGCGGCGCGCGTGGGGGCGATCACCACGATGCGCCCGCCGCCGGGGCGACCGGGGAAGCGCTCCGAGGGCGGGGTGAGGGGGATCTGGACCATGGCGCCGTTCGCGATTCGTGTGAGCCCGGGCCCGACGGCCGGGCCGTCGTGCCGGCTGCAACCTCGCGGCTGCGGGGCCGGTGCGCAATTCCTCCGCCACCCCCGCCCCGTCCCCCACCTCGGCTATCCGCTAGCTGATAGCTGATAGCTGATAGCTGATAGCCCTTCGCTTGTTGCCGTACCCGCGCCGGGTTATCTTTTCGCCCGTCGGGACGATCCTTTTTCAGTAGTCGTGCGGCTCGAAGACGACGGCGACACCGGCTTCTTCGGGCGCTCCGCGCTCCCCCTCCCGCAGGTGTCGATGGACGATCTCCAGGAGAAGCAGGCCCGCGCCCGGGCCCTCGAAGAAGCCGGCAATGCGGACGCCGCGCTCGGGCTCTACCGCGAGATCCTCGCCGCGGAGCCCGAGCGCGCCCCCGTCTACCTGCACACCGCCGCCCTGCACGAGGCATCCGGCGCCCGCGACGAGGCGAGCGCCGCCTATGCCCGGGCCGCGGACCTCTTCGTGGCCGCCGGGCTCAACCACCTCGGTCTCGTCGCGCTCCGCCGCCTGCTTCGCGTCGATCCCGAGCGCGCGGAGACGCACCGTAGCTTCGCTGAGCTGAGCGCCGGCCAGGGCTTCATCCTCGACGCGCGCCAGGGCTTCCTGCAGTTCGCCGAGCGCGCCGTCGCCGCGGGGCAGACCGACGTCGCCATCGAGGCGCTGCGGAGTCACCTCGAGCGCTTCCCGGCGGACTCCGTCGTTCGCGAGCGGCTGGCCGATCTCGGCGGTGAACCGCCCGCCGAGGCCGAGGCCGAGCGCGAGCCCGCTCGGCCGGCGGAGCCCGAGCTCCCGGATCTGGAGATCGAGCCGACGAGCCTGGTGGAGCAGGAGGAAGAGGCCGCCGCGACGCCGGCCCCCGGGATGGAAGCGCTTCCGCTCGAGGGCTTCGAGCCCACGCGTGCCGGGGCAGAGGAAGAGGCCGCCGAGGACGAGGACGAGGACGGGACCGGGGCGGAGC
>DASSTO010000076.1:0-3516 GCA_035707865.1 Longimicrobiaceae bacterium | reverse complement strand
GGGGTTCGTGCGCGGCGCAGGTCGTCGATCGCGCTCTGCATCCGCTCCAGGCACGCCACGTAGAGAGGCTCTAAAGCGGCGCGCGCCGCCAGCAGCCACTCCCCCGTGCCGCACGCGGGGTCGAGCACCCGGAGCGTGCGGAGCGCCCACCAGACGGCCCGGAGCTGTGCGCCGTCGCCCGACTCCTCGATCAGCCGCCGGACCCGGACGTGCGCGGCGACCGTGGCGTCGCCCACGACGGCCCGGAGCCCGGGCGCGCGCAGGCGGATCAGCCGCAGGAGCGCCGCGGAGACGGCACCGGCCGGCGCCGTGCCGCCCTGCTGCGCGCCCTCCGCCTCCTCCAGGCGCGTGGCGAGCGCCGCGAGGCGCCAGTGCAGACGCGGATTCAGGCGGTCCGGGCGGCGGCTCGCCTCGCAGTAGACGGGCACACCGGCCACCGGCTCGGTCCAGCTCCACACCTGCTCACTGTGCGCCGCGTCGGTGAAGAGCGCGAGCAGGCCCGGGTAGCGCCGCACGAGGGCACGCCGCAACCGGCGGCGCGCGGCGTAGTCGGGCAGGTCCGTCCCGAGAGGAGCCTCGCACAGCAGTGCCACCATCGCCCGGCGGCGAGCCAGGAGGCGGACGCGGTACGCGACACCGTCCACCGCCAGGCGGGCCGTGCCACGCATCGGCTCCCAGCCGAGCGTTTCGGAGAGGAGCGCCCGCAGCGCGGCGCCCTGCCTGCGATTGGAGGGTCCGAGTGCGTGCACGCTGCCCCGGAGCGGTTCGGGTCCCGCCCGGCCGGTCGGCCGGGTCCACCGCAGGATGCACCTCTCGCGAGGGGAGCGGCAAGCCGCGCGCTTGCCGTCCTGGTCACCCGCCCGGCCCCGGAGCCGGCGCGGGGGTGTGCCTCTTGCAACGGTCCACCGTCCCACGCGTACCCGGGAAGGAGACGAGAATGGCCCGCTACGACCGTTACCACGACGTGACGCGTTACTGGACCGGCAGCGGCATCGACCGGATCTACGACGGTGAGCTCGGCCCCGGCTGGATGGGCGCACGGGGGCGCTACCGGCGCTACGACCGGGACTACGGCCCTGACTGGACGGGAGGAGGGAGGTGGGCGGGGGCGGGCTACCGCAAGCAGGGCTACTTCTCCCGGCCGCGGCACGATCACGACCTGTTCGCGGGGCCCGGTGCTTTTCCGGAGGCGGGACGGGTGAGGTATCCGGTCTACGA
Organism: Longimicrobiaceae bacterium; assembly: GCA_035707865.1. Lineage (GTDB taxonomy): Bacteria > Gemmatimonadota > Gemmatimonadetes > Longimicrobiales > Longimicrobiaceae > DASSTO01. The sequence goes on along the minus strand of DASSTO010000076.1, from coordinate 2,298 downwards.
CCGCGGCTTCCGGCCGCGCTCGCCCTTCCGGCCCTGAGCCACGAGGTCGTAGGAGTCGCGGATCCACTGGCGGACGCTGTGGTCGGGAACGCTGCCGTCGAGCTCGACGGTGTTCCAGTGCGTCTTGTTGAGGTGATAGCCCGGCTGGACGGCGGCGTACCGCTCGCGGAGCGCCACGGCGCGATCGGGGTCGCACTTGAGGCTCACGCTCAGCGGCAGGCGCTCGATGCCGGTGATCGCGAACATCTTGCCGCCGACCTTGAAGACGAGCGTATCCTCGCCGAAGGGGAAGGTCTCCTCCGCGTCCGGCAGGGAGAGGCAGAAGTCGCGCAGCTGCTGGAAGGTCATGAGCCGACGCCGGCCCCGCCGCGCAGGTAGCCGAGCGCGGCGCGCTCCAGCACCTCGACCGCCACGGGAAGCGCCTCCTCGGAGAGGTCGAAGCGCGGGGAGTGATGGGGGTATACCGCGCCGATCGCCTCGTCGCGGGCGCCGACGAAGAAGAAGCACCCCGGCACGCGGGCGCCGAACTCCGCGAAGTCCTCCGCGCCCATCGTGCGGACGTCGTCGTCGCTTCGGACGCGCTCCTCGCCCACCACTCCCGCCGCCGCCCGGCGCACGATCCCCGCCATTGCCGGGTCGTTGACGGTCGGCGGGTAGGCGATGGGCGAGTAGCTCACCTCCGCGCGCGCCCCGAGCGCGGCGCAGACCCCTCCCGTCACCCGCTCGAGGTGAGCCTTCAGCTCCTCGAGCAGCTCCGCCCGGAAGGCGCGCAGGGTGCCCTGCAGCACCGCGGTCTCCGCGATGACGTTCTGCGCCGTACCGGCGTGGAAGGAGCCCACGGTGACGACCGCCGTGTCGAGCGGCGAGACGTTGCGCGAGACGATGCTCTGCAGCGCCACCACGACGTGGCTGGCCACCAGCGTGGCGTCGATCGTCTCCTGCGGGATGGCGCCGTGGCCTCCGCGGCCGTGGACGACGATCCGGAACTCGCGGGCGCCGGCCATCTGGGGCCCGTCCACCACCCCCACCACGCCCTTCGGCAGCCCCAGCCAGACGTGCAGCCCGAGCGCGGCGTCTACCCCCTGCAGTGCGCCCTCCTCGATCATTCGCTGCGCGCCGCCCGCGCCCTCCTCCGCCGGCTGGAAGCAGTAGCGCACCTCGCCCGGCCACTCCGCCCGCCGCCGGGCGAGCCGCTCGGCCACCGCGAGCCCGATCGCCACATGGGCGTCGTGACCGCAGGCGTGCATCTTCCCCGCCACCGTGGACGGAAAGCCGTGCGCGGTCTCCTCCTGGACCGGGAGGGCGTCCATGTCGGCGCGCAGCAGGAGCGTGGGCCCCTCGCCCGCGCCGCCGCGCATCGTGCCGACCACCCCGGTCCCGGCGATGCCGGTGCGCACCGCGTAGGCGGCCGCGCGCAGCCGCTCGGCCACGATCCCGGCGGTCCGGTGCTCCTCGAAGCCCAGCTCCGGGTGGCGGTGCAGGTCGCGACGGGTGGAGATCAGGAGGTCGAGTTCGGAAGGCATGAGGGCTATCGGGTATCGGCTATCGGCCGGGCAACTGATAGCCGATAGCTGATGGCCGGGGTGGCGTGGGAGGGGCGGCGGGTCACCACCCCATCACGTACGCGAAGATCAGCGGCGCCACGATCGTAGCGTCGGATTCGATGACGAAGCTCGGCGTCGTCGGGCCCAGCTTGCCCCAGGTGATCTTCTCGTTCGGTACCGCGCCCGAGTACGAGCCGTAGCTGGTGGTCGAGTCGGAGATCTGGCAGAAGTAGCCCCACAGCGGAACCTCCGGGCGCTGCAGGTCCTGGTGGAGCATCGGGACCACGCAGATGGGGAAGTCGCCCGCGATGCCCCCGCCGATCTGGAAGAAGCCGATGGGGCGCTCGTGCTCGGCCGTCGTCTCGTAGTACTCCGCGAGCGAGATCATGTACTCGATCCCGGTGCGGACGGTGTGGACGTTCTTCACGTCGCCGGTGATGACGTGCCCGGCGAACATGTTGCCGAGCGTCGAGTCCTCCCAGCCGGGAACGAACATCGGGAGGTTCTTCTCCATCGCCGCGAGCATCCACGAGTTCTTCGGGTCGATCTGGTAGTACTGCTCCAGCTTCCCGCTGCGGAGGATCTTGAACATGAACTCGTGCGGGAAGTAGCGCTCGCCCGCGCGGTCGGCGGCCTCCCACTCCTCCAGGACCGCCGCCTCGATGCGCCGCATCGCCTCCATCTCGGGGATGCAGGTGTCGGTCACCCGGTTCATGTGGCGCTCCAGGAGCGCCTGCTCGTCGCTCGCGGAGAG
>DASSTO010000075.1:0-32582 GCA_035707865.1 Longimicrobiaceae bacterium | reverse complement strand
CGTACTGCTCCAGGGCGGCGACGGCGGTGCGGACCGCCGGGGAGAGGACCTCTCCCGAGGCTTCGAGATGCTCCAGAATGCGCATGAGACGCCGCGCCGCATTTTCAGCGCCCGATCGTCAGACCACCTGAACGGTTACGTGCGGGTCAGTCCCCGCAAGCTGCTGCGCTCTCGGTACGCGTCTAAGATCTTCTCCTTCTCTTCCGCCGTGTACCCGTTCGGCTTCGGGTTCTCGCGGAAGGCGTAGCGGCACGTGCGGCAGCGGTAGCGTTGCACTCCGTGCCTGTCTTTGCCGTGACGAATCACATTCGTGCTGCCGCAGCGGGGGCAGGTACGTATCTGTATGACCATGCCTTACCCGGATACCCAGCAACCAGGGTCGTGCCACTACCCAGCCCTCCAATGGCGGATCCATCGGAGGGCTGCTCGTATGAATACCATCCCGGGTAAGGTTGGCGATCTCGCCGATTTGCCTCCATACCTTCGAGACGACTGGGGCGGCTCCTCGCCCCCTCACCTGGACCCCGCCCCCGGGGCCTTCGGTCGCCGCCCGTCGCCTCAGTACAGACCCAGTCGCTCCGCGACTTCGGCCGGAGGGAGGATGGACAGCTCCCGAATGCGCAGGTCGCCGCTGACCGGGTCTCGCACGGCACCGGACTCGAAGTCGCCCAGATTGTAGGTCGCGAGGTACTGCGCACGACCGGCGAGCGCCGCCTCGAGGACACCGCGGTCCTCCACGTCGCGAACGGGCAGTACGCCTGCGCCGATCACGATCAGGTTCGGCAGGGATGCGAGCTCGGCGATGAGCTCCGTGCGCTCGGTTGCCAGTGCGAGACCGAGATGGAGCGGCGGCCGTTGCAGAACATCGGTGAGCCGGTCCAGCATCGCCCGCGAAATCACGAGATCGAACCGACCACCCCGGCAGGCCTCGACGAGCCGGATCGGCGTGGTGTCCCGCCGGCCCAGAGCGACCGCGATTTCTGCTGCCACGAAGACGTTCAGATCGAGGCAGATACGCGGCGGGGCATCGGCCACCTACGCCTCCGGCGCTACGGACGCGCCGGTCATCTCCACGGCGATGCGTGCGATCTCCTCCTCGGAGAGATCCCCTGCGGGCAGAGAGCCGTGATCCCGAACCGAACGCGCGATCCGCGCGTCCGTGATCTCCCATCTGGCATTGAGCAGGGCACGGCTCACCTGTGCGATCGCGCGACCCAGGATCCCCGCGTGCGACTCCTCGTCGGCGGCACTGATCTCCAGGAACGCGCGTCGCGCAGAGGCCGGGAGCTGCGCATAGAGCTCCAGAGCGGTGCTCCCCACCTGCGCCGGCTTACGCCCTTCCTCACGCGTGATCTGATCGATCCTCCGCTTGAGATCGTCCGAAGTGTAGGCAGAGATCGTCGGCATATCCATTCCTCGCGAAAGAAGCTGCTCCGGAAATCTACGTGCCGCGCAGGGCTGCGTCAATAGAAAACACAGAAACTATAGAAACGGGAGAACCGCGAGCCGGGCTCCAGCGCGGCCGGAGTGGCCCCGTGCTGCTCCGCTCCAGAGCTCTCGCGCCCCGGGCATCGCGCGGCGAACGATCTTCGGGGTGATCAACCCCCACACGGGCAAGCGCCTGGTGCGACTTACAAGTATTCGTTGCTCGCAGCGGTGCCCAGGCCCAGGTCATGATGTCGTAATCCGGGCCTGAGCACCGAACGCCGCTTCCGAGTGCTCATCGCAACTCCCTCTCGTGAGGTATTGCGACGACCCCTTGAATCCGCCCGTGGAGTTCGCCACGCGGGAGTGGGTCTCGTGGTTCAACCACCACCGCCTCCTGGAGCCACTCGGCTACGTTCCCCCGTGGAGTACGAGGAGGCATTCTACCGCCGCCACGAGACTCAGGCTCTCGTGCCGGCACTCACACCCTGAGCTCTCCGGAAAACCCGGAGCGGTTCACTGCCAGGCGCTCCGCTACCTCGGGAGGGATGGTCGGGAAGCGATACGCAGTGCCCCGGATGGTGAGATCGTCGGACTTGTGCAACGGCCGTCTCGGCGCGAAGGTTCGGGGCGTAGGAGATGCAGACGGACGCTTCTCCGGATCGGATCCTTCCGCAGGAGGACCCCATGAGTTCCCATCCACAGCCCGCGAACGAGACGCCGGATCCACGAGATGTCCAGGAGCGCCTCGCGCGCTCGGGGGTGGGCGTTACCCCGTCCACGGCGGCCGGGCGGAGCGCGGTTCTGAGTCGGGAGCCCCTCTCCATCCCCGGGGTGTCCCTGAGTGAGACGGTGGTGCGGATGCGTGAAGAGCAGCGGGCCGGTGCTTGATCTACCATCTGGACACGAGCGCGCTCGTCAAAGCGTACGTCGACGAGGACCGCTCCCAGGAGGTACGCGCACTGCTCCGCCAGGCAGAGCCCGGCACCAGCTCCGATAGGCTGTTCGTCTCCCGCCTCGCCTATCCCGAAACCATGTCGGCCTTCACCCGCCTCCGGAACGAGGGGAAGCTCTCGGCCCCGGAGGCGGAGATGCGTTTTCGTGCCCTCGACTCCGACTTCACGGGACCCACGCCCGCGTACGAGATCCTCGATCCGACTGCGGTTGTCGTCAACGAGGGAGCCGCGCTGGTACGCCGCAACGGCCTGCGTGGGTTCGACGCGGTCCACCTGGCCAGTGCAGTCCTTCTAAGTCAGGCCGCGGGCGGTGCCTGCCTCGTGGTGGCCGCCGATCGCCAGCTTCTGAAGGCGGCCGAGGCCGAGGGGCTCGGCGTTCTCGATCTGCTGCGGTAGCACTCCGCACGCTCTACCGTTCAAGAGGGTCCGAGCGGGCTCGCGGTCGGAGCGAGTGCTGCGCACTGCCCTGCATCCGCAGTAGCTCCTCTCCCCTACGCCACCATCCCCAGGATCATCAGCACCAGGAACCCCAGGAAGAACATCGCCGTGGCCCAGGGCGTCTCACCTACCTCGTGGGCTTCGACCAGCAGCTCCTCGGTGACGAGGAAGAGGAGCGCGGCGCAGCCGAAGGAGAGCACGACGGCCATCACGGACGGCGACGCGCCCGCGAGGACGGTGACGCCGAGCACCGAGCCGCCACCCAGGGTGACGAGCGCGAGCACGAGGGGCACGAGGACCGCCCGCCGCCGCGAGGCGCCGGCCCGCGCGAGCTGAACGGTGAGCGCCAGGCCGAGGGAGAGCATCTCGAAGGCGAGCGCGAAGGCGAGGAGCGCGCCCTCGGCGGCGCCGGCGGCGAAGGCGATACCGAGGAGGAGCCCGTCGAGCGCGAGATCGACGCCGACGGCGAGGAGGATGCCGGCGGCGGTGGACTCCACGCCGTCCTGCGCATGCTCGTGCGAGCCGGCCCAGCGCTCCACCAGGAGCATCGCCGCGACGCCGAGCGCGAAGCCGAGCGCGACCTCGTACGCGCTGTGGGTCCGCTTGATGTCGGGGAGGATCTCGACCGCCACCACGGCGAAGACCACTCCCGCGGCGAAGTGCTGGATCGCGCTGCGGAGGCGCTCTCCCGGCCCGCGCACCGCGGCGATCGCCGCGCCGAGCAGCATCGAAGCGACGGGGACGAGCGCGAAGAGGAAGACCCGTCCGGCGTTAGCGGCCACCATCGTGCGCTCCTTCCCGTCGCGTCACGCGCCGGAACCGAAGAGACCGTAGAGCAGCAGGGCGAGGACCACGGCGGTCACGGCGATGTAGAGCCGGTCGCGCTGCACGGCGAAGGCGACGAGCGAGAGCGCCACGCGCGCCACGGGCGTGGCGATGAGCAGCAGCAGCCCGAGCTGCACCACCGCGTGGCCGTCGCCCGCGAGGGCTCCGCGCACGATCCCGCCCACGCTCCTCAGCCCGGACCGCTCGCCGCGGAAGACGGAGAAGTCCACGGGCGCGCTCGCGTGGTGCCAGACGACGAGGACGCCGCCGAGGAGCGCGACGGCCGCGGCCAGGAGGACGCCCGCTCGGAGCAGGCCGCCCACCCACTGCTCGACCTCCTCGTCCGTCCACCGCCGCTGCAGGAAGCGCATCGTCAGATCCCCCCCGTGACGCCCTCGTAGAGCATCTGGAGGCCCAGCACCACCAGCACCACCAGGAAGACGTGGCGCAGGTAGACGGTGCGCGCCCGGGGCAGGATGCGCGCGCCGAGCAGCGCGCCGCAGAGCACCCCCAGCATCACGGGCAGCGCCAGCACGGGCTCGATGTAGCCGCGGCCCAGGTAGACGCCCGCGCTCGCGGCGGCCGTCACCCCGATCATGAAGTTGCTCGTCGTGGTGGAGACCTTGAAGGGAAGGCGCATCGCCTGATCCATCGCCAGCACCTTCACCACCCCCGAGCCGATCCCCAGCAGGCCCGAGATCGTCCCCGCCACGAGCATGATGCCGAAGCCCAGCGGCACGCGCTGCACCGCGTAGGCCTGCTCGCCGCGCGGGGTGGGATAGGTGCCGCCGAGACGGAAGCGCTCCGCCCACCTGCCCGATTTCAGCGTCGTCCGCTCCTCCGGAGGGCGGACGGTGCGATATGCCGAGAAGAGCAGGACGAGCCCGAAGATCACCGCGATCGCGCCCGTCGAGACCAGCCCCGCGATGTACGCGCCCGCGATCGCGCCGGCCGTGGTGGCCACCTCCAGCAGCATTCCCACGCGGATGTTGGTGTAGCCCTCGCGCACGAAGGCCGCCGCGGCGCCGGACGAGGTGGCGATCACCGAGACCAGCGAGGCCCCGACGGCGTAGCGCAGGTCCACGTGGAAGACGAGCGTGAGCATCGGCACCACCACGATCCCGCCGCCCAGCCCCGTGAGGGCGCCCAGCAGCCCGGCGGTCACCGAGCCGAGCGCGATCCAGAGCATCAGCGGCAGGAGCGTCATCCATGCTTTCGGGTGCGAGTCGCGCCGGTGCCTTCGCACGAGGCGGGCCGGCGGGAGAGATAGGCGCCCACGCTCGCCCCCGCAAGCGCCAGGGCCGCTCCGTCCGTGCCGTAACTCGTTGAACGGTAATGGGTACGATCGTTGCACTCTCAGGGGGCAGCCGCGCGACGAGGCGCGCGCACTCTCTCACCGAAGGAGGCACGCATGGCGAACCAGAACGATCGCAACGACCAGAAGGACCTGAACGAACAGGGGATGGAGGATTCCCTGCGCGGCAAGGCCGAGAACATGAAGGGCCGGCTGAAGGACGCCGCGGGCGGCCTCACCGGTGACGCGAGCATGCAGGCGGAGGGCAAGTGGGACCAGGCCAAGGGCAAGCTGCGCGACAAGCTCGGCAAGGCGGAGCAGGACCTGGGCAGCGACTGAGGCGGCCCGCGGGTGGAGGGAGGCGCTCGGAGGGGCACCGCCCGGCGGCGGGCGGACGTGCATGTCGAGCGCCTCTCTCCCACCCGATCCCCCCGATCGGACGCGCCGATGTGACGGCGCGTACCTCTTGCTCGTCCTCTTCATGGAGCGCCCCGCCGGGGCGCGGTGACAGCCGTACCGGGTTGAAGCTCTCGCTGCCCGGCGGCCGATACTCGTAGCACCATGAACGACGATCGCATCCATGCCTGTCTGGACGGCGAGCTGCCTCGCGAGGCGCTCTCCGCCGAGGAGCTCCGCGAGCTCCAGGCCCTCGAACGGGAGCTCGCGGCCGTGGTGAGCCGCGTGCGCGACGCGCCCCCGGTGGATCTGCGCGCGGCCGTCCTGGCGCGCCTGCCCGAGGCCGCTCCGGCGGCGCAGCCGGCGGCGCGCGGCCTGACGCCGTTGCGCCGCGTCTGGAGCTGGCTGTGGGAGCCGCGGGTGGTGAACGTCCGTCTGCGGCCCACGTACGGCCTCGCCGCCATGGCGCTCCTCCTCGCTCTCCTCCTGTCGCCGTCGGGGCGAACGATGTGGCGTTCCTCGCCCCGGGGCGTCGCCGCGACGAGCGCGCCCGCCGTCTACGTTCAGTTCCGCCTGGACGCAGCGCAGGCCCACTCGGTCTCGCTGGCGGGCAGCTTCTCGGCGTGGCGGCCCTCGGTGGAGCTGCACCAGGTGGCGGACGGCGTCTGGAGCGCCTCCGTGCCTCTGACGCCCGGCGTGTACGACTACCTCTTCCTCGTCGACGGCTCCCGCTGGGTCCCGGATCCGGCCGCGCCCTCGGTCGCGGACGACTTCGGCGGCACCAACAGCCGGCTCTTCCTCGCGAACCCCCGGTCGGCGCTCTGATGCGGCTTCTCCCGCGCGCGCCGCGACTCCGGCTCGGAGTGGCGCTCCTGCTGCTGGCACCCGCGCACGCGGCAGCGCAGGGCGCGTGGTCGGTGGAGCTGGGCGCCGGCCAGTCCGCGCCCGACGCCGCGCCGGTCGGCCAGGAGAGCACCGAGCTGCAGCTCGGGCTGCGGCGCGACGGGCTGCGCTGGCTCTCCGCCTCGGCGGGACTCCCCGTGGGCTCCGGTGGGCTCGCATGGGGCGCGCTCGGCCTCGGCGGGCGCTTTCTCGCGCCCGCGGGAAGGCTCTCGCTCGGCGCGGACCTCGACGCGCAGGGTTTCCTCTACCGCGATCGGGACTCGATGGCGAGCGGTCGTGGCGCGACGGTGGAGGCGATGCCGCTCCTCACCTTCGGCAACCGCTCGGCGCGACTGGAGCTGCGCTCGGGTGTCGTCCACTACGCGCGGGTCTTCGCCGGCGAGACGGCGAGCCGGACGGTCGAGCAGTCGGACGCGCGGGCGGTGGCGGCGCTCGGCTGGATCTCGCTCTCCGGAGAGGCGCGCTACCTGCACGCGGCCGAGGGCGATTACCCGTACCTCGGCGGCGGCGTGGCGGCCGAGCGCGGCCCGCTCACCCTCTCCGCCTATGCCGGTGACTGGCTCTCCTCCGCCGTGCGCACACCGGTGTGGGGCGTCGACGCCAGCGTGCGCGTCCTCCGGGGTCTGGAGTTGCACGCGACGGTCCGGCAGGAGACGAACGATCCCCTCTACTGGAACGCACCGCAGCGGAGCTGGAGCCTGGGCGTGCGCCGGGCGCTCGGCCACGTCCCGGCGCCGGTCGCCGCGATCCCGGCCCGGGTGCCCGGGCGCGGGGGGATCACCTTCCGGCTGCCGCGGTCGGTCTCCCGGTCGGCTCCGCGCCTGGCGGGCGACTTCACGGGGTGGAAGGACGTGACGATGGCGCCGAGCGGCGACTTCTGGAGCGTGACGCTGCCCGTGCCGCCGGGCGTCTACCACTACGCCTTCCGCGGCGAGGACGGCGCGTGGTTCGTGCCCGAATCCCTGCCGGGCCGTGAGCCCGACGGGTTCGGCGGCTTCAACGCCCTGCTGATCGTTCGCTGATCCCCCGCGATCCCGCATGACTCCCGTCCCGGACTCCCTTCCCGACGCGCTGCTCATCGAGCGCGTGCTCGAGGGCGAGCGCGACCTCTACGCCGTGCTCGTGGGCCGCTATCAGGCGCCGCTCTACCGCTTCGCCCTCGGCATGCTCCAGGACGCCGACGCCGCCGCGGACCTCGTGCAGGAGAGCTTCGTCAAGGCCTACGCCAGCCTGGCCACCTGCCGCGACCGCGAGCACTTCCGCGCCTGGATCTTCCGGACTCTCCGCAACCGCTGCACCGACCACCTGCGCGCCCCGGCGCGCCGGGGCGTGAGCCTGGAGGCCGGAGTGGCGCAGGATCTCTGGGCGCGCGAGAGCCCGGAGGCCGAGCTCGACCGCGGTGAGCTGCGCCACGCGGTGGATCGCGCGCTCGCCGCTCTGCCCGCCGCCCAGCGCGAGGCCTTCCTGCTCAAGCACGTGGAGGAGCTCTCGTACGAGGAGATCGCCGATCTGCTCGGCGTGGGCGTGAGTGCGCTCAAGATGCGCGTGGCGCGCGCCCGCGTGGCCCTGCAGGAGGCGCTGGAGCGCGTGGGGATCCGATGAGGGCAGATGTGACGCACGCGCCGTTCGCTCGTCCTATCTACAGAGCGGCACGTTCGACCCCGCTGGAGGATGGCAGAGATCCTGGACCCGAAGGCCGACCCATGATCAGACGGCTGACGATAGCGATGGTGCTCCTGGGCTTCGCGCCGGGAATGGTCGGCGCCCAGCAGCCGGAGAGCGCCGCACGGCGGATCGCGGCGGCGGAGGCGCGCGTCGCGCAGGCCGGACTCCCCGCCGACCTGCTCGCGACGAAGGTAGCCGAGGGACGCGCCAAGGGGATTCCCGAGGAGCGGATCGCCGCCGTCGCCGAGCGTCGGGCCGAGAGCCTCGTCCGAGCTCACGACGTCCTCTCCGCCGACGCACGGCCGGTGCGCCCGGCGGAGGCGGCGGCCGGGGCGGACGCGCTCGACGCCGGTGTGGACGCGGTCACCCTGCGCGACGTCGCGCGCGAGGCGCCGAAGGAGAACACCGCCGTCGCGCTGGCCGTGCTCGGGGCCCTCGTCCGACAGGGGCTGCCCGTGGCCGAGGCGCGCGCGCGAGTGGAGGCCGCGCTGAGCCGGGGCGGTGAAGCCCTGGCGCACCTGCCCCAGCAGGCCGTGGAGGAGCGGGCCGGGCACGGACCCCCCGCGGGCGCTGGCCCGCCGGACGGGGCGGGCCGCGCGGGCGCGCGCGGCAGGCCGTCCGGAGTCCCGGGCGCGGGCTCCCGGCCGGGGGCGGGGAAGCCCGCCGGTACGCCCGGCCGCGGCCCTGGTGATCACCCCGGCGGGAAACCGTCCGGACCGCCGGCTAACCCCGGCCATCCCTGAACCGAAGACCTCCTCCGAACCCGCGCGGGCCGCACTTCGGCGGCCGGAGCGCAACCCGTTGCAACCTGGAAGGATCGCCATGACGATGCACAGAACCCTCATCGGCCTGCTCGCCTCCCTCACGCTCCTCGGCGCGTGCGACTCCGCCTCGAACCCCGCGGCCTCCAGCACCAGCCGCGTGACGGTCAAGCTCACGGACGCTCCGGCCGCCCTCGCCTCCGCCCAGGTCCAGATCAAGCAGATCTACCTGACCGGCGGCGCCGACTCCGCGAGCTCGCGCGTCGTCCTCTTCGACGGAGACCAGACCTACGACCTGCTGGATCTGCAGAGCGGCCTCACCGCCGACCTGGCGAACATCAGCATCCCCGCCGGCACCTACGGCCAGCTCCGCCTGGTGGTCGGCGATGTCTCCCTGACCACCCTCGACGGGCAGACCTACTCCACCGCCGACGGCTCCCTCAAGTGCCCGAGCTGCGGCCAGAGCGGGCTGAAGATCAATCTCCCGCACGGCGCCCTCGATCTCACCTCTCCCGCCGAGGTGGTGGTGCTCGACTTCGACGTCGCGCAGAGCTTCGGCCACAAGGCCGGCATGTCGGGTAACTGGGTGATGCATCCGGTCATCAACGCCAGCGACCTGGAAGTGACCGGCTCCATCGCCGGCACCGTCGCGCTCGCCGACTCCGTCGCCCTCCCCGACTGCGGCGGCGACTCGGTGCAGCTCAGCGCCTTCCAGCCGACCGCCACGAGCGCCGCGCTCAACCTCACCGGCACGGTGGACGCCACGGGCAAGCTGCTCTTCCCCTTCGTGCCCGCCGGCGACTACACCATGGCGCAGGACTCGGTCGTCTTCGCCAACGGCGACGTGCTCCGCTTCACCGCCGCGGCCACGCCCGCGCAGCTGAGCGTCACCTCCGGCAGCGAGGCCACCGTCGACTACACCATCTCCGACGCGGTCTGCACGGCCGCGACGCCGGCGGCGTAAGGACCCCCCGTCCGCCGCGGGACGCACGCGCGCCCCACCGGTGCTCCGGCACCGGTGGGGCGCGCGGTTTTCGCCGGCTCCGCCTCCTCCTCACGCGAGGGCCGGCCGACACCCTTTTGTTTCGGGTTTTGTTCGGGTATATTCGGTCGGTGGCCATCGCCGGGCGCGGCTGGCCGGCGGACCCGGAGCAAGGAGGGCTCGATGAGCGGTGGATGGGACGGAGGCACCGAGATCTCGGTGCTGATCGGCGGTGGATCCGGCGTCACGATCCTGCTCCTCGCGCTGGTGGAGCGGCTGCGGCGGACCTTCGCCACGCGGCAGGAGATGGAGCAGGTCGAGGCGCGCTTTCGCGCGATCGAGGCGCTCTACGCGGGGGTGCGCGAGGCCGCGGACGACGCGCGCGAGCGCGCCGACACGGCCGAGCGTGAGCAGCGCCGGCAGTGGGAGCGGATCTCGGAGCAGGTGATCCGGCCGCTGGAGCGCAGCCTGGAGCGACTGGAGAGCGTCTGCGAGACGCAGGCGGTACAGGCCACGATGCTGGACCACCTGATGAAGCGGATGGACCAGGCGGATGCGGGATGGCTCCGCGGGCGGAGGAGCACCTGAGCTCCTCCGCCTCCCCTCCTCACCGCCCGCCCGTATTGTGGAATGTGCCGATCAGTATGCGTCGTGCACCACGGTACCACAAGGTGTAATCGATTACGGTTCGGTTAAACGAAGCAACGAAGCCGCCCCCATCGTCCTCAGCCGTGCCCGCCCCTCAAGGAAGGCGGGGGTAAACTCGGCGTTCTTGGACGATGAGGGCGGATTCTGCCACACTGCGGCAAGACTCACGTGAGAGGAGTCTCGGCAGCCGCGGCGGAAACTTTAACGCACCGGAGATCTCTCACTGGGAGTGTCTGCCTCCTCGGGTACGGGGAACGTCGGCGCCGGCTCCGGGGGAACGGGCCGGCCGGGCGCGGGATAGTCCTGCTCGAGCTCGCCGCGGTTCCATTCGCCCGCCACGGCGGCCGCCTCGTAGGTGCTCTGAAAGAAGTCGAGCAGCATCCGATCGGGATCGCTCGCCTGCCGGACGGCCTCGTAGGGCAGGATGAACTCTCGCATCTCGTCGTCGTATCGCGCCTGCCCGGGGAGGATGGGGTGATCCCGGTATCCTTCCGGCTCCGGATAGGCGTAGGAGTAGAACGCGGGCTCCTGGACCGCGCCGCTCCCCGGCCAGAAGCCGCAGCTGCTGCACTCGCGCGAGTACGCCTCGCGCGTCACCCGGTCCGCCAGGTTCGGGACGCCGCCCGGGTGCTCGGGCGCGCGCCGGCCGGAGAAGCGCGTCACCGCCAGGTCGAAGCTGCCCCAGAAGAAGTGGACGGGGCTGCACTTGCCGACGAACCCGGAGCGGAACACCGTCATGACGCGGTCGGCCTGCGCGAGCACCTGCCAGCAGCGGTGCACCGGCTCCGGGTCGTAGGTGGCGTGCCCGCGGTCCCGGTCGAAGGGAATGATATCCTCGACCTCGACGGGACGTGGCCAGATGGTGACTGGAACGCCGAGATCGGCCAGGGCATCCATCGTGTCCCGGTAGAATTCCGACAATGGCCGCGATCTCAGCGCGATCGAGCGATGGCCGCCGTCGTCCACCTCGATCCGCAGCTCGTGGTCGATGAAGTCGAAGTCGATCTGAAAGCTGCGCGCTCCGTGCGGGATGGCCGAGGTGGAGAGCCCCCGAGCGGTGAGGTAGAGCGGCACCTGCCACCAGTGGTTGACCATGGGCGCGCGTTCCAGCCGCACCTTGCCCACCACCTGCGTCATCATGTGGAGCGTGGCGTAGCTGTCGCGCCACGCGTCCAGCGGGAGCGCGGGCCAGATCGGGGCGGCACCGGTTATCGGGGAGTTCGAGGAATCGGTCATCGACACCGCCGCAAACGGTCCGTCGGAGCGCTGCTGCGGGGGTGAGCGCGCCCGTCCCGGACCCGTCGTGGAGCTTCCGGGACGCACGCAATTGGTGTTCCCAGCACCACCGAGCGCTGCTAACTTCCCCGCGAGACGCGGCGCGCGCGGCGCCGACGAATGCACACTTCCGTCTCCCGACCCTGATGCGCGTCCTCGCGATCTCCGGCAGCCTGCGGGCCGTCTCGTCGAATGCGATCCTGCTCCGCGCCGCGGCCGCACTGGCGCCGGAGGGCGTCGAGATCGTCACCTACGACGGGCTGAGCGATCTCCCGCACTTCAACCCGGACCTCGACACGGCGCTGGGCGACCCGCGGCTCCCGGCCGCGGTACGTGCGCTCCGCCGGGAGGTCTTCGCGGCCGACGCGGTGCTGATCTCGAGCCCCGAGTACGCGCACGGCGTGCCCGGGTCGCTGAAGAACGCCCTCGACTGGCTGGTGGGTGGGAGCGAGATTCCGGCCAAGCCCGTCGCGCTCCTCAACGCCTCGCCGCGCTCGACGCACGCGCAGGCGTCCCTGGCGGAGACGCTGCGGACGATGTCGGCGGAGGTTGTCGAGGGGTCGCCGTTCGCGGCGCCGCTCGCGGGCCGGGGGCTCGACGAGGCCGGCGCGCTCGCCGACCCGGAGGTCGCCGCCGCGATCCGCGGGGCGCTCGCCGCCCTCGCCGCCGCGGCCGAGAGCCGGCCGCGGACGTGAACCGGGAGCCACGAGCGTGGCTCCCCCCAACTTCTGTCGCCCATGCAGGCACGCATCGAAGAAGTCCTCGGATACCTGGACCGCACCCGCGCCGACCTGCGGCGCGCCGTCGAGCAGGTGCCGCCCGACCGACGCCAGGAGCAGCCGGCCGAGGGTCGCTGGTCGGTGGCGCAGGTACTCGAACACCTCGGCATCGTGGAGGGGCGGAGCGCGGCCGCGATCTCCGACTCCCTGAACGCGGGGCGGACCGCGGGCCGGCTCCCGCCGGAGCGGGAGACGGGTTCGGTGCTGGCCACCATCGACACGCCGCGGATCGTGGACCGGAGCAGGCCGCGCACGGCGTCGCCCGCGTCGCTGCCGGTGTCGGGCATGGACGCGGAGGAGGCGTGGCGGGTGCTGGAGCAGGTCCGCCACGGCCTTCGCGAGGCGCTGCTCTCGGCGGACGGCCTCGCGCTCGGGGAGATCGTCCGCCCGCACCCCTTGCTCGGCGAGGCCGACCTGTACCAGTGGGTCGCCTTCGTGGGCGCGCACGAGGCGCGGCACACGGCGCAGGTCCGGGAGATCGGGCAGGCGCTCGGGGTCTGAGCCGCCGCGCCCCACCGGAAGGCGTTCGCGCCGAGCTGCCGATACTGGGGGGAGAGCGCTCGCCATCCCGGCGCGCCCCCTCCTCCTCCGGCGGGACCATACCTTGGACCAGATCGATCCCCGAGAGCGCCGCATCACGGCGTTCCTCCACCGCATCCAGGAAGCACCCGACTTCCCGGCCTTCTCCGCGCAGATGCGCGAGATCATGACGGGGCTGGCCAACGAGGCCGTCCCGATCCAGCGGCTGGCGAACATCGTCCTGCGCGACTACAGCATGTCGCTGAAGGTGCTGCGCGCGGCGAACAGCGTGCAGTACAACCGGACGGGGCGGCCGGTGCGCAGCGCGACGCACGCGATGATGCTCATCGGCGCCCGCGCCGCGCGCGACCTCGCCAGCAGCATCCTCCTCTTCGAGCACTACCGGGAGCAGTCGTCGCGGCTGAAGGACCTCCTTCTGCTCTCGCTGCTGAGCGCCAATCACGCGCGGGAGGCGGCGGTCCAGACCCACTACCACGAGCCGGAAGAGGCGTACGTCTGCGGGATGTTCCGCAACCTCGGCGAGGTGCTGGTGGCGGCGCACGCGGCGGAGGAGTACGAGGCGATCCTGCAGCTGGCCGAGGAGGAGACGATCTCCGTCGCGGAGGCGGGCCTGCGCATCCTCGAGTTCCCGTTCGAGGAGCTCGGTGTCGCGATGGCCCGCTTCTGGGGGATGCCGGACTCGGTGCGCGCGGGCATGCGGGCGAGCGGCGCGGTGGGCGAGTCGCTGCTCAGCCAGCTCGCGGTCCTGGGGCACGAGCTGACGGAGTCGATCTACGGCCGGGCGGGCGAGGTGGAGGGCGGGGTGGAGCAGGTGCACGCGCGTTTCGGGGAGCGGCTGCGGCTCGGCCACGACGAGATGCGCCAGGTCGTCGAAGTCGCCGTCCGGGAGACGCGCACGATCTTCGCCGACGCGCGCGTGACGCTCGACGACCTCCACCTGGCGCGCCAGGCGCGGGCCGCGTTGCGCGAGCTGGACGGCGGTGTGTCGCCGGATCCTTCGGCGGGTCCGGTGCTCCGTTCCGAGGAGGAGCTCCTGCGCCGACGGCTCCTCCAGGAGGTGGAGGCGGCGACCAGCGAGGTGCCGGTCGATCTGCAGCGGGTGGTGCTGATGACGCTGGAGGCGGCCTTCCGCTGCGGCTCCGCGGACCGGGTGGTCCTCTGCCTCTTCGACGCCCGCCGCGGCGAGCTGCAGGGGCGCGTCGGCCTGGGCGAGGGCGTCGAGGGGCTCGCGGAGCGGTTGCGGATCCCCGTCTCGGTGGAGGGTGGCGCGCTCGGCGTGGCGCTGATGCGCGGCCGCGACATCCGGCTGGGCGGCGGGCGCTCGCGTCGGCGAGAGGAGGCCGCGTGGCTGGAGGAGATGGGCATCCGGGGCGCGGCGCTGCTGGTGATCCGTATCGGGCAGGAGCCGATCGGGGCGCTCTATCTCGACCGGCGGCACGAGCCGCTGGCGCTGGACGCGGAGACCTGGGACTACCTGGGCGAGCTGCGTGGCATCCTGGCGCGGGCGATCGCCATCAGCCGGGGAGCGGCCTCGGGCCCGTCCGCGGCACCCCCGGAGGCCGACCGGGAGCGGACGGCGGAGGACCGCGTGCGTGCGGTGCTCCGCATCCTCGCCGGGGAGGCCCCCGCCGTGATCTGCGCCGACCTCAGGATCGACGTCGGCACGCTGGACGCCTGGCGGGCGGAGTTCCTGGCGGAGTCGCTCGCGCGGCTGGGCGGCGAGGGCCCGGCGCGCGCCGCCGGCTAGGACGCGAGCCAGCCCCGCTCCACCGCCTCCGCGAGCGATCGCTCCACGACCGGCCACACCTCCGGCATCGCATGGCGGATCGGCTCCATGCGCCGCCTCACCTGCGCGAGTCTCACCGCGTGGGTCCGCCACGTCCCGCCCTCCGCGCGCGCGTTGAGCAGGAAGGGCTGCAGGCGGTCGAGCGCGACGGCGTAGCGCGCCTCGGGCGAGGCGCCGCCCTCGAACTCGTCCCAGAGCGCCCGGAAGCGCGCACCCTGCTCCGCGGGGAGGAGCCCGAAGACACGCTCCGCCGCCCGCACCTCCCGCTCCTCCCTGTCCAGGTTCGCATCGGAGTCGTAGGCGAAGGTGTCGCCCGCGTCGATCTCGACGAGGTCGTGCACCAGCAGCATCTCGATCGCCCGGGCGACGTCGGTTCCGACGGGCGCGTGCTCGGCGAGCGTCATCGCCATCATCGCCAGGTGCCACGAGTGCTCCGCGCTGTTCTCACGGCGGCTTCCGTCGGCGATCCGCGTCCGGCGGAGGATCCCCTTGAGCCGGTCGATCTCCAGGACGAACTCCAGCTGCTTCGCCAGTCGCTCCTGCATGCCGCTCCTCCTCGGGTCGGGGTGATCTGCGAACGCGGGATGCTACGCGTGCGCCGCCTCCGCCGCCATGCCCGGGGGGCGGAGGTGGCGTGCGGGCGCGCACCCTGGTAGCTTGCCGCGCCGTGCAGGTCACCCGTACATCGATATGAGCGAACGAAGGACGGATCGGGCACCCCGGCGCAAGCGACGCCTGCGCCGGCTCCACAGGGCGCAGCTCGCGACCGAGCGCGGCTGGGGTCGCGTGGTGGACTGGATCAACGCGCGCGAGCTCGACGAGAACACCATCCTCCTCGCCTTCGCGCTCGTGATCGGCGTGCTGGGCGCGCTCGGCGTCATCCTCTTCTACCGGGCGATCGACCTCGCCTACGCCGCCTTCACGACGTGGCCGGGCACCTTCCTGCGGCGCGGCGACCTGCTGCTCTACCGGCCGGTCTTCACCGCCGCGGGGCTGGCGCTGGCGTGGGTGATCGGGGAGCGCTTCTCGCGCGGCAGGGAGGGGCCGAGCGTGCCGACGGTGCAGCTCTCCGTGGCGCGCCGCAACGGCGACGTCCCGGCCGGCCCCGCGCTGGGTCGCACGCTGGCGAGCGCCGTCACCCTGGGCTCCGGCGGCTCGGCGGGGAGCGAGGGGCCCGTGGCGGTGCTCGGCGCCACGGTGGGAAGCGTGCTCGGGCGGCTCTTCCGCTCCGACGCCTCGCGCGTGAAGATCCTCGTCGCCGCGGGCACGGCGGCGGGTATCTCGGCGGCCTTCAACGCGCCGCTCACGGGCGCCTTCTTCGCCCTGGAGGAGATCCTCGGCTCGCTCGGAGTCGGCGCCTTCCCCCCCGTCGTGGTGAGCAGCGTCGCGGCGGCGATGGTCTCTCGCGCGGCCTTCGGCAATCACCCGGCCTTCCCCGTTCCCGTCGAGTACGGCTACCACCTCGGGCGGGAGGTCTTCACCCTCTTCCCCCTGCTGGGCGCCGTCGCCGGACTGGTGGCGGTTCTCTACGTGCGCGCCTATTTCGGCGTGCCCGAGCTGGCGGAGCGATTCCGGATCCCGCGCTCCGCCCGCCCCTGGATCGGCGGCGCGATCGTCGGCGTCATGGTCTGGCTCTCGGGCGGCGTGCTGGTCGGCCACGGTCACCTCGCCTTCGGCATCGATCTCTTCGGCCGCCTGGCGTGGACGACGCTCGCGCTGCTCGCCCTCGGCAAGATCGTCGCGACCGCCATCACCCTCGGCATGGGCGGCACGGGCGGCGTCTTCACCCCCTCGCTCTACATCGGCGCGGTGACGGGCGGCTCCTTCGGCGTCCTCATGTCGCAGCTCTTCCCGAGCCTGGGGCTGAGCCCCGAGGCGTACGCGCTGGTGGGGATGGGCGTGGTGGTGGCGGTCGCGACCGACGCGCCGATCACCGCCATCCTCATCGTCTTCGAGATGACCAACGACTACGCGATCATGCTGCCGCTCATGCTCGCCGTGGTCATCGGCACGATCGTGGGGCGGCGCTTCGAGCGGGACTCGCTCTACAGCGGCTGGTTGCGCCGGCGTGGTGAGCACCTGGAGCACGGCGCCGACCACGACGTCCTCGCGCGACTGCGCGTCACCGACGCCTACGACCCCAACCCGCAGGTGATCGGCGAATCCGCCAGCGTCGACCAGCTCCTGGAGCAGCTCGGACAGGGCGAACAGACGGAGTTCCCCGTCGTCGACCCCGATCTGACCTTCGTCGGTCTCATCACGCTGGCGGACCTGGGACGGATCGCGAAGAACTCCCTCGATCTCGCCCCGCTCCTCCTCGCGGCCGACCTCGCCATCCCCTCGCAGACCGTCGAGCCCGACGATTCGCTCCTCGACGCCATCCGCAAGATGGGCGTGCGCGGCACCGGCTCGCTCCCGGTCACCGAGCCGGGGACGGGGCGGCTCCGGGGTCTCGTGACCCGCGCGCACATCCTGGCGATCTACCAGCGCGCGCTCGCCGGTGATTCGGTGGCTCAGGAACGCTCGAACACGGCCGATACTTGAAGGCGTGCGGGCAAGCCGTTCACCCGCAGGTCGTTGCGCGCCCGGGCCGCGCGGCGCGCCGGGATTCCCGCGCGCGAGGCCCTCGACACGGCCGGCGCCGCGCCCTATCATAGCGCCCTCGAACGAAGGCTCCCCTTCCGTCGTGCGCTCTCCCCTCCGCAGCATTGCAGGCCCATGAAAAAGATCCTCGCGCTCGCCCTGCTCGTCCCGCTCCCGCTGGCCGCCCAGACGAGGAGCACCATCTCTCCGTTCGTCGCGGCCGACGGCAGCGTCGACCACAGCCCGGTGATGGTGGGGCTCTCCGGCAGCCGCGAGAGCGGGCGTCTCGGACTGCGCGCGAGCGCGGCGGTCGACGCGCGCTCGACGCCGCTCTCCAGCTGGATGTCGAGCCCCGTGGGCGAGCACATGGCGGTCTGGAGCGCGAACCTCGACGCGCTCCTCTTCCTCGCCGACCCGGTCCGCGGCGGGGCCGCGCCGTATCTGGTGGTGGGCGTGGGCGGGCAGAAGCTGCGCGGCGCCGAGAGCGCCACCGGAGCCAACTACGCCTACGGCGCGGGCGTGCGCGCACCGCTCCTCGGCCCGCTCGCGATGGAGGGCGAGGTGCGCTACCGGCGGCCCTTCGGCCAACCGGATCTCGACTCGCCGATCGGCTCCGGGCTGGAGTTCCGCTTCGGCCTCAGCGTCCGCATGGGCGGCGCGCGGCACACCTCCATCTCCGCGCCCGCCCCCATCCTCCGCACCCCCGCGTCCCCGGCGGTCGCCACCGCCTCCGGCGCCGCTCGCATGCGCGTCGCCGAGCGCACCCTCGACACCGCCAGCCAGTACCTCGGCATCCCCTACAAGTGGGGCGGCAGCACGCCCCAGGAGGGCTTCGACTGCTCCGGCTTCGTCCACTACGTCTTCGCCGAGCAGGGCATCGAGCTGCCCCGCACCTCGGCCGAGCTGGCCCAGGTCGGCGCACCGCTGCCGCTCGACGTCGGCGCCTTCGAGCCGGGTGACCTCCTCGCCTTCGCCGGACACGGCACCGACGTGGACCACATCGCCATCTACGCCGGCAACGGCCGGATCATCCAGGCCAGCTCCTCGGGCGGGAACGTGCGCTACAGCGACATCACCGGCCCGCGCGGCCGGTGGTACCGCGACCACCTCGTGGCGGCGCGGCGGGTCATCGGGGCGACGACGGTGGCGAGCGGCGGGTACTGAGGGGAAGGCTCGCTTCTCCGGAAACGGCGGCATCGCGGGTGGTGCCTCTGTCTTCTCACCGCTGGACCTCGGCTGGATTCCAGGAGCACGGGGCCGGTGGCCGTGTCCCGAGCCCGCTGCCGAGCTCGTACGGACCGCTCAGTCTCCCCCCTCTGCCGCCAGCACCGCCCCCACCGTCCCCACCGCGCCCCGCTCCCGCTCCAGCGCGCGGATGCTCCAGAGGAGCTGCGCGTACGCGACGTCCTCGGCGGTGGGCCGCTCCGCCCGCAGCTGCGGGCACCGGTCGGCGGAGACGATCGAGCGCCAGGCGCAGGTATGCCCGAAGCCGAGGGCGTGCATCAGCTCGTGCATGACCAGTGTCTGCCCGCCCGACATCGCGGCGAGTCCGGGGCTGCGGAGCGAGACGGAGGCGCCCAGGATGTCGCCCGCCTGCGAGCCCGTGCCGCCGATGCCGCTCCGGTCGATCGTGGGGTCCGCGACGACGATCAGCACGCCGTGCGGGTCGCCCGGGGGTGGGCCCATCGCGAGGGCGAGCGAGGCGTGCTTGAAGAGATCGCGGCCGAGCTCCTCCTCGAGCGTGCGTGCGGCGCGCCAGAAGGCGGCCGTGTCGCTGGCGCTGAAGCGCGGCCCGGCGGTGGTGTCGAAGGCGAGATAGGCGGGGAGCGCCGAGTCGGGCCACGCGGGCACGCCGCGCCGCCGGGGCGGGATGCTGTCGTTACCCGACGGCTCCGGGTAGAAGCTCGGGCAGCGCTCGCAGCGCCGGGCCGCGGCGGCGAGGTCGACGCCGATCGACTCGCCGCGGTGCAGACCCGACGCGATCTCCCAGCGCCGCGGTACGAGAACGACCGCCAGGGCGCCTTCGAAGCCGTCGATACGGAGGCGGTGAAGGGAAGGAAGGTAACGACCCGCGGGGTCGACGGTCTCCACGGTGAGGGAATCGCCGGGCAGGGGCTGGCGTGGGAGGGCGAGCGAGAAACGCCCCGCCGGCTCCGCCTCGGTCGAGTCCCGGAGCCCGCCGAGGGTGTAGCGGACGCGAACTCCACCGACGTCCGCGCCCTGCGCCGGGTAGAGCCAGCCCGAGAGCATCCGGCCCGGCGCGCTCGCTACGCCGAGAGCGCCGTGGAGGAGGGCGAGCACGAGGAGGAGGTCGAACATGGGCCTGCGGCGGGAAGCAGCGAGTTCCCGGTTACGAAGTACGAGTTACGAGTCGGGGCACGCGCCGCTCCCGGCCGTCGACGCGTAACTCGTAACTCGTAACTCGTAACTCGTAACTCCAGAGGGTCCGGCGCCGGACCTCGGCGGCCGCGCCTCAGCGCTTCACCTGGTCCACGTTCACGTCCAGGTGGTGATTGATGCGGAGGGCGAAGGTGCCGTCCGTCTGCAGCTGGCTCTTCGGGACGCTCGCCACCTGTGTGCCGTTGACGGTGAAGAGCACGTCGTTCCCCTTCACCTGCACCCCGAGCACGTTGGCCGCCACGCCGTCGGCGTTCTGCTTCTGGATGGCCGGGTTCGCCGTCCACGGCACGATCTTGGTCACCGTATCGCCCTTGCGGTTGGCGATGTAGTACTCGCCCGTGCCGCGCACCTCGAAGTAGGAGTACTGCTGGTCGGCGCCGCCCAGGTCCGAGCCGCCGATCACGATCCCGTACGCCTCGGGGTGCGTCGGGGCCTTGTTCTGGGTGAAGCGGGCCGAGACCTGGTAATCGCCCGATTCCTTCCAGGCCGGGTTGTAGAAGACCGCGGCCGGGCCCATCGTCGCGTGGAAGCCGCTGCCGGCCGCCTGGAAGACGACCTGGTTCGCCGGGGCGCCGTGATCCACGCGCGCCTGCCAGCCGGCGGGGAAGACGCCCCCGCCCGGCATCGCGTGGCCGTTGTCGGGGTCCATGTCCATGTGCTGCTGCGCGGAGAGCGGTGCGGCGAAGAGGAGGGCGGAGGCAAGGGCGATGAGCGTACGCATGGGGCCTCTCGGAGGTTGAGCGGATGGAACCGACAGGGATACGAAGAAGATGCGGGCGCTCGTCGGCGCGCGTCAAGCGCCTTCGCCCCCCGGTCGCGGGCCTCGGGCGGTCGCCCACTCCGTGCGGGCGTAGCGGCTGCCGGCGACGAGGCTCCGGGCGTGGCGGAAGGCCGCGCCCGGGGCCTCGTCCGGCGACTCCGCCGGTACCGCCACGTCGGCCTCCAGGCCGTAGGAGACGGTGAACTCCTCGACGATTCGCGCCGCACCGCCCGCCCGCGCCACCTCCGTGACCCACACCCGTGCCTCCGGCCAGAGCCGGCCCAGCTCCTTCTCGACCAGGTGCTCCGCGTCGGCGAGGCCGTAGGCGGCCACCTCCACGCGCCCGCGGCCACGCACCCGGACGGTGCGCTCCACGGTCACGGCCCGCCGGGCGGTGCCGGGATGTGCGCGGTGTCGGGCTGGTGCGTCGTCGTGTCGAGCGGCGTGCCGAGCAGCCCGCCGGTAGCCTGCTGCGCCCGGATCTCCCGCAGCTGCCGCTGCGCTCTGTCGCGGCCCGCGGCGTCGGTGGTGAGCTGGACGTAGCGCTGCAGGGAGGCGATCGCGCCGCTCGTGTCGCGCTGCGCGAGCTGCGCCTTCGCGAGGTTCGCGTAGGCGACGACGAGCGAGGGCGAGAGCTGGAGCGCCTGGCGCAGTTCCGCCTCCCCCCGGGCGGCCTGGCCGACGTCCACCAGGGCGATCCCGTAGTTGCGGTGGTACTCCGCCTGCCCGGGGGCGAGCTGTACCGCGCGCTGGAACTGCGCGAGCGCGCCGAGGGTGTCGTTGGCCTCGTAGAGGCGCAATCCCTCCTGGTTGGCGATGATGGCGTCCGCCGTGGCGATGCGGGCGCTCTCGGCGGCCGCGAGCGTGTCGGGCGGGAGCGCGGCCACCGTGTCGAGCGGCACCACCGGCTGCGCGGTGCGCCCGGGATGGTTGGACATCCAGTACGCCCAGATCGCCGCGCCCGCCAGGAGCAGGATGACGATGGCCCAGACGAAGGGCGCAGCCGAGCGGCGTCCCGGCACGGAGGCGGGCGGCTTCGCGCGGGGCGGAGGGGCGGAGGGCGGCGTCCCGACCGGCGCCGTCGCCGGGGGCGCGGGCGGCGCGAGCAGCGTGTGGTCCTCCACGTCCATGGGCTGCGTGGGCTCTCTCGCCTCCACGGGCGCGGGCGCGGTGGGCTCGGGCGGGAGCGCGGCACCGAACTCGTACGGCGCCAGCGGCTGGCCGGAGAGGTCGCGCAGCGCCTGGTCGAGGGAGGCGGCGAACGCGCCGGCGTCGGGGTAGCGGTCCTGCGGATCGAAGGCGAGAGCCTTCTCGACGATCGCCTCCACCGCGTCGGGGATCGCCGGGTTCAACGCCCGTGGCGACGGCGCGGCGACCGGCATGCCGAGCGACATCTTGTTGCGGTCCTCGTCCGAGAACGGGCGCTCGCCGGTGAGGAGGAGATAGCCGACGGCGCCGAGGCTGAAGACGTCCGACGCGGGGGTGAGGTGCCCCAGGCCGCGGAGCTGCTCGGGCGAGGCGAAGGCGGGCGAGTGCGGCGCCCGTCCGTCCTGGGTGAGCTGCGTGAGGGTGTCCTCGTCGGCGAGCTTGGCGATGCCGAAGTCGACGACGCGCACCTGCGGCTCGTCGTTGTCTCCGCGGGTGAGGAAGACGTTGCCCGGCTTCACGTCGCGGTGGATGAGCCCCGCGCGGTGGCCGACGGCCAGCCCGCGCGCGGCCTCCAGGAGGATGCGCAGGGCCGTGGCCAGCGGCGGCGCGCCGGAGCGGGAGAGCCGCGTCGCCAGGTCGCTCCCGCGCAGCAGCTCCATCACCAGGTAATCGATCCCGAGCGCCTCGTCGGTGCCGTAGTCGTAGACCGGGACGACGTTGGGGTGGTGCGGCAGCGCGGCCGCCGCGCGCGCCTCGCGGTAGAAGCGCGCGCGCAGCCGCTCGCGCGCCTCCGGCTCGCCCGGCGCCGCCACCGTGATCACCTTCACGGCCACCTTCCGGCCCAGGCGCTCGTCGACGGCGCGATAGACCGCGCCCATGCCCCCGCGCCCGATCACCTCCTCGATCAGGTAGCGGCCGCCGAGCACCCGGCCGGCCAGCAGGCCTTCGAGTCCGCTCATGGTTGGCTATCGGCTATCGGCTATCGGCTATCAGCACGGCCGTACCTGATAGCCGATGGCCGATAGCCGACAGCTCATTCATATCTCGTCGCATCCGGATCCTCCGGTACCTGGTCTTCCTCGTCCGGTGGGACCTCCTCCACTTCCAGAACCGGGCCGTGCTCGCCGATGGTGAGCGGCACACCGGGCGGAAGCCAGCCGATCGAGGTGTCGGGCACCGAGTCGAGGTCGAGCGGGCCGCGGCCGACGCGCGCGCCGGCGAGCTCCTCGCCGGGGAGGTGCAGGGGGTTGAGCCCGAGGTTGTACACCCGGAAGCCCGGCGCGCCGTCGCGCTCGCGCCAGAGGAGGGCGAGCTGGCGGCGGCTGACGTGCGGGACGTCGCGCAGCGCGACGGTGGTGCGCAGCTGCGGGTCGTCCGAGCGGCGGCCCACGGTGGTGAGCGGGTCGGTGAGGCGGAAGGCCTCGCGCTCCTCGCCCTCCACGCCGCGCACCACGAGCACCCAGCGCCCTGGCTGCCACCCGGGCGGCCCGACCTCCCCCGCGACGCGGGTCGCGTCCGGGTCGGCGACGGGAAGCGGCGCGAACTCCGTCCGGTCGTTCGCGGCCTGGACGGCCGGGAGCGCCTCGTGCGGACCCGGCTCGGGCGCTTCCGCCCCGTGCCCCGCGTGGGCGGAGACCCGGTAGAGCGGCGCGTGCTCGTCCTCCGAGCGGCGGAGCTGGACGCGGTAGCTGCGGTCGTAGAGCGAGCCGTGGCGCATCACCGAATCGGTGAGGTCGCGCTCCACCGCGCGCGCCACGGGCGCGAGCGCCTCGGCGGCGTCGGGCCGCAGCGTGACCGCGAGCACGGTGTCGGGAAGGATCTTCGCGTACTTCGCCGGAAGCGACCGGGTGTTCTCGCGGTCGATCAGCTCCCCGAGCGCGAGCTTGATCTCGGGCAGCACGTCGCGCAGCAGGTCGTCGAGCTGCTCCTGCGATCGATCGCTCGGCGGTGTGAAATCGCTCATTGCCTCGCTCCCGTCCTGGGTGGCGGCGCGGTGGTCCGGGCGGCGCTGTCCGGCGGCACGACCGCCGACGGTCCGAAGGGCTCTTCGAGCCGCTGGAGCTGTGTGCGCAGCGAGTCGACCTCCGTGCGAAGCTGCCGGATCTCGGTGTGGTCGGCCGCGGCGTCGCGTGCCTGCCGGGCGAACCAGAATGCGGTGCCGGCGGCCACGAGCGCCAGGATGGCGAGCATGAGCGCCGCGACCCCCGCCCCGGAGCGGGAGGGTCGGCGGGCGGGGGTGGTCGGGGGATGATCCATGACGAGGGTCTGCTCGGGGTCGCCGAGCGCGCGGACGAGCACGGCGGTGAAGTTGTCCTCCGGGCCCCGCTCCTCCACCTTGCGGCGGATGGCCTCGACCGCGGCATCGGCCGTGGGGGCACCCATGAGCCGGGCGAGCTCCTCCAGGCGCAGCTCCTTGTAGACGCCGTCGGAGATGAGGAGCCACGACCAGCCGGGGCGCGCGGGGAGCCAGATGGCGTCGGCCTCGCCGCCGCGCCCGACCGCGCGCTGCAGCCGGTTGGCGCCGGGCGTGTCGGGGATCTCGTCGAGCGAGATCTCGCCCGCCTCCCAGCGCCCGAAGGCGGGGGTGTGATCGCGCGTCTCCAGCCGCAGGGTCCCGTCCGGTGCGCGGGCGAGGATGCGCACGTCGCCCACGTGCGCGCCCACCCACCCCGGCCCGTCGCCGCCCCGGGTGAGCGCGAGGAAGCCCAGGGCGCAGCCCATGCCGCCGTGCCGGTCCGGCTCCGACTCCGCCACGCTGCGCACCGCCGCGTCGGCCTGGCGGGCCACCCGGCGCGCGTCGTCGAGGCTGCGGATCTCGCCCGCGCCGAGCACCGCCTGCAGCGCCGTGTCCGCCGCCACCCGGCCGCTCCGCTCCCCGCCCATGCCGTCGGCCAGCGCCACCACGCCCGTGCGCGCGAAGGCGTCGATCGCGTACGCGTCCTGGTTCTCGCTCCGCGGGCCCTGCTCGCTCATCGCGGCCACGTCGAAGCGCAGGCCGTGAAGCGCGAGGGGCTCGTGTGCGCTCTCGCTCATCGGATCCGTACTCCTTGCTCGGAGAGATCACCCCCGCTCCGTGCCACCGCCTCCAGCCGCGCCTCCTCCGCTCTGCGCTGGCTCACCCCCGCCACGATCCCCACCGCCAGCGCCGAGGCGAGCAGCTTCGCGCCGCCGTGCGCCGCGAAGGCCGCCGCCACGCCCGTGAGCGGGATCACCCGGATGCCGCCCAGCGTCGCCAGCCAGAAGGGAATGGCGATCAGCATCGCCAGCCCCGTGACGAGGCTGCGCTCGAAGGCGCCGCGCTCGCGCACGGCCACGGCGAGCATCTGCACCAGGAAGGCGGTGTAGAGGAGGACGAGCGAGAGCGCGCCCGCCCAGCCCCACTGGGCGGCGATGGTGGTGATGTAGCCGTCGTCCGCCGCGTCGGGCGCCGTCTCCGCGTGCCCGCGCCCCGGCCCCGCCCCCAGCCAGCCGCCCGCGAGGATGTTGGCGTCGAAGAGCTTGATCTGGTAGTTCTTCGCCGCCCACGCCTCCGTCTCGGACTGCGTCATCGCGGCGGGGTCCGGGTAGGGGTGGTACGCCAGCTCGAGGCGCGTCTGCGAGCGCTGGTCCACGTGGAAGGCCGCGAAGACGAGAGCCACCCAGAGTACGAGCATCAGTCCCGCCCACCACCCGCGCCGCGTCCCCACCAGCAGCATCGCGGCCAGGCTGCCCGCGAGCACCACGCTGAGCCCCAGCTCGTGGATGAGCAGGAAGGGCACGAGGGGGAGCGCGCCGTAGAGCACGAGACCCAGGATGCGACGCGGCGCCAGCACCGCTCCCGGTCTCGCGAGATTGTAGGCGTCGTCGGCGAGCACCGCTGCCCAGACGAGGACGAAGACGGGCAGCAGCAGCTCCCACGGGGTGGTGCCCGCCACCTTCCCCGTGGCCCGCACGCCGGGCAGCATCGTGAAGGCCAGGAAGATCGCGAAGGCCAGGGCGAAGATCCAGCGCCGCTGGTCGCGGGCCCAGCGCAGCGAGCCGAGCCGCTTCGTGCCCATGTAGGCGAGCAGCAGGACGAGCGGCGCGAGGATCACGGCGGCCGCCGCGCCGAAGTTCAGCAGCGAGGCGCGCTCCGGCCGCGTCGCGGTGCGGATGGCGGTGACCGGGTCGGGCAGCTTCGGCGGCGCGCCGCCGAAGACCAGCTCCTGCCGGGGCTCGTCGTAGGCGCGCACGACGGTGGTGAGCCGCGAGCGCTCCGCCTTGAGCGCGTTCGCTTCCACCCTCTCCTTCCCCTGCGCCTGGTAGGCGGGGTCTGTGAAGAGCTGGAAGAGCGAGGGCCGGGTGAAGAAGAAGATCACCACGGGCAGCGCCACCACCGCCCAGCTCCCGCGGTAGCGCATCAGGTGCAGCACCACGATGAGCAGGAGCCACGCGAACATCGCGGCGACGTCGCGCAGGAGGATCGCCCCCGAGTGCGGCGCGGTGCCGTGCACCGGCCAGACGCCCTGCACGATCGAGTAGTGCGCGAGCAGGTAGAAGGCCGTCGCGATCGCCAGCGCCGCCTTCAGCGCATGGGGCATCGCCCGCGCCCGGCCGGGCCGCTCCGCGCGCGGCGTGCGCGGCGTCCGGATCCGGATCGCCACGCCCTCGGGGCCCGCCGCGGCCCCCCTCTTCCCGCGCAGCCGGTCCAGGAAGCCCATCAGTCGCCTCCCTCGCCGACGTCGGGCAGAGAGACGTCGGCCGAGTGCCCCGCCAGCACGCGCACCATCTGCGCCGCGATCGTAGCGGGCTTCGAGCCGCCAGGGCCGCCGCCCCGCAGGTAGACGACCACCGTGTAGCGCGGCCGGCCCTGCGCGTCCAGGGCGAGGCCCGCGAACCAGCCGCTGTCCCGCTCGCCGGGGATCTCCGGCGTGCCCGTCTTGCCCGCCATGCTCCACTCGGAGTCGTCGAGCAGCCGCCCCGCGCTCGCGGCCGTTCCGTGCTGCACCACCAGGCGCATCGCGGCGAGCACCTTCCGGGCGGTGGCCTCGCTCATGATCCGCGTCCCGCCGCCATCGGCGTCCGAGGCGCGTGAGCCCGCCACCGCCGCCTCGATCGTCGGCCTCAGCGCGACGCCGCCGTTGCCGATCGCCTGGATGAAGCGCGAGATCCCCACCACCGTGACGTCCACCGGACCCTGGCCGATGGCGATCTGCGCCCACTCCGCGCGGCCCGTCTTCGGGGAGATCCGCACCCGGTCCGGCGGCGGGCTCATCCGGTCGGTCCACTCGGGATTGCGCGTAGCCCAGAAGTCCTCGTCGTCGCCGGCGGGCGCGTCCTTCGCGCCGGCGTAGGGGTGGAAGCCGTAGCGGCGGTAGGCGTCCACGAACGCCTGCGCGCCCAGCTTGTCCCTCATGTAGAGCGCCATCCAGATCGCGGCGGTGTTGCAGGAGGGGACGAGCATGCCCACCGGCCCGTTCACGATCCCCAGGTCCTCGTCGTGGTAGTTCCCCACGCTTGCGCGCGGCGTCACCTGGATGCGCGAGGGGCAGGGAATGGGGATGTCCTCCGGGAGGCCGTTCTCGTACCACAGGGAGACGAGGGCGAGCTTGAAGACGGAGCCGGGCGCCTCGTAGCGCTTGATGCCGTACGGCGCGTCCCCGGGCCCGCCGGTGGCGGCGTAGGCGACGATCGCGCCCGTGTTCACGTCCTCCACCACGACCGCGCCCGGGCGGTCGCTCTGCTTCAGCAGCCTCCAGGCGGCGGCGGTCGGCTTGCGGCAGAGGGTGAGGTGGAGGTCGGTTCCGGCAGGGTGCAGCTCGCCCGCCTCCACGAGGCCGCGGGGCCGGCGCAGGTGATCGATGAAGAGCCGCTCGACGGTGTAGTCGCGGGCGATGGTGTCGGTGCCGCCGCCGATCAGGTTGGCGCCGCCCTGGCCGAGCGGGTAGTCGCGCCGCACCTCCCCGTCGATCTCGCGATAGTCGGCGAGGGCGCTGGAGTCGCGGCCGCTGCAGTCGAGGATCCAGCCGAGCGTCTCCGCGCGGCGCTGCTCCGTGAGGCGCGGGTCCCCGTACCGCGCGTACTCCATGCGCGCCGCCTCGAGCTTCTGCCGCGCCGTCAGGAGCCGCGCGTGGCCGGCTCCGTAGATCGTCGCGAGGAAGAGCATGCCGAGCGCGATGCGCACCGGCCAGCGCTCGGGTGCGCGCCGGGACGCCGCGACGAGCCAGCGCACGAGCCAGACGGCCGCGGCGGCGCCCGCGAGCACGAAGGCGCCGCGCAGGAGCCAGTTGAGGAGGAGCATCATCGCGGGCTCAGCCCTCGACCCGCGACACGCGGAAGGTGGTCGTTCCCATCCGGACCGTATCGCCCGGCGCGACCGCCTGCGGCTGGTGCGGGGCGAGGGGGCGGTCGTTCACGAACGTCCGGTTCTTCGAGTCCAGGTCCGTCACCCACAGCTGGCCGCCCTCGACGTGCAGCCGCGCGTGGCGCGACGACATGTAGCGGTCGCCCAGACCCTGGACGCCGTCGGCTGCCCGGCGGCCGAGGGTGACCTCCCCCTCCACCCGCAGGCTGTTGGCGCCACCGGGAGACTCGACGACTTCGAGGAGCGCGGTGCCGCCCGGTCGCCGGTCGTCGGCCGTCAGTCGTCGGTCTGCGGGCGACTGAAGACCGCCGACCGGCGACGGACGACCTTCCTCCAGCCCCATCGGCTTCACGAAGGCGAACTCGCGCTTGGTGTCGAGCAGCACCACCTCGACGCGCAGGCCGGCGCGGGCGATGCGGTTGTCCTCCGCCCACTGGAGGGCGAAGCGGCGCAGGTGCTCGGCCTCGTCGCGCGCCCACAGCGCCGCGTCGACGCCCTCGGGGAGCAGGTCGGTCGAGACGAAGACGCGAAGGTTGGGCGCGGTCTGTCGGCCGGCGTAGCGACGCAGCGCCTCGCGCACGCCGGCCTCGAGCTGCTCGCGCAGCGTCGGCTGCAGGAACTTGCGGATCAGGTTGAGCATGGCTCTCCAGCGGAGGGTTCCAGGCCGCGGCGCGTGCACGTTGGGTGCCAGCCGACCCCGGGCTCCGGGCGTTCAGGACGATCCCGGTCCCGGCCACTCCCAGGCCTCGTCGCGAACCCCGTCCAGGAGGAGGCGACGCCGTTCCTCCATCGACGCGATGGCGGCGGCGAAGCGCTCGTCGGGGACGACCGGGATGCCCGCGGAGCGCAGGCGGCCGAGATCGGGCGAGGGCGGAAGATCCCTGGCCGGCGAGATGTAGGCCGACCGGAGCGTGTCCAGGTAATCGCGGACGATCTGCTGCGCGACGCGGAGCACCGACGGCGACGGCCGCACCCCTTCCGCCACCCCGCACTCCAGCAGCACGAGCGCCTCGGCGAAGATGGCCACCGCGGGCGCCATCGCCAGCTTCTTCCGGGCCGCATGATAGTAGTGCAGCATCGGGAACGCCTGGTTCTGCGCGGTGACCTGGCCGAGCTGCTCCACGAGGGAAACGAGCAGCAGCTCGACCCGCCGGAAGCTCGCCCCGTCCCAGGCCTGAACGACGAACTCCTCGCCGGAGCGGCCCAGCGCGGAGACCTGGCTCGCGAACGACCGCTTGGCCGACGCCGCCCGGAGCACCAGCAGCATGTAGGTGATGGCCAGCGTCACCAGAAAGAGGCCGCTCATGTTCGCCACCGCGGTGATGATCTCCCACGCCGGTCCCTGCGGCGAGAAGTCCGCGCTGCCCAGGGTGAAGAGCGAGGCCCCGATGAAGTAGATCCGGTCCGCGAGACCCGCCGGCACCCGGCTCCCGGTGTGCACGAGCGACGTCGGGTCCGCACTGAAGACGACGACCCAGCCCGCCCAGAGCATCCCCACCCAGAGCAGCATCGAGAAGACGAGCACCAGCGGCCCCGTCACGCTGAGCACCTGGTGGTTGCGCCGGAAGAGCACGAACGTCACGCGGCGCAGGCCGCTCGTGAATCGTCCGGCGATGGGGCCGGCGTGCCCGTCGATCCAGATCGTCGTCCAGAGTGCGTCCAGGATCGCGCCGACCACCAGCAGCGCCCCGGCGAGGAGCACAAGGAGCTTCAACCGGCTCCTCCGGCGAGAAAGTGGGCCCGCCCGCGGAGCGGGGACATCCTACGCCCCGCGCGGGCGGATCGGCAAGCGCCCGCGCGACAGCGCCGGGCGATCCGCGGACTCTGCACGGCAACCCCCGGACCAGGGAACCGATCTTGCGCCCAGCGTCGCCATCCCCGGGGAGACGCATGCCCGTCGGGGATCCGGCGTTTCGGAAGAAGGGGCACGGTGAGCGGGCGAACGACGTTGTCGGCGCGCGGGCTGCAGTCGCCTCACCGATGGGTGGGGCGACCCATCCGTGCATGCGCTCCCGCGAAGCTGCGCGGCCACGCGGCGAGGCACGGTGCGGGGGCGAGACGATCCACGGGAACGAGGCCAGAGACGATGACGAAGCGGAAGCAAGCAGGCTGGACCGAGGTGGTGGGGCCGCGCCGGACCCTTCCCGCCGCCCTCGCCGTCCTGCTCGTGCTGGGCGCCTGCTCGCGCGAGGAGGAGCAGGGGCCGCCGGTGCGCACGGCCGCCGCCGAGCAGGTCCACGCCCCCGGCGGCGCCACGGCCAACCTGGCGCCGAACACTCCGGCGGGTGAGTGGGCGATGCAGGGGCGCGACTACGCGAACACCCGCTACAGCCCCCTGGACCAGATCGACGCGCGCAACGTCGACAGCCTGCAGGTCGCCTGGACCTTCTCCGACGGCGTCCTCCACGGCCACGAGGGCCAGCCCCTGGTGGTGAACAACACCATGTACCTGGTGACGCCCTATCCCGACATCGCCTACGCGCTCGACCTCTCGAAGCCCGGCCACCCCATCAAGTGGACGTTCAAGCCGAACCCCGCGCCCGTCGCCATCGGGAAGGCCTGCTGCGACGTGGTGATCCGCGGGTGGGCCTACGACGACGGCAAGCTCATCTACAACCTCCTCGACGACCACGTGGTGGCCGTCGACGCCGGCACCGGCAAGGAGCTCTGGCGCACGAAGATGGACGACGTCGAGAACGGCGGCACGATGACGATGTCGCCGCTGGTGGTGAACGGGAAGGTCTACGTCGGCAACTCGGGTGGGGAGATGGGCGTGGAGGGCTGGCTGGCGGCGCTCGACGAGAACACCGGCAAGGAGCTGTGGCGCGCCTACTCCGTCGGGCCGGACTCGATGGTTCGCATCGGA
This sequence comes from Longimicrobiaceae bacterium, assembly GCA_035707865.1. Taxonomy (GTDB): domain Bacteria; phylum Gemmatimonadota; class Gemmatimonadetes; order Longimicrobiales; family Longimicrobiaceae; genus DASSTO01. Next base: position 1,829 of record DASSTO010000075.1, on the reverse strand, counting down.
GACGACTTCCACCCCTTCTACAGGTGGATGCAGGGGAAGGACCTGGGGGTGAGCACCTGGCCGAAGGACGCCTGGAAGCACGGCGCGGGCGCCCCCTGGGGTTGGGTGACCTACGATCCGGAGACCAACACCATCTTCTACGGCACCAGCAACACCGGCCCCTGGAACGCCGCGCAGCGCCCCGGCCTCAACCTCTGGACGAGCACCGTCTTCGCCCGCGACGCCGACACGGGGATGGCGAAGTGGGCGTACGCGATGACGCCGCACAACGAGTGGGACTACGACGCCGTCAACGAGAACATCCTCGTCACGCTCCCCATCGACGGGAAGCTGCGCAAGGTGGTGGTGCAGTTCAACCGTAACGGCTTCGCCTACACCATCGACCGGCAGACGGGCCAGGTGCTGGTGGCCGCCCCCTTCGGCCACGAGAACTGGTCCACCGGGGTGGACCTGAAGACGGGGCTCCCGCGGGTGGTGAAGGAGAAGGAGACGGTGCCGCCGGGGAAGTGGGTGCGCGACATCTGCCCCGCCGACATCGGGGTGAAGGACTGGCAGCCCGCGGGCTTCTCCCCGCGTACCGGGCTCTTCTACGTCCCGGTGCAGAACATCTGCATGGACTACCTGGGGCGCGAGGTGAGCTACATCGCGGGCACGCCGTACTGGGGCGCGGAGATGGAGCGGCACGTGGGGCCGGGCGGGCAGTTCGGCGCCCTCATCGCGTGGGACGCCTCCACCGGGAAGCGCGTCTGGAGCATCCCGGAGAAGTTCCTCGTCTACAGCGGAGTGCTGGTGACCGGGAGTGACCTGGTGTTCTACGGGACGGTGGACGGGTGGTTCCGCGCGGCCGACGCGCGCACGGGGAAGGTGCTCTGGTCCAAGAAGCTCGGTTCGGGGATCATCTCGCCGCCCATGACCTACCTGGGCCCCGACGGGCGGCAGTACGTGGCGGTGATCGCGGGGGTGGGGGGAGGAGCAATGGTGACGGCGAGCCAGCCCGACTTCCCGCCGCGCGGCGGCACGCTCTACGTCTTCTCGGTGGGCGGCGAGGTGGAGCGACCGAGCCCGACGACGCCGACGGCGCCGGTCACCTCTGGGCCGCAGTCGCAGAACCCCACCACGACGAACAAGGGGAAGCACTGAGCCATGAGCGCACCACGCACCATGCTGGCCGTCGCGGCGCTGCTCGCGCTCTGCGCGGGGTGCTCGCGGAGCAACTCGGTTTCGGAGGGCGGCGCTCCACAGGCGGCGCTGCCCCCGAATCAGCTGATCGAGCGGCTCCCGCTCGGCGACCTGGCGGGTGCCGCGCCGAACCTTGCGGCCAACCACATCCCCAACCCGTACGCGGGCAACGCCGCCGCCATCACGGCCGGGAAGGCGCTCTTCTCCCAGATGAACTGCGTGAGCTGCCACGCCTACGACGCCACCGGCGGGATGGGCCCCGACCTCACCGACTCCTTCTGGCGCTACGGCGGCGCCCCCGCGCAGGTCTATGCCTCCATCTTCGACGGGCGCCCGAAGGGGATGCCCGCGTGGGGGAAGCTCCTCACCAGTGAGGAGATATGGAAGATCGTCGCCTACCTGCAGACGCTCGGGGGCACGGTGCCCGCCTCCTTCGCCAGCCGCGCCCTCCAGGGCGACGAGCCGCACGAGGTGAACGCCCTGAACTCCATGAAGGGCGCGCAGTCGGAGGACTACCCGTGAGGTGGACTCCGGCACTCTGCCTCCTCCTCGCCGCCTGCGCCGAGTCGCCCACCTACATGACCTCCGCGGGCACCGCCGGGAGCCGTGAGGCCGCGCTGGGGTGGACGCTGACGATCATCTCCATCGCC
>DASSTO010000074.1:0-37281 GCA_035707865.1 Longimicrobiaceae bacterium | reverse complement strand
GGGCCGGTAGGCGAGCGCCCGGACGCCGGCGGCGCGGAGGGAGTCGACGTAGGAGTCGGGGAGCGAGCTGCCCACCGCGTCGTACAGCAGCCGCACCGGCACGCCGGCCCGGGCGCGCTCCACCAGGACGCGCTTCAGCTTCTGAGCCAGCCCGCCCGGCTCCATGTAGTAGAGCCGGATGTCGATCGAGCGCCGCGCCCCCGCCAGGTCGCGCCAGAGCAGGGGGAAGGTCTCGTCGCCGTTGTCGAGGATCTCGACGTCGTTGCCGCCCTGCAGGGGCGTCTCGATGAGCGCCTCCGTGGCGGCGCGGAAGACCGGGTCGCCCACCCCCCGCTCCCCACCGCCCACCTGCGCCACGCCGCTGACGGGCGTGCCCCGGAAGGTGTGGAGCACGCCGATGAGCGCGAAGACGAGCACCGCCAGAGCGCAGAGCGCGAGCGCGATTCGCTTGACCACCACCATGCGTCCCTCTCCCGGTCCGCGGTCCCCTGCCGTCGCTCGCCCGGTGTCCGGGCCTCGCGGGCACGCAGAGGCAAGCGACGGGCCGGGGCCCACGATGCGCGGGCGTGCGCCACGTGATAGTTGCGCACGCCCCGGCCGCGATGCACGTTGCACCGGCGCGGCAGCGAGCGCTCACGCCCGCCGTCGCGCCGTCGTCCCCGTTGGAGTGCTCCCCTCCTCTCCCCCTGTCTCGCGAGGGAATGGCCATGGACCGCGACCATCGGGCCGCCCGGGTCGTCTTCGGCTCGGGAATGATCGGGCTCGGCATCCTCGGGCTCGTCATCGGCGACTTCGCCATGGAGTGGCAGCCCGTCCCCCCGTCGCTGCCCGGCTACACCGTCGTCGCCTACGCCGCCGCCGTCCTCATGGTGGCGTGCGGCGTAGGGCTGCTCTTCCGGCGGACGGCCACGCTCGCCGCGCGCGTCCTCCTCCCATACCTCGTCCTCTGGGTGCTGCTGAAGGTCCCGGCGCTGATCGTGGCGACGGGGATGGAGGCGGTGTGGCTGGGGATCGGAGAGGTCATCGTCCTGATGACGGGCGGATGGGTGCTCTTCGCGAGGCACGCGGAGCTGCGCGAGGGCTCGCCGCTGGCGTTCGCCGCCGGCGCGAGCGGGCTGCGCATCGCGCGTTACCTCTTCGCCCTCGCGCTGATCCCCATCGGCCTCTCGCACGTCGTCTACGTCCCCCAGACGGTGGAGCTCATCCCGGCGTGGCTCCCCGCGCGGACCGGCTGGGCCTATCTCACCGGCGCCGGCCAGATCGCGGCCGGCCTCGGCGTGCTCTTCTCCGTGCTTCCGCGCGTGGCGGCCGCGGCGGAGGCGTCGATGATCACGATCTTCACGCTACTCGTCTGGGTGCCGCGCATCGTCGCCGCCCCGACCGGGCGCCTGCCGTGGACGGCGTGCCTGATCTCGTGGGCGATCGGCGCCGGCGCGTGGGCGGTTGCGGGCAGCATCCCGGCGCGGCGCGCGGCCGAGCGGGAGGCCGAGCCCGCTCCGGCGCGCGCGGCGGGCGGCGTCCTCGTCGACGGCTCCTAGGTCGCGGGACGCCCCCCCGCTCGATACTCCCGTCACGTCGGCGACTCCGCGGGCGGCCCCATCCAGCGGAGCCGCTCCGCGGACGAGACAGCCTTTCGTACGTGGCTCGATGGCGCTGCCGCCCTCCTTCCCGGCGCGGCGGACGACCTCCGCCGAGAACTCGATCTCGTCGTCTCTGCCTCGGCGCCGCTCCCGGCGGCGCAGGTTTCGCGCGTCGGCGCGCGCGCCGGGGAATCCGTGCGGGGCGCGCTGCTTTCCGGGCGCGCAACGTGCAGGCGGGCTGCGGCGGAGCACGCGCGGAGCCCGGGGGCGGAAGTGCCGATCTCCGCAGTCGCGGATGCCGGAGCACCGCGCCGCCGTCCGGGCCCCCATGCACCCGGCACCCGGCACCCGGCGCCCGGCACTCCCGCTCCCCGGCACCTGACGCTTTCGCGTTCCCCCTGCCCCCTGAAAGGAAGGTGCTCATGCGTGGAAGGACGATGCTACCCCGGATTCTCGCGCTCCCCGCCGCCGCGGTGGCCGGGCTGCTGCTGGCGGGTGGCTGCACGCCGGCGGGGAGCGCGGCGACGGCCGCGCAGCCGATGCCGGGAGGGGGGAAGCCGCACGTGGCGGCGGCGAGCCAGGTGGACGCGGGCGAGTACCTGACGGTGCTGGGCGGCTGCAACGACTGCCACACCGAGGGCTGGGCCGAGCAGAACGGACAGGTGCCCGACGCGCAGCGGCTTACGGGCGTGGGAGTCGGCTACCGCGGGCCGTGGGGCACCACCTACCCCGCGAACCTGCGCCTCGTCGTGCAGAACGTCTCGGCGGACCGGTGGGTCGAGATCCTCACCACCGCCGACGGCGGCCGCGGCAGGCCGCCGATGCCGTGGATGAACACGGCCCGGATGAGCGACGCGGACCTGCGCGCGATGTACGAGTACATCCACAGCCTGGGCCCCGCCGGGGAGCGGGCGCCGCGCTCGCTTCCGCCGGGCCAGGAGCCGACGACGCCCTACATCTGGATGGTGCCGCAGAGGGCCGGTGCCCCTCCGACCTGACGGGGCGCGACCGATGGGGGCCGAGTGGGAGAGGATGGTCGCCGGGCAGCTCTACGATCCGCTCGACCCGGAGCTGGTCGAGGCGCGCCGCCGCGCCCGTGCGCTCCTGAAGGAGCTGAACGACTCGCGCGAGGAGGAGACGGAGAAGCGGGCGCGCGTCCTCGGCGAGCTGATCGGCGCGGCGGGCGCGGGGCTGTGGATCGAGCCGCCGTTCCACTGCGACTACGGCCGCAACATCGCGGTGGGGGAGAAGGTCTTCTTCAACTTCGACTGCGTCGTGCTGGACGTCGCGCCCGTGCGCATCGGGGACCACGTCCTGATCGGTCCGGCGGTGCAGATCTACACGGCGACGCACCCGATGAGCGCGCGCGGGCGGCGGCGAGGGTTGGAGGTGGGGAAACCGATCGAGATCGGCTCCGACGTGTGGCTGGGCGGCGGCAGCATCCTGCTCCCGGGCGTGCGCGTCGGCGCCCGCTCCGTGATCGGCGCGGGCAGCGTGGTCACGCGCGACGTCCCGGCTGGAGTCTTCGCCGCCGGAAATCCCTGCCGCGTCGTCCGGGAGCTGCTGGAGTGAGGGAGCGTCGCGGGGTACCCGGGCATCGGAGGGTCGGGCACGGTCCGGAGCACGGGGGAGAGAATCACCGACATTCGCGCGAGGTGCCGTCATGAAGATGATCCACTCCGGACGCCGCGCGGGCCTCGTGCTGGCGTCGGCGGCGCTGCTGCTCCCGGCGTGGGGCGCATCCGCGCAGTCGCCGGCCGGGCGGGCCGGCGCGCAGGACCCGCGCTGGGCCGCCGTCCGGCGCGTCTTCGGGCTCGAGGGCGAGACGGAGGACGGCTACTTCCGCGTGAATTTCCCGCGCACCGACCTGCACGTGAAGATCGGTGACGTGACGCTGGAGCCGGAGTTCGAGCTCACCTCGTACTTCGGCTTTGCGCCCGTCGGGAAGGACTCCGTCCTCGCGATGGGCGAGGTGATCGTGCGGCAGCGCGAGGTGAACGGTGCGCTGGAGGAGGCACGGCGGCGTGGCGTGAGCGTCACGGCGCTCCACAACCACCTCGTCGGCGAGGCGCCGCGCATCATGTACATGCACGTGATGGCCGAGGGCCGCGCGGACTCGGTGGCGGCGAAGCTCCGCGCCGTCCTCGCCGCCACCCCCACGCCGGTGCACCCGGCGCAGGAGAAGGAGGCGGCGAAGGCCGACTGGTCGGCGGTCGACGCGGTGCTGGGGAAGCCCGAGGAGGCGGAGGGGAGGACCGCCGAGTACGTCTTCCCGCGCCGCGAGAGCCACTCGGTGCACGGCGTTCCCCTGAGGTCGTCGGGGGTGCTCGAGACGGCCTCGGAGGTCGTCTTCCAGCAGATCGGCGCCGGCCGCGTGGCGTGCGGCGGCGAGCTCTACCTGCGCCCGCGGGAGGTGGAGCCGGTCATGGACGCGCTCGAAGCCGCCGGCCTGCGCGTCACTGCGCTGCACAACCACATGCTCGACGAGCAGCCGACGATGTACTGGATGCACTGGTACGGCACCGGTAGCGCTCCCGCGCTGGCCCGCGGCGTGGCCGCCGCGCTCTCGCGCATGAACGGCGCGGTCAAGTCGGTGGGAAGCTGAGGATTACAGGCTACGGGTCACAGGTCGGGGGCGGGCCGTCGGGGCGCTCACGAGGCGAGGGGCAGCCAGAGCGCGAAGCAGGAGCCTTCGTCGGGCTGGCTCGTGACGGTGAGGTCGCCGTCCATCAGTCGTGCCAGGTTGCGGCTGATGGTGAGCCCGAGGCCGGTGCCGTCGTGCTCGCGGGTGAGGCGGGAGTCCACCTGGACGAAGGGCTCGAAGATGCTCGCCAGCCGGTCCGCCGGGATGCCGATGCCCGAGTCCTCCACCTCGACGACGAGCCACGGCCCCGGCCCGGCGAGCCGCACCTCCTCGATCGGCCCCTCCGCGACCCGGTAGCCGATGCGGATGTGGCCGCCCGCGTCGGTGAACTTCACCGCGTTGGAGAGCAGGTTCGCCAGGATCTGCCGGATCCGGTCCTCGTCGCCCACGAAGGCCGTCTCGCCCGTGTCGCGCGCCTCGTTCCGCAGCTCGATCTTGCGGCGGTCGGCCTGGGTCTCCACGATCGCGAGGGCCTGCAGTACCACCCGCCGGAGCGGCACGCGCTCGCGCTTCACCCGCATCCGCCCCGACTCCACCTTCGCGAGGTCGAGCACGTCGTTGATCAGCGCGAGGAGGTGCTGGCTGCTGACCCGGATGCGCCGGAGCTGGGCCTGCTGCTCCTCGTTCACCGTGCCGGCGATGCCCAGGTCCAGGAGCTCCGTGTAGCCGACGATGGCGTTGATCGGGGTACGCAGCTCGTGGCTCATCGTCGCCAGGAACTGGCTCTTGGCGCGGTTCGCCTCCTCGGCCTCGGCCCGCGCCAGCTCGAGCTCCCGGCGCGCCTCCTCCTCGCTGCGCAGCAGCTTCGCGCGCTCCTCCTCCACCCGGTGACGCTCGATCATCGAGGCCGCGATCTGCGCGGCGGAGTCGATGAGCCGGAGGTCGCTCGGAGTCGGGCTGCGCGGCTCTCGGTAGTACATGGCGAACGTACCGAGCACCTCGCCACCGGGGCCGTGCACCGGCGTCGACCAGGCGGCACGGAGCCCGTGCGCCGCCGCGATCTCCCGGTAGTCGGCCCAGAGCGGGTCCGAGAGGACGTCGTGGACGATGACGGTCTCGTCGCGGTACGCCGCGGTGCCGCACGAGCCCACGCTCGGACCGATGGCGAGCCCCGAGACGGCGTCGTTGTAGGCGCTCGGCAGGCTCGGCCCCGAGCCGTAGCGGAGGTGCCCATCGATCACGAAGAGGATCGAGCAGAGCATCCCCGGGGATTGCTGCTCGACCAGATGAACGAGGGTGTCGAGCGTTCGGGAGAGGGATTGCTCGTCGGGCACGCCCAGGGCGGCGGCCCGGGCGGTGCCGGAGACCGTCGGCTCACGCGGCAGCATGGCCGTTTCCTCCACTTCGGTCTGCGTTGCGACAGGTCCCCCGTCGCGGGGGCTTTCGAGTTCGCGCAAGGCCCTGCAAGTCGAGCGCCGTCCCCGCCGCTCACCCCATCAGCGGCCGGGCGATCAGGATCCCGGTCGCGCGGCGGAGCGCCGCCACGTATTCCGGCAGCGTCACCCCGGAGAGCTGTACCACGCCACCGGAGAGCGGGGCGTGCAGCACGCGCAGCACGCCACCGTCGTCGCGGAAGGCGAGGGCGGTGTGGGTGACGTCGAGGCCCGGGATCGAGGTGGCGAAGGCGAGGACGTCGCCGGTCCGGATCCGGTCCGAGACGGCGGAGATCCGATCCGTGGGGACCACCCAGCGGGTCGCCCCGTCGAGACTGCGCTCCATCGCGCGCAGCTCCTCGAAGAGCCGGGGATCGGTGAGGGCGGGGTAGGACGCGCGGTGCGCGCTCATGAAGCGCAGCGGCCTGCGGTCCGGAACGCCGCCGAGCTCCTGCCCGAGCGGCCGTACCAGCCCGCGGCGGGCGTTGTCGTGGATCCACTCGCTGAAGTAGTGGAGCCTGCTCAGGTAGCCCTCGCGCTTCCCGTCGCGGTAGCGCATCCGCTCCACCTCCCGACCGAACGCGCCCCAGGTCGGGGGCGCATGCCGGCGGGCCACGCGGGCGACGGCGAGGCAGCTCTCCACCAGGGTGACGCAGTCGAAGTGCGTCAGCGAGAGCGTGAGCGGCTCGACGCGCGCGGGATCGCCCCCTTCCCGGATGTACTGCTCCAGCGTCGCGGCCACGTACGGCGCGCGGGCATCGACGGCCAGCAGCCCCACGGCCGCCGCGGTGCGGCCCAGCGGGACGTCGGCGCCTGCCGCTCCGGAGGCACGGACCGAGCGCACCCAGGCGCGCAGCCGTGCCTCGTCCGGGGCGCCGGTGCGGGCGAGCAGGGGCGCGGGCAGGCCGAGCGCGGCCGCCACGAGCAGAATCCCGCGCAGCAGCTCTCGCCGGGTGATCGGCGGTCCATCGCCCGGCCGAGCATCGTCCCGGATCGGCATCGTCTCTCCTCTCGTGGTCGGTTCCGGAACCCTCCCCGCCTCCCTCAGATTGCGCGGCGATGCCGCGCCGACGCAAGGGTGCGGTGACCGGGGCGCCGGGCAGCCGCGCCCGAGCGCGACCCCGCCCGCACTTCCCCTTCCCCTTGCGCCAGCGCGAGGGACCCCGCATCTTGCGCCGTGCTTGATACTGATTCTCAACTTCAATTGCGAGGTACGATGCGTTTTCTGCGCGCGATCGCCGCGGCCGCGCTCGTCGGCGGAGGGGTGGCCGGCACGGCCGCGAGGCTCGCGGCCCAGGAGCCGGGGGACACCGCCACCCGGGGGGTGCGGGAGGGAAAGACGGCACCGATCACGCTCGCGCCGCTGCAGGTCTCGGCGATCCGCGCGGGGGCGGGCACCACGGCGGCGTCGCTGCCGATCAAGGTGGACGTGATCGAGCCGGAGCAGGTGAAGCTCCAGCGGGGCCTGGCGGTGAACCCCACGGAGATGCTCTCGAACCTGATTCCGAGCTTCTCGCCGGCGCGGCAGAAGCTGACGAGTTCGGGGGAGAGCTTCCGTGGCCGGCGTCCGCTCTTCCTGATCGACGGGGTTCCGCAGTCGAACCCGCTGAGGGACGGCCACCGCGACGGTTTCACGATCGACATGGACGCCGTGGAGCGGGTCGAGGTGGTCTTCGGGGCGAACGCCACGCAGGGGCTGGGGGCGACGGGCGGCATCGTCAACTACGTCACGGTGAGCCCGCCCGCCTCCGGCGCGCTGGAGCAGCGGGCAGCGATCGGAACGACGAGCAACGACGCGCTGGAGGGTGACGGGCTGGGTTGGCGCGCGCATTACCTGGCGGCGAAGCGCTTCGGCGCGGTGGACGTTCTGGGCTCGTTCAGCTACGAGCGGCGCGGGCTGCAGTTCGACGCGCGCGACCGTCCGATAGCGATCGACAACGTGCAGGGCGACGTGGCGGACTCGCGGAGCCGCGACTTCCTGGGCAAGGTGGGGTGGGAGCCGGGCGCGGGCCAGCGCCTGCAGCTGATGGTGAACGACTTCCGGCTGACGCAGCGGGGGCATTTCGAGAGCGTCGCGGGCGACCGCGCGGACGGGATCCCCGCGGTCTCGGTCGAGGGCTCGCCGGAGGGGGCGGAGCCGATCAACGACGTGACGACCGTCTCGCTGGACTACACCAGTACCGGCCTGGGTGGCGCGACGCTCTCCGCGAAGGGGTACTACCAGGACTTCTCCTCGCTCTTCGGCGGCGGCCGCTTCGACACCTTCCAGGACCCGGCGATCGCGCCGGTGGGCGAGCTCTTCGACCAGTCCCAGAACAACTCGCGGAAGCTCGGCACGCGCCTCACCTACGCCCGTTCCGCCGTGGCGGGCACGCCCCTCGACCTGGTGGCGGGCTTCGACTTCCTGCGCGACAAGACCTTCCAGCGGCTGGTGGAGACCAACCGCAACTGGGTGCCGACGACGAAGTTCTACAACTACGCGCCCTTCGTGCAGCTCGACCTCCCGGCGGTCTCCTGGCTCTCACTCTCGGGCGGGCTGCGCTGGGAGTTCGCCTCGCTGGACGTCCCCTCCTTCACCACCCTGGCCGGGAACCGGACGGACTTCGAGCGGGTGCGGGTGGCGGGCGGCAGCCCGAGCTTCGACGAGCCGCTCCTCAACGTGGGCGGCGTGATCACCCCGGTCGCGGGGCTGCGCTTCTACGGCACGCTCTCCCAGGCGTACACCATGCCCGACGTGGGGCGGGTGCTGCGCGGCATCTCGGAGGAGGGGCTGGCGGTGGACGACTTCCTCGACCTCGCCCCGATCAAGACGGACAACCTGGAGGTGGGCGGCGCCTACGCGACGGCGTGGAGCCGGATCGGGGTCACGTACTTCGAGTCGACGTCGGACATGGGGTCTCGCCTGGTCCCGAACTCGGACGGCATCTTCCGCGTCGTCCGTGAGCCGACGAAGACGAAGGGCTGGGAGCTGACGGGGAAGCTCGTGCCGCTCTCCCGGCTCGCGCTCGAGGCCGGCTACTCGCACCTCGAGGGCCGCTACGACGGGGACGACGACGGTGTGCTCGAGTCGGACCTCGGCGCCGCCGACATCGGCCCCGACCGCCTGAACCTCGGCGTGGACCTCGGCGGCTTCGGCCGCTTCACCGGGCGCGTGCAGGCCTTCCACTACTTCGATCGGAGCTTCCGCGACGGGGACGGGACGGAGACCGCCCGCTTCGACGGCTACAGCACCGTCGACGCGTCGGTCGCGGCCGACCTCGGCCTCTCCACCCTGACGCTCTCCGTGAGCAACCTCTTCGATGCGCAGTACATCACCTACTTCGGGCAGGCGGCGACCGATCGCGACGACCGCTACTTCGCCGGGCGCGGGCGCACGCTCACGCTCCGCCTCGCCACGCGCTTCTAGGCGCGCGGCGGTGCGGCGGCTGCTGCGCCGGGTACACGCCTGGACCGGGCTGGCGATCTCGCTGCTCCTGCTGTCATTCGCCGTCACGGGCGGCGCACTGGTCTACAAGGAAGCGTACTGGCGGTTGGTCCATCCCGAGCTGCGGGTGAGCGCACCCGTGCTCGGGCCCTCCGACCACGCGGCCGCGATCGCGGCCGCGTGGTCGGACTTCGGCGGGCGGATCCGCTCGATCAAGCTGCCCGAGCCGGGTGTGCCCGCGTACCACCTCTACCTCGACGGCGGCGAGGCCTTCCTCTCCGCGACCGACCACCGGGTGATCGACCACTGGCGGCCCGACGAGCGGGTGATGGGCTTCCTCTTCGACCTGCACGCGCACCTCATGGCGGGCGAGGCCGGAGAGCGCGTCGGGGGCGTCATCGCCCTCCTGGCGGTGGTGCTCGCGGCCAGCGGGCTGGTGCTCTGGTGGCCGGCCCGGCGCCGCTTCGCCGCGGCCCACCTCCTCCCCCGGGACCTCTCGCGGCGCGGGCTCCTCCTCTGGCACCGCGACCTGGGCGCTCTCGCGAGTCCCGTCCTGCTCGTGCTCCTCCTCACCGGGAGCGGGCTCGTCTTCTACAACACCGCGCGGACGCTGCTGAACGGCGTCCTGGGCGACGCGGTGCCGGTGACGACGCCGCCGGAGGGTGAGCCCGGCGCGCCGTTCTCACTGCCCGATGCCGCCATGATCTCGCGCGTGGAGTCGGCCTTCCCGGGCGCGCGCATCGTCTTCTACCGTCCTCCACGCGACGGCATCCACGAGTTCCGCCTCAAGCAGCCGTGCGAGCTGCATCCGAACGGGCGCTCCTACGTGTACCTGGACGCAGCGGGAAGCATCGTTCAGGAGATCGACGCCTGCGCCATGCCCCCGGGGGAGCGAGCGGCGCAGGCGTTCTATCCGCTGCACGCCGGCAAGTCGGGGAGCGCCGTCTACAAGCTGGTGGTCTTCCTCGGCGCGCTGGCGCTGGCGGGACTCTCGCTGAGCGGCGCGCTCTCCTACCTGCGGAAGCTGCGGCGCCCGCGGGAGCGGTAGAACCGGGGGCCGGACCTCGAACCCCTTCAGACGCATAATCCCCCGTTCGGGCGTATTCTCCGGCTGCGCAGCCGGAGAATCACCCGTGTGCGGGCACAAACGCGTCGCCCCAGCCGCCTTTCGCGCGGGTGCAATCGGGCCTATACTGAAGCCGCGGCGGGATCTGCGCGTCCGCGCCTCGGTGTGTTATGCGGCTCGGTGGCCGTCGAAACCTGGGTTAGGCGCCTCCTCCTCCGGCTCCCTTGTGTTGCGGCTCCGCTCCGGCTATTCTGTAGTGCATTGTCATACACCACCGGAGGAGCCCGTGAAAGCTGCCCTGACGATCCGCTTGGACGAGGCCCTGGAGCGCCGCTTGGATGCGGTCTGCGAGCGCTCGGGTCGCACGCGCAGTGAGATCGTGCGCGAGGCACTGCGTCGCCAGCTCGCGCTCCTGCAGTTCGAACAACTCCGTGAGCGGGTCCTCCCCTTCGCCGAGGCTGCAGGCTATCTGACGGATGAGGATGTCTTTCGCGCCGTCTCGTGAAGATCTTCCTCGACACGAACGTGCTGGTCAGTGCCCACGCCACGCGCGGGCTCTGCGCCGATGTGCTCCGCGTGGTCCTGGCCGAGCACGAGTTGATCACCGCAGAGGTAGTGCTGGAGGAGCTGGAGCGGATCCTGACCAGCAAGATCCGGCTTCCCCAGGATGTAGTGGCAGAGATTCTCATCTCTCTGCGGGAGCATCCAGTCGAGCCGCGGCCGGAGTCTTCTGCGGCGTTCCCGGTCCGGGATCCGGATGACGCATGGGTGCTCGCCTCGGCACTGGCCGCGGGTGCAGAGGTTCTGGTGAGTGGAGATCCGGATCTGCTGGAGGTGGCCGAAGAGATCCCGGGCATCCGCATCACCAGCCCCCGTGGGCTCTGGTCCATGCTTCGCGGCGCCTAACCCCGGCTTGCAGGGGACGAACCCGCCGGCATACTTTCGCGAGTGCCGCCGCCTCGGAGCAGGCGGGTCCGCCCCTGAACCCGAGGTCCGTTAGGCCCCACACGCCGAGGCTGCTGGCGGGCCCATGCGCGCATGGGTAAATTGCGCGGATGGACAAGCACGAGAAGCTCCTGCTCCAGATCCTGCGCGGCACCTCGGATGCCAGTATCCGCTTCGATGATCTGCGCGCGTTGCTCCTGCACCTGGGCTTTGAGGAGCGTACGCGCAGCAGCCATCATCTCTTCCGTAGGGCCGGGATCGAGGAACGAATCAACCTGCAGCGGCAGGGAAGTAAGGCGAAAGTCTACCAAGTGCGACAGGTCCGAGCGGTCATTCTGAAGTATCAGCTTGGAGGTGAGGCATGATCTATCGCTATGAGACCGTGATCTACTGGAGTGCCGAAGACCAGGTGTTCATCGCCGAGGTCCCGGAGCTACCGGGCTGCATGGCCCACGGGGACACGCCAGCGGTCGCGCTGACGAGCGCGCAAGAGGCGATCGGTCTGTGGATCGAGACCGCGCGCGAGTTCGGCGATCCGGTGCCCGAGCCGAAGGGGCGCAGGCTGATGTACGCATAAGAAGCCACCGAGGGGCGTTCTGCGGCCACGGCGCCAGATAACACGCGGGGGCTGCTCGCCCGAACTCGCGGCACGATCGCAACTTCCGTCGTTGTGGGGTGCATGCTACCTGGACAGCAAGTTGGATAACGTGCAGGATTCTCTTGTCTAACCACCGGCCTGCGTACATCTTGGCCGAATCTGCCCCACACGCGACGCCGCACTCACGCGGTCGAAACATCGTTAGGCCGTTGCCCCTCCGCAAACGTCGGAGTAGATTTCAGGCATGACTACGACTTCGCTCTCCGACCTCCTGCAACTCAGTCCTGCAGAGCGGATTCAGCTCGCACAGGACCTCTGGGACAGCATCGCGGCTGAGCCTCAGGTGCTCCCGGTCTCCGAAGCACAGCGCCAAGAAGTGGTCCGGCGTTCCGAAGCCCACCGGCGCAACCCGGAGGAGGCGGTCCCGCTCGAAGACGCCCTGGAGCGCATCGACCGCTCGCTCGCGTGAGTACCTATGCACTCCGGATCCGACCGGAGGCCGAGGCCGAGCTTGATGAAGCCGCACGCTGGTACGAGAAGCAGGCGCGTGGGCTCGGGCAGGAATTCCTTCGCGCGTTTCGGGCGAGCGTGGCGGTGCTCCGTCGCACACCGCTGTTGTACCCGAAGGTAGAGGCAGAGGCCCGACGCCTTCTCTTGCGGCGCTTCCCCTATAGCGTCTTCTACGAAATCCACGGCTCCGAGGTCATCATCCTCTCCTGCTTCCACGAGGCGCGCGAGCCCGAAGAGTGGCAGCAGCGGATCTCCCCGGCCTAACCCCGGCTTGCAGGTGATGCAGGGTACGGCGTGCTTGGAGAGCCTGGCGCACCTCGATTCTCCTGCGCCACTCTCTGCTGACGGTGCCACCCTGCACCCCTGAACCCGTGGTCCGTTAGGCGCCCCGACCTCTCCCTTGCGGTCTCCTATCGAAGTGAGTAGCGTAGGACGCACACTCAATCGATGGAGGCGGCAGTGGAGAAGGTCACCATCTCGCCCAAGTACCAAGTCGTGATTCCCCGCTCCGTGCGCGAGCGTCTGCGCCTGCGTCCGGGCCAGCAGGTGCAGGTGATTCCCTATGAGAACCGCATCGAGTTCATCCCGATGCGACCCGCCCGTGAGTTGCGCGGTTTCCTGCAGGGGATGAGCACCGACCTCGAACGTGAGGCCGACCGGCTGTGAGTGCGCGGACTCGCTCGCCGAGCCACAACGTGGTCGATAGCTCCGGCTGGCTGGAATACTTGGCGGAGGCACCCAATGCGGAGTTTTTCGCCCCTGCCCTTGAGGACACGGAGCAACTGATCGTTCCCTCGCTCAGCATCTTGGAAGTATTCAAGTGGGTGCTGCGCGAGCGCGGGGAGGATGCGGCACTCCAGGCCGCGGCTGGAGTTGACCCGGTTTCGCGGACTCACGATCCTTCGGGAGAAAGGAGTCTACGATGCCGAGAACACGAGGACCGTATCCGCTGGAGTTCCGTCAGCAGATCGTCGAGTTGGTACGCGCTGGCCGTACCCCTGAGGAGCTGGCCGAGGAGTTCGAGCCGAGCGCCGAATCCATCCGCAACTGGGTGAAGCAGGCCGAGCGTGACGCCGGCACCCGCAGCGACGGGCTGAGCAGCGCCGAACGCGAAGAGCTGAAGCGGTTGCGGAAGGAGAACAAACAGCTCCGCCTGGAGCGCGAGATCCTGTCAAAAGCCGCGGCCTGGTTCGCTCGGGAGACCAACTCGATCCCACCGAAGTCTTCGAGTTCGTAAGAGCCAATCAGGCCGTGTATCCGGTTGCCACGCTGTGCCGCGTGCTGGGCGTCTCCACCAGCGGCTACTACGCGTGGCGAGAGCGTCCGCCCTCGGCGCGCGCCCAGGCGGATGTGGCGTTGCAGGAACGCATCGAGAAGATCCATGAGAAGAGCCGTGGCACCTACGGCCGCCCGCGGGTACACGCGGAGCTGCGCTCAGAGGGGATCTTCGTGGGCGGCAAGCGCGTCGCCCGCCTGATGAGGAGAGCCGGACTGGAAGGCGTAAGCCGCCGCAAGGGGCCGGGGCGACGGAAGGGGGGCAAGGAGACGGCACCCGCCCCCGATCTGGTGGAGCGGCAGTTCGTGGCGGAGGGGCCGGACCAGCTCTGGATCGCAGACATTACGTACATCCCGACCTGGGCGGGCTTTCTGTACCTGGCCGTGGTCGTCGATGCGTGGAGTCGGCGCGTGGTGGGCTGGTCGATGGCGACGCACCTGCGAAGTGAACTGGTGCTGGACGCACTGAACATGGCGCTGTGGCAGAGGCGGCCCGAGGCGGTGATCCACCATTCGGACCAGGGGACGCAATATACGTCCATTGCGTTCGGTCTGCGCTGCAAGGAGGCGGGGGTGCGCCCCTCGATGGGATCGGTCGGGGACGCCTACGATAACGCGATGTGCGAGAGCTTCTTCGCGACGCTCGAGTGCGAGCTGCTGGATCGGCGGCGCTTCCGCACCCAGGCAGAGGCGAAGATGGCGGTCTTCGAGTTCATCGAGGGCTGGTACAACCC
The DNA here is from genome assembly GCA_035707865.1 of Longimicrobiaceae bacterium. Classification (GTDB taxonomy): domain Bacteria; phylum Gemmatimonadota; class Gemmatimonadetes; order Longimicrobiales; family Longimicrobiaceae; genus DASSTO01. The sequence goes on along the minus strand of DASSTO010000074.1, from coordinate 23,132 downwards.
ACACCGGAGACACTCCGCTCTCGGCTACCTCTCACCGCAGGAGTACGAGAAGAGGTACGCTCAGACGAGAGAAGCGGCCGCTTGATTCCCAAGCGGCAAACCGTCCACGAGAGCGGGCCAACTCCAGGCCCTGATGCAGCAGGGGAGAGTGGTGGATCTGGACGTGGCGCTCTCGGTCCGAGCGGCCACGCTGGGGTTGAAGCACAAGCTTCCGCTGGCGGACAGTGTCATACTCGCGGCCGCGCAGGCGCACGACGCAGTGCTTTGGACGCAGGACGGCGACTTCGAAGACATCCCCGGTGTGCAGTACCGTCCCAGGCAGGGCGCCTAACCCCGGCTTGCAGGGGGTGCAGGGCCCTCCATACGTTCGGAGTGCAGCTGGATCCTCGGGCTTGGGCGCGGTAGTCTGTAGCGGTCCCGCCCTGCACCCCTGAACCCGAGGTCCGTTGGGCCGCAGCCTCGAACGGCGCTCTCCAACCCGATGCTCTCAGAAGACCTGTACCTCGGCTTCCGACTGCTGTTCGCGGGCCTCCTGCTTTGGAACCTGCACTCGGGCGGCATGGAAGACTGGTGGCTCTATCTGGTGATCCAGTTCCTGGGACTTCACCTCATTGGTGCCGCCCTCGCCCTTCACGACCGGCGACGGCTCCGAAAGCTGGTGCGAGATCTCACCTCCCTCTCCCGCGAGCACCAAGCCGAGTATTTGGCGCGGGTCCTTCCGGGGACCCGCTTCCACCTCCGGCCGCTCCTTCGTCGTGAAGGCACAGCGGAGCGAGATGCCACCGCAGAGCGATTTCCCTTCCCAGCGAGTGACCACCGGTTGCTGAGTTCTGTGTATTGGGTGCTCTTCGTTACTCTGCTCGTTCTTGCGGGCAGTTTCTATCTCGTTCCCGGCATTCCCCCGGTAGTCACCGCTGCACTGCTCGTCCTGGGGTTTCTCCTGCTGGGGGTGCTCTTCTGGGTGCGCCGACGCGATCAGTATGTGCAGAGCACCGTTGAAATCACGCCATTTGCGATTCGGCTCATCCGGCATGACCTGAGTCCCGCCTCCATCATGTGGGGCTCCTCTGCGCGGCTTCTCGCGCACCCGGACGATCGGCGATTGTTCGTCTGCGATGTCCGCAGGGGAATTGTCATTCCGCTGGATTCGACCAGGCTCGAGGCGGAGCGGATGTTCCAGCTGGTCCTGGAGTATCTCGGCCTCGGTCCGGGAGAGACAGCGGGTCCGGTTAGCCGAGAACCGCAGGTCGATCCGGCCTAACCCCGGCTTACAGGGGATGCAGGGTCCGGCACGGTAGGAGAGGCTGGCGCGTTCTGCACCAGTGTCGCTACTCTCTGCTTGCGGTGCCGCCGCGCACCCCTGAGCCCGTAGCTCGTTCGTCGCTGCGAGGTACTCGTCGACAAGCGAGAGTCCAGCGCACCGCCCAACTCGCAGGAGACTCGCATGGGACTTCTGACCTTCAGCCTCAACGTCACCCTGGACGGCTGCGTCGACCACCGGGAGGGAATCGCCGACGACGAGACGCACGCGTTCTTCACCCGCCTCATGGACGAGAGCGGGGCGATGCTGTGGGGCCGCGCCACCTACGAGATGATGGAGAGCTACTGGCCGGCGGTCGCCCGCGGCGATGTCGATGCGCCGCCGGCGATGCGCGAATGGGCGGTCAAGCTGGAGATCAAGCCGAAGTACGTCGTGTCGTCGACGCGAACGGACTTCCCCTGGACGAACAGCCACCACATTGCCGACGACCTGCGCACGGGCGTGCAGAAGCTCAAGGACGCGACCCCGGCCGGCGTGCTCCTCGGCAGCGGCAAGCTCGCGACCGAGCTGGACCGGCTGGATCTGATCGACGAGTACAAGTTCCTCGTCCACCCCAGGATCGCCGGCCACGGCCCGACCCTGTACCAGGGCGGGCTCCCTGGCACGCGACGGCTCGATCTGGTCTCGGCGAAGCCGCTCCGCAACGGCGCGGTCGCCATGCACTATCGGCGCGCGCGCTGACTCCGAGATGGGTCGTGTCCCAAGCCGATGCCGCTTCGCGGCACGGCTTGGTTCAACCTTCCGGCCAGCTCCAATTCCACTCGGGAGGGCAGCAGTGCACCTGCTCCGAGCGCATGCCCGGGAACCGGTAGCTCTACCGGTGTGCGCGAGTTCGCCGGCTCACATGCCGAGCACACGAGCGAAACCATCGCCGTAGAGCTCTTGCCAGGCGCCGCCATTCCTCGCACGTACTGCCGCCAAGGTGCCGTCGAAACATCGTTAGGCGCTACCGAGCTGCCTCTCCCCCGGCTACGCGATCAAGATAGCCGCTTCCGATTACACAAGGCTCTGTGCATTCAGGCTCTGTGCATTCTCCCTCGTGCCCATCTCCGTTGCTTGCCTACTGCATTCTCCCCTATACTGCAGGCACAGTCGTTTCCACCCGAGCAGGAGTACGCGCATGGTCGGCATCAAGGACGAAGCACGTCGGATGATTGAGATACTCCCGGAGAACTCCACCTGGGAGGATCTCATGGAGCAGATCTACGTGCGAAAGACCATCGAGGCGGGACTCGCCGACAGTGAGGCCGGCCGCACCGTACCCGTCACGGATGTGCGCCGGCGCTTCGGTCTGGAGCCATGATCGTCCACTGGACCCGGACCGCGCTGCGGCACCCCACCGCCGTTCACGACTACATTGCAGAAGACTCGCCTCACTATGCCCGAGAGACCGTGGATCGGCTGACGAGACGCTCCGGACAGATCGGCCAATTCCCCTACTCCGGCCACAAGGTGCCGGAGTATGAAGAAGCAGAAGACGTACGCGAGGTGCTGGAGGATCCCTACCGAATTCTCTACCGCATCCGAGCAGAACGGGTGGATGTGCTCGCCGTCATCCACACGGCTCGGAAGCGGCACCCTCGGCGCTAGCTCCGGCCTAACCCCGGCTTGCAGGGGATGCAGGGCCGGCCATTCTTGGCTGTGGCGTGGCTTCCAAACCCAGGCGGGGTCGTCTGTGACGGTGCCGTCCTGCACCCCTGAACCCGAGGTCCGTTGGGACCGCGCCCCTTCTCTCGTCGTGACCAAAGCCCAGGAAGCGCTACCGGTCCTACTCTTCGAAAATGAAGCAGCCTGGCAGGCGTGGCTGCAGGAGCACCACGGCTCCTCGGCAGGGCTCTGGCTTCAGCTCGCCAAGAAGGGCTCCTCGCTTCGCTCCCTCTCCTACGCAGAGGCCCTCGAGGTGGCGCTCTGTTACGGCTGGATCGATGGTCAGAAGAGGAGCCACGATGCGTCCTCGTGGCTTCAGAAGTTCTCGCCCCGAGGTCCCAGGAGCCTCTGGTCAAAACGCAACGTGGAGAAGGTGCAGGCGCTCGTGGAAGCGGGACGCATGCATCCAGCCGGACTCCGGGCGGTGGAGCAGGCGAAGGCAGATGGCCGCTGGGAGGCCGCCTATGACTCACAGAGCACCGCGAGCATACCGGCGGACCTTCAGAATGCGCTCGCCGGCAATCCGGAGGCGAACGAGTTCTTCTCCACTCTCAAGGGTGCAAACCGGTATGCGATCCTGTTTCGGATTCAGACCGCGAAGCGCCCCGAGACGCGTGCCAAGAGAATTGCTCAGTTCATCGAGATGCTCCAGCGGCACGAGACGATTCACCCCTAGACTTCATGCACCATCGAGCCGCCCGCCTGACCACGGCTTGCCGGGGATGCAGGGCGCGGCACGGTAGGAAAGGCTGACGCATTCTGTAGCGCTGAACCCGGGGGATGTTGGGCCCCGAGCCGCTGGCCTTCTCCAAGCACGGGTCGTAGATTGCCGCCCGTGAGCCCAAGCGCACTCTCTCGTGAGGAGGCGGTCTCGCGCCTGCAGAGGGTCGAGAGCGAGATCCGGCGTCTCGGCGTGCGCCGGCTTGCCCTCTTCGGCTCCGTGCTCCGGGACGAAGCTCGCCCCGACAGCGATGTGGATCTCCTCGTGGAGTTCACGCCCGGGGAGAAGAGCCTCGATCGGTTCATGGCTCTGGCCGATCTCCTGGAGTATGTACTGGAGCGCCCGGTGGAGCTGGTCACGACCGAGGCGCTCTCGCCCTACATCGGCCCCCACATTCTCGCGGAAGCGGCCGATGTCCTTCGAGCCGCGTGACTATCTCCGCCACATCCTGGCCGAGGCAGACTATCTCGTGGACCAGAGCCGCACCCTTACGGCGGATCGCTTCGAAACGGATGCGACGCTCCAGCGTGCGTTCGTGCGCAGCTTGGCAGCGTACCGCACGGTTGGAGACTCTGGCGCACGCCGCAGCCGCTGCGCTACTCTCTCGTGACGGTGCCGCCCTGCCCCCCTGTACCCGAGGGCCGTTGCGCCCTTCACCATCTCCCTGTGATGGCAGACGACCGAATCCGACGCTCGTTCTCCGTTCCAGTCGCACCCGACGAGGCGTTCCGCGTCTTCACCCAGGACTTCTCCCGCTGGTGGCCGGCGGAGTACACGTGGTCGGGCCCGGTGCTGCAGTGGATCGGCCTGGAGCCCCACCCGGGCGGTGCCTGCTTCGAACGGGGACCGCACGGCTTCCGCTGCGACTTCGGCCGTGTGCTGCAGTGGCACCCGTCGGAGCGGCTCGTGCTCTCCTGGCAGATCAGCCCGAGCCGCACGCCAGAGCCCGACCCGGAGAGGGCGAGTGAGATCGAGATGTGCTTCCTCGCGGAGGAGACGCAGGGTACGCGGGTGGAGTTCGAGCACCGCGGCTTCTCGCGTCACGGCAGCGGTGCGGAGGCCTATCGTGCGGCGATGGCTTCTGCGCAGGGCTGGGACTACATCCTGGAGCGCTACCGCCGCACCCTGGCCTGACGCCGGCTTGCAGGGGGTGCAGGGCCGGCCACCCTCTCGGACGCTGGCGCATGCCGCAGCTCCTGCGCTACTCTCCGGGAACGGGATCTCGATCCACTACTCGATCGGAGGCACCATGCAACCACCAGGAGACGTCGAGGTCCTCTTCATCGCAGGGTTCGGCCCGATCGTCGCGGATCGGGCGCAGAGCAGGGCGCTTTACGGTGAGAGTCTCGGGATCCCGCTCAAGGAAGAAGGCGGCGGCTATCTTCACACGGAATCCCTGGAGGGCGCGAAGACGTTCGCTCTCTGGCCGCTTTCGCAGGCCGCGTACTCCTGCTTCGGCACCGAGTCATGGCCGGCTGAGATACCCGTCCCTCAGGCCTGGCTGGAGTTCGATGTCGAAGACGTCGAACAGGCCACGGCGGTGCTCGAACGGCGGGGGTACCGAATGCTCGTCGAGAACAAGACAGAGCCTTGGGGCCAGACCGTCAGCCGGTTCCTCAGTCCGGAAGGGCTGTTGCTCGGAATCGCCTTCACGCCGTTCCTCCGGAAGGAGCGCGAAGATCGCAGAGACGCCCCCCGGACGACTTCCTGATTCTCCAACGGATCGGTACCCATGGATCCTCTCCGCCGAGCGATCTCAGCCGTGCTCAAGGAGTTCGACGGCTCGAGCCCCACGTCGGGGTGGGTCCTCGAGGGGCCCTGCACCTCCACACCCGGCATCTGCTGGACTCACTTCAATCCGGGCTCCGATGAGAGATCGTTCTTCCGAGTCTCCGATGCGCATCCGCCTCTCCGACGAGCGCCGGGCGCAGGTGCTCGATACCCTGAGGCAGTACTATGAGGACGCCTTCGACCAGCCGCTGAGTGACTTCCACGCGGAGGGGCTGCTGGACTTCTTCGTGGCCGCCCTCGGCCCCGCCGTCTACAACCAGGGCGTCCGCGATGCATGTGCTTCGCTGCAGGAGAAGCTGAGCGATCTCGAGGGCGAGGTCTACGAGCCGGAGGGCCCGTACCGCGGCTGAGCGTCCGTGGGCTCACGTCCGGTGCACTCCGGGCCTCGAGGCCTTCGGGCCGCGCAGTGCCGCGGGAAATTCGCCATAGCCGATGGAGGGGGTAGTGGAAGAGAAATTCTGGCTCGAATCCTGGAACCAGCGGAAGATCGGGTTCCACCAGCGGAGTGTGAACGCCCAGCTGCAGCGCTTCTGGCCGGAGCTCGGGCTGGCGGCGGGCGACGCGGTCCTCGTGCCGCTCTGTGGCAAGAGCGGGGACATGCGATGGATCCGGTCGCAGGGCCACCCGGTGCTCGGGGTGGAGCTCAGCCCGCTGGCGGTCGAGGCGTTCTTCTCCGAGAGCGGCGTCGTCCCGGAGCGGCGGCGGCAGGGAGGCTTCGAAGCGTACGAGACCGGCGGCATCCGCCTCCTGTGCGGCAACGTCTTCGACCTGACGGCGGAGGACGTGGTGGGGGTGAAAGCGGTCTACGACCGCGCGGCGCTCGTCGCCCTGCCGCCGGCGATGCGGGAGAGCTACGCGGCCCACCTGGCCGATGTCCTTCCTTCCGGAACGCGGATGCTGCTGCTGACCTTCGATTACCCGCAGGCGCAGATGGAGGGCCCGCCCTTTTCCGTCCCCGCTTCCGAGGTGGAGCGTCTCTACGGCCGCCGCGGCGACGTTCGCCTGCTGGCGAGCGAGTCCAGGACGGACGAGGGCCTTGCCGCGCGCGGGGTGAAGGAGCTCCGCGAGGACGCCTTCATCGTGTCTCTCTGATTCCGGAGGGGCGGTCGTGGAGACCGAGTTCGACGCACTCGTCCGGCGTGCCGACGGAGCCGACCCCGAAGCCGCGGACCATCTCTTCGCGCTGCTCTACGAGGAGCTCCACCGGCTCGCCGAGCACCACCTGCGGCGCGCCGGGAGCACGGCCACGCTCGGGGCCACGACGCTGCTGCACGAGGCGTATCTGCGGATCGCGGGACGCGACGACGTCTCCTTCGCGAGCCAGCCCCGCTTCCTCGCCTACGCGTCGCGGGCCATGCGCGGGCTGGCGATCGACTACGCGCGCCGCCGCCGCGCCCGGAAGCGCGGCCGCCAGCTCGAGGTCACCCTGGTGGGGGACGAGCCGCCGTCGGCCGAGGCGGTGCGCTGGTCGGAGGAGCTGGAGCGGCTCGGGGACGCGGTCGACGAGCTCGCCGCGCTCGATCCGGCGCTCGCCGAGCTCGTGGACCTGCACTTCTTCTGCGGCTTCTCCTTCGCCGAGATCGCGCAGCTGCGGGGCGTCTCCGACCGCACGGTGCAGCGCGACTGGCGGAAGGCGCGGCTGCTGCTCCACCGCTCGATCGCGGACGAGGGCCCCGCGGCCGGCGCCGGAGGCTAGGCGTGGGCACTACGGGAGGTCCGCTCTCGCCTGACGGGCGGACGCCGCCTTCGGCCGGGGTCGCAGCGTGGCCAGCAGCGCCGCGGCCTGGCGCGTCCGCGGGTGGTCGGCGCCGGCGCCGTACCTCAGCCCCGCGAGCGCGAGCCCGGCCGCCGTCCGCGCGGCGGCCGTGTCGCCACTCGCCAGCAGCGCGCGCGCCTCGAGGAGCCGCGCCTCCCCCACGTAGGCGCTGCGGGTCTCGGTGAGCGAGTCCGCGGTCGCGATGCCGTGCGCGGCCCGTGCGTACTCCAGGGCCCGGGCGGGCGCGCGGGCGTCGAGCGCCGCCTCGGCCGCGCGGACGAGCACCGGCCGCATGCCGAACGGCCGCTTCCCGCCGTCGTATCCCATGATCCGCAGTGCGCGCGCGTACATCGCCAGCGCGCCGGGGGCGTCGCCCCGGGCGTGCGTGAGCGCCGCGTCCAGGATCAGGCCGGTCGCCGGCCGCGGGTCGGGCAGGAGCGCGTTCACGCGCTTCTCCTCCGCGATCCAGCGCTCGGCCTCCGCCAGCCGGCCGCGGGCGAGCTCCACCTCGGCCATGCCGTACGCGCCGTCCTCCATCGCCGGGTCCTTCGTCGGCAGCGACTCCCGGTACAGGCGCTCGTACCAGGTCCCGGCGGAGTCCAGCCGGGCGAGGAAGAGGGCGGTCTTGCAGTAGTTGATCAGGATCGCCGGATGGACGTACCCGGTGGTGTCGGTGCGGAGGAACTCTTCGACCGCCTCGTGGAGGATCGGCAGGGCCGTCGTCATCTCGCCCAGGTCGGTGAAGTCGATGCCGATGTTGTTCCGGATGACGTTGCGGGTGCTGCTGCGGTCGCGGCCCGTGCTGTCCATCACCGCGGCCAGGCGGCGGTAGATCCCGAGCGCCTCGCGCCCCCGGTCCACGTTCTCCAGAGCGTTGGCGGCGAGGTTCAGAATGCCGATGTACTCGGGCGCGCCGGCCCGCATGCCCAGCCCCTCGACGAGCCTCTCCGCGCGCAGCGCGGGCGTCACCGCGCTGTCGTACTGGCCGCGGAGCAGCTCCACCTCGCCACGGCTGCTCAGGCAGTCGGCCTCGTCGACCGGCGCCGCGGCCTCGATCCGCGGCTGGATGCTGTCGAGCAGCGCCGACGCCCTCGCGGTGAGCCCCCGCTTCTGGAAGTTGACGGCGAGCGCACAGCGGCTCCGCAGCAGTGCATCGGGGGCGCCGCCCGCCACCGCGAGCGACTCCGCGCGAGTCAGCATCGCGGCCTCGCGGTCGAACGCACCCAGCTCGGCGTACTGGTCGGCGAGCGTCTCGGCGATCCGCGCCGCGACGGCCGGGTGGCCGCCGTACTCGTTCCGCAGCAGCTCGCCGCCCTGGTCGACGATCTCCCGCATGGTGACGCGCCCGTCGCCGAAGCTGGAGAAGAGCAGCTGCTGGAACTCGACCTGGGCGTCCGCCCCCTCCCGGGCCGCGAGCGCGGCGTCGCGCTGCCGCTGCGCGTTGCGCATCTGCACGAGCGAGAAGGCGGTCGCGGCGACCAGCGTCGCGAGTACCGCCGCCGCGGTCGTCACGCCCGCGCGGTGCCGGCGCACGAACTTCCGCGCGCGGTAGGCGAGCGAGTCGCGCCGCGCGCTCACCGTCTCGTGTCGCAGGCAGCGGCCGAGGTCGTCCGCGAAGGCCTCGACCGTCCGGTAGCGCAGGTGAGGGTCCTTGCGTAGAGCCTGGCCGAGGACGGTGTCGAGATCGCCCAGTCCGAGCGGCGCGGGCTCGACGTCGCGAATCGCGCGCACCGCGTCGGCCGACGCCCGCCGGTCCGCGGCGGTGGGGTGCCGGCCGGAGAGGAGCAGGTAGAGGAGCACGCCCGCCGCGTAGACGTCGGTGGCCGTGGTGATCGCGCCGCCCGATAGCTGCTCGGGCGCGGCGTACTCCGGCGTCATCGGGTGCGCGCTCGCGGCGGTCAGCGCCTCGCCCGCGTCGGCCACGCCCTCGTTCAGCAGCTTGGCGATGCCGAAGTCGAGCAGCTTCACCGCGCCGCCCGGCGTGACGAGGATGTTCGACGGCTTGAGGTCGCGGTGGACGATCAGGTTGGCGTGCGCGTGACCCACCGCGGCGAGGACGTCGAGGACGAGCGACACGCGCGCCTCGGTGGAGAGGCCGCGCTCCTGGACGTAGCGGTCGATCCGCTGGCCGTCGACGTACTCGAGGACGAGGTACGGCTGGCCGCCGGGCGTGACGCCGGCGTCGAGGAGCCGCGCGATACCGGGATGGGTGAGGCGGGCGAGCACCGAGCCCTCGCGCCGGAAGCGAGCCTCGCCCGCGGGGCTCAGCAGGCCGAGGTTGAGGAGTTTGACGGCGGCACGCCCCTCGAAGCGCCCATCGCTGCGGCGCGCGAGCCAGACGCTCCCCATGCCGCCCTGCCCGAGCGGGCGCACGAGCGTGTAGGCGCCGAGCGTCAGCCCTTCGAGCGTCCCGCCGAGCGGCTCGGCGAGGAAGCCGCTCCGGTCGGCGCTGTACTCGCCCGAGAGCAGCGTCGTGATCTCCTCGGCGAGCTCGGGTGAGCTCTCTCGCAGGTCGCCGAGCCACGACTCCCGCTCCTCCGCCGAGAGCTCCAGCGCGTGGTCGAGGAGTGGCCCGAGCACGCGCCAGCGATCGCGATCCATGGCACCCATCGTCGATCTCCGCTGGGGACGTCCCAGCATACGCGGCGCGCAACGCGCCCGCCAGTCTGACGTGCGGAGGCGCTCCGCGCGACCGCGGAGGCCCTCCTGTCGGGTTTCGTGCCCCGTTTACGATCTGCTCAGTAACAGGACCGCTCACCACGACCCGGCCACGAACTCCTCCGGAGGACTCCATGCAGCACCGAACCCGGGTGGCTCTCGTCGCCACGCTCGGCGCAGCCCTCGCGGCGCTCGGCTGCGCCGACCAGCCGACCGTGCCCGACCGCCCCCAACCCTCGAAGTCCCTGGACGTCGCGACCATGACCGGCGGCACGACGCCCGAGCTGGTGCGCATGCTCGCCGCCGAGCGCGGGATCACGCCCCTCGAGCGCCCGGCCCACATCCGGCCGGCGCTCGTCCGGCTGGGGCAGGCGCTGGCGTTCGACCCCATCCTGAGCGGCAACCACGACGTCTCCTGCATGACCTGTCACATGCCGAAGTATTCGACGAGTGACGGCAGGAGCCTCTCGATCGGCGCGGGCGGCAGCGGCTTCGGCCCCGACCGCACGCACCCCGACGGGACGTTCATCCCGCGCAACGCACCGGCACTCTTCGACCTGACGGGGTTGAAGCACATGTTCTGGGACGGGCGCGTCGAGGTCGACGAGCACGGCCGCTTCCACACGCCCGCCGGTGCGCAGCTGACGCCCGCGATGCAGCGCGTGATGGAGTTCGGCGCGCTCTCCGCGCAGCCGATGTTCCCGGTCCTCGCCCGCACCGAGATGCGCGGCCAGTCGGGCAACGAGCTCTCCGCCATTCCCGACGACGACGCGACGGCGATCTGGGCCGGCCTGATGCGCCGGCTCGGGCGGGTCCCCGAGTACCGCCGGATGTTCGAGAGGGCCTACCCCGGCAAGCGCTTCGGTGAGATGAACTTCGCCTACGCCTCGAACGCGATCGCCGCCTTCATCGTCCAGGACCTCACCTTCAACCACTCGCCCTGGGACCGGTTCCTCGCCGGCTCGGACGGGGCGTTGACCGCGCAGCAGCTGGAGGGGGCGCGGTCGTTCCTCACCCTCAAATGCTCGCAGTGCCACAACGGACCGACCTTCAGCGACGACAGGTTCCACGACGTCGCCGTGGCGCAGATCGGGCCCGGCCAGGGCGAGGGCCTCTCGCTGCGCGACGACTACGGCCGCGAGAACGTGACCGGCGACGCCGCCGACCGGTACCGCTTCCGCACCACGCCGCTGCGCAACGTGGAGCTCACCGCGCCCTACGGCCACGACGGCGCCTACGCCTCGCTCCGCGACTTCGTCGAGCACTACAGCGACTCGGACCAGAAGCTCCTCGCCTACGACCCCTCGCAGCTCGAGCCGGACCTGCGGGGCACGGTGCTCGACGACAAGTGGGCGGTGCTCCAGCAACGAGATCCCCTGCTGGACGGCGTGGTGCTCTCGCCCGAGCTGGTGGACGACCTCACCGCGTACCTGGAGTCGCTCACCGACCCCGCGGCGCGCGACCTCTCGCGCCTCGTCCCCGACCGCGTGCCGAGCGGGCTACCGGTGAACCAGCCGTCGGGCGATCACGGCGAGGGAGGTCACGGGCACGGCGACCACGACGGGCACGGACCGCACGGGCTCGCCAGGCGGTGAGGCGGGGCTGAGACTCGCGGGGGCGATCGCAGGGGAACCAGCGCGCGGGTGCGGGGTCGGCAGAGGAGCGGATTTCAAGCTCTCCTGCCAACCGGTAGAAGGAATGATCGATTGCTCGTGCGCGTGGCTCGGATGAAGGCGGTGGTGGCGTGGTGACGGGCCCGCACGGGAGGCCCTTCAAGGCGCCGCCGGAGGCCCCGCAGAGCTGGCGCGAGAAGCTCCAGGCACTGCGGGCGCTGCCCAAGCTCCTCGGCCTGGTCTGGGAGTCGCACAGGGGCTACACGGCTGCGATGGTGCTCCTGCGCCTCGCCCGCGGCGTGGTGCCGGTCGCGACGCTGTGGGTGGGGAAGCTCATCATCGACGACGTCGTGCGCGCCGCGACCGGCGGAAGCGTGGGGCGGCTGTGGGAGCACGTCGCCCTGGAGCTGAGCGTCGTCCTGGGCGGCGAGCTCCTGGCGCGTGCCTCGTCGCTCGTCGAGTCGCTCCTGGGCGACCTCTTCTCGAACCACGTGAGCGTGCGCATCATGGCGCACGCCGCGACGCTGGACCTCGCGCAGTTCGAGGACCCGGAGACGTACGACCACCTCGAGCGGGCGCGCCAGCAGACGACCGGCCGGATCGGCCTCCTCTCCCAGCTCTTCGGGATGGCGCAGGACGCCATCACCCTGGCCACGCTGGCCGCCGCGCTCGTCGCGTACAGCCCGGGGCTCCTCCTCCTGCTGGCGCTCGCCGTAGTCCCCAGCTTCCTGGGCGAGACCCACTTCGCCGCGCTCAGCTATTCGCTCCTCTTCCGGCGCACGCCGGAGCGCCGCGAGCTGGACTACCTGCGCTACGTGGGCGCGAGCGACGAGACGGCCAAGGAGGTCCAGATGTTCGGTCTCGCGCCGTGGCTCGCCGAGCGCTACGGCGCCCTCGCCCAGCGCTACTACGAGGAGAATGCGCGCCTCTCGGTGCGGAAGGCGACGGCGAGCGGACTCCTCTCGGTGCCCGCCACCCTGGGCTACTACGCCGCCTACGTCATCATCCTCCGCCGCGCGGTCGTCGGGGCGATCAGCGTGGGAACGCTCACCTTCCTTGCGGGCGCCTTCATGCGCAGCCGCGACCTCATCCAGCGGCTCCTGCTGGCGGCGAGCGACATCTACGCGCAGAGCCTCAGCCTCGGCGACCTCTTCGCCTTCTTCGACCTGCGTCCGACCGTCTCCAGCCGGCCCGGCGCGCTGCCGGTCCCGCGGCCATCCAGCGGGGGTTCGTATTCGAGGACGTGGGCTTCCGCTACGAGGGGAGCGAGCGCTGGGCGGTGCGCCATGTCAGCTTCGAGATCCGCCCGGGCGAGCGCGTGGCGCTGGTGGGCGAGAACGGCGCGGGGAAGACGACGCTCACCAAGCTCATCGCCCGGCTCTACGACCCCACGGAGGGGCGCATCCTCCTCGACGGCCGCGACCTGCGCGAGTACGACCTCGCCTCCGCCCGTCGGGCCATCGGCGTCATCTTCCAGGACTTCGTGCGCTACGACCTGCGCTTCGACGAGAACGTGGGCGCGGGCGAGATCGAGATGGCGCGCGGCTACATCGAGGCGCTGAACGAAGCGAAGGCGGAGGCAGTCCACCCGCGAGAGGTGCTCGCGCCCATCACGGCGGCGGCCGAGCGCTCGCTGGCCAGCAGCCTGCTCCCGCGGTTCGCGAGCGGGTACCGGCAGATGCTCGGGCGCCGCTTCGCCGGCGGCGTGGAGCTCTCGGGCGGGGAATGGCAGAAGGTCGCCCTCGCGCGCGCCTACATGCGCGAGGCGCAGCTATTGATCCTCGACGAGCCGACCGCCGCGCTCGACGCGCGCGCCGAATACGAGGTCTTCCTGCGCTTCAGCGAACTCATGGAGGGGCGGATGGCGATCATCATCTCCCACCGCTTCTCCACCGTGCGCATGGCCGACCGGATCCTCGTCCTGGGCGGCGGCCGGGTGGTGGAGGAGGGCACGCACGAGATCCTCGTCGCCCGGGGCGGCGCCTACTCGGAGCTCTTCGAGATGCAGGCGGCGGGGTACCGCTGACGCGCTCGTATCGCGCGGATCATCCCTCCGCCACGAGCGCGTGCGGCCGGCGTGCCGTTCCCACGGAGGCGGCGAGCCGGCCCGAGAGCGAGCCGCGCGAGGGAGTAGACCGGCTGCCGTTCGACGGCCGGCGTCCCGGGCAGAAGGGGGCGGATCGGCTACGGAGCCATGATCCGGAGCACCGGCCGGCCGTTCACGTTCTGCAGGGGGAAGTAGACGAGGTGCGTGCTCGGGTCCACCGCCACGGTATGCGCGTGCGGCATCCGGAGGTCTCCCTCCCGGACCAGCTCCCGGCCCTGCACGCGGAAGACGGATACCGTGCCGGACTCCGCGGCCACGTAGAGGCGACCGAGCCCCGGGTCGAAGGCGAGGACGTCCGGATCCTCCCCGACGCGGTGCTTCGAGAGCACCCGCATACGGTTCAGATCCACCACCGACAGGGTGGCGTTCCCCTCGTTCGCCACGAAAAGCAGGCGCCGGGCAGGATCGACAGCGAGTCCGTGCGGGTGGCTCGCCCCCTCCAGTGCGTAGCGCCCGATGATGCTGTCGTCTCGCGGGTCGATCGCGACCACCTGGTTTCGCGTCTGCACGGCCACCAGCACGCAACGGGAGCCCGGGTCGTAGACGGTGTTCCCGGCCTCCCCTCCCAGCGCGATGGTCTCCGTCACCCGATCCGTGGTGCCGTCGATCACCAGCTCACGACCCGCGGAGGACTCATCGGAGACGTAGATCCGTTTTGAGCCCGGCGCGTAGGCGATCCCGTCCGGATAGCGGATCGGGCCGAGGCGGGCGACGGTCCGGAGCGAGGCCGCATCGACCACCGCGACCTCCCTTCGCCCCGTCACCGACGCGTAGACCTTCCCCAGCTCGGACACGGCCCGGACACCGTGCACCGACGGAAAGCCCGGGAGGTCGGCGATTACGCGGCGGGCGCGGGTGTCGAACACCAGCAGCGTGCCCGCGTTCATGTGCGCGACGTAGAGCCTCCCCGCGGCCGGGTCCACGCTCTGGTAGTCGAAGCGAACCGCCGGGCCCGGGAGCGGGACGTCGGCGACGACCCGCAGGGGCGGGGAGGCCGCGGGCGGGTTCGGGGTGGTCGGACGGGGAGTCGCGGCCACCGCGCCGTTCGTCGAGCCGCAGTCCGGTGGGGCGGGCGGGCGCGGCGCTCGTCGTGCCAGGCACGCGCCCGTGGCCAGGAGTGCGAGCGCTCCCGCCGCCGCCACGTGAGTGCGCGGACGCATCAATGCCCCGCCCGGGTGCATCCGTGGTCGATCGCCGCGAGAAGGAGTGCCCCGACCCGCATGACTGCCTCCCGGCTGTGCGGCGAGAGATGCCCCGGATCACGGGCGAGATGGAGCCCGGAGGAGCGCCTCCACCCCGGCGAGCCACGGCTTCGCGCGAACGGTTCCCACGTCGGTCCCGGCGCCGCGGCCGCCGTGGCCGAGGCACGATCCCTGCCCGTGGATTCTCCGTACACGCCGCAGGCGCCCCGCGGTCACCCTCGTTCCGTACCGCTGACCGCGAGCGTTCCCTACGACCGCAGGAACCTCGCCGCTGGACGCGACGAGCGACGACAATCGCTGGCTCGCACACCTCGCCGTCCCGCGCCCGGGCGGGACGGCGACTTCGCCGACCTGATGGCGATCGGCGCCACGAACGAGTCGTTCGGAGATACGACGCTCCGGTGGGACGACCGGGCGTGCGCTCCGTTTCCCCATCCGTCTGGCGCCGCGCGGCGAATGGCGGGCGACGCTCGGCTTCGGCTCGCTCGTGGACGGCGGGTGGCGAAACCGGCTCGGCACCGATGCACCGACCATCGCGGATCGGGCCGCGGTGCGCGAGGAGTGGCGCGGCGCCCGCACCCGGATGGAGTCCAGCAACCTGCTCGTCGCCGGCGCCTTCGAGCGCGCGGCCGAGATCCTGCTCGTGCTCGGCGACGACGGGGCGGCCGAGCGCCGCCTCGTCGAGGCGCGCCGTGTCTACGAGCGGGTGAACGATCTCTTCTGGATGGAAGACGAGCAGCTCTACGCCGTCGGCCTCGACGAGCACGTCGATCACCTCGTCGCGGCGATGATCGACGCATCACGTCACTTCGCGCGCCTGCGTCTGCCGGAAGCGCTCGCCGGCCACGCACGCACGCCCGGCGAGCCGCCGGGGGTGTACCCACAGGCGAACGCGCCCCAGGCGTGGAGCGCGAGCGCGACCGTGCAGTTCGTGCAGATCCAGCTCGGGATCCAGCCGTTCGCCGCGGCGCGTGCGCTGGCGCTGGTCCGGCCGAGGCTCCCCGCGTGGCTCCCGGACGTCACGCTGCACCACGTCCGCGTCGGCGATGCCATCGTGTCGCTGCGCTTCCGCCGACGTGACGACGGGAGCGCGGAGCACGAGGCCAGCAACCGGACCGGCACGCTCCGGGTGATCGAGGCTCCTTCCCCGGCCGACGTCGAGGCCGGAAGCGAGGGGTTGCACGAGCGGCTCGTACGGTTTGCCGCCGAGCACGCGCCGGGCACCACTGCCCGCGCGATACGCATCGCCCTGGGGGCGGAGCGATAGCGGACCGCCCCGGGCTGCCGGTGACTGGCGCGGAGCCGCGTGACCACGTACGCTGGGGGCTCCACGGGAAGCGCTACCACCGGGAGGCAGGCGTTGAGCACGGATTTGACAGAAGGACCACCGAGGGACGCCCGGGAGGCGCCCGCCGGCGCGCGCCGCCCGCTCCGCCGGTGGGACGCGCCGGCGGCGCGCGCGGTGCGCGTGGGGGCCTGGCTCTTCCTCGCGGCGATCGGGATCCAGGTCTTCCTGGCGGGGATGGGCGTCTTCTCGGGACCGCTGTGGTGGGCGCGGCACCGCGCCTTCGTGCACGCCTTCGAGTGGACCGCGCCGCTCCTCCTGATCCTCGCCTTCTCTCGCGCCCTCCCGCGCCGTGCGAGAGTGCTCGCGCTGCTGCTGAACGTGCTCCTCTTCGCGCAGTACGCCACCGTGGGCTCGCTCCCGGTGCTGCTGCACTCGCGCGCGGTCTCGGCCCTGCACCCCGTCGGTGCGCTCCTGCTCTTCTGGACCGCGCTCTCGCTGGCGAAAGTCCCCGCTACCCCCGGTCCAGGTGAACGTCGTCCCACGAGACGGGATCCTCGATCGGCTCCAGGTGCGTGAAGACGGTGCTCGCCGGGATGGCGGCGCGGACGCGGTCCTCGATCTCCTCCAGCAGTCGGTGACCGTCCTGGACGCTCCAGGTCCCGGGGACCAGGACGTGGAAGGAGATGAAGCGGCGCGCCCCCGCCTGGCGCGTCCGGATCGCGTGGTAATGCACGCCGCGCGGCAGGTAGCTCTCGAGCACGCCGTTGAGCACGGTCCGCTCCTGTTCCGGCAGGGCGGTGTCGAGGAGGCCGAGCGCGGATCGACGGAGGAGGTCCACGCCCATGCGCACGATGTTGAGCGCGACGACCAGCGCGATGAGCGCATCGAGACGGTCCCAGCCCGTGAGGGCGGCGAGACCGACCCCGACCAGGACGCCGCCCGACGTCCAGACGTCCGTCATCAGGTGTTGGGCGTCGGCCTCCAGAGTGATGGAGTCGTTCTCGCGCCCCGCGCGGAACAGCACGCGCGCGACCGCCAGGTTCACGACCGAGGCGATCACGGAGATCACGAGCCCCTCTCCGACCGCTTCGAGGGGCCGTGGATCCACCAGCCGGCGGATCGCGACCCACCCGATGCTCACCGCCGCCACCAGGATCAGCGCGCCCTCGAAGCCGCTGGCGAAGTACTCCGCCTTCCCGTGGCCGTATGCGTGCTCCTCGTCCGGCGGCCGTGCGGCGACGACGAGCATGGCGAGGGCCATGACGGCCGCGAGCAGGTTCACCAGCGACTCGGCCGCGTCCGAGAGGAGCCCCACGGAATCCGTGAGGAGATACGCCCCTCCCTTGAGCACGATCGTGCAGACGGCGGCCGCGATCGACAGCCAGGCGAAGCGGCTGAGGGAGGCGCGCCCGGTCACCCTCGCCCTTTCCCGGCCCGGCTCACGCACGCTCCGGCGCCCGCGTCCCCGGCCACGACGTCACCGCGCCGCATAGATCGCCTTCGGACCGCTCCGGTCGAAGGTGTAGACCTCGTAGTGCTCCGGCGTTGCGCTCTCCATTCCCGGCGAGCCGGCGGGCATGCCCGGCACGACGAGCCCGAGCACGGGCGGGCGCTCCTTCAGCAGCTTGCGGATGACGTCCGCGGGGACGTGCCCCTCGATCGTGTAGCCGTCCACGATCGCCGTGTGGCATGCGGCGAGCGCGTCGGGCACGCCCCGCTGGCGCTTGATGGAGGTGAGGTCCTCCAGATCGATCGCCTTCACCTCGAAGCCGCTCTCCCGCAGGTGCGCCACCCAGCCCTTGCAGCAGCCGCAGGTGGGGGTCTTGTACACGGTGACCAGCGGCTGGGCCTCCGCGGCGCGGGCGCAGGAAGCGGCGGCGAGGGCGAGGGGGACCAGCGCGAGCACGAAGCCGCGCCGCGTGATGGGCGGGGTCGGCTCACCCGGTGCGATCGGCAGGTCGGTCATCTTCGGGAGTCTCTGGAGGGTGGTGGCGCAGGCGCTACAGCGCGGTGCGCCGGAGTAGTTGTGCATTCACCGCCACGACGATCGTGGAGAGAGACATCAGCACGGCGCCCACCGCGGGACTGAGCACGATGCCCGCCGGCTCCAGCACGCCGGCCGCGAGCGGGAGGGCGACGATGTTGTAACCCGCCGCCCACCAGAGGTTCTGGACCATCTTCCGGTACGTGGCGCGGGAGAGGGCGATGATGCGTGAAACGTCGCGCGGGTCGCTTCGCACGAGCACCACGTCGCCCGCCTCCACCGCCACCTCCGTCCCGGCGCCGATGGCGATGCCCACGTCGGCGGTCACCAGCGCGGGCGCGTCGTTCACCCCGTCGCCCACCATCGCCACCTGACGTCCGTCCGCCTGCAACTGCTCGATCTTCGCCGCCTTGCGGTCCGGGAGCACCTGCGCGAAGACGGTGTCGATCTCCAGCTCCTTCGCGACCGCCTCGGCCACGGCCGCCGTGTCGCCGGTGAGCATGACGACCCGGACCCCCTGCTCGTGCAGCCGCCGCACCGCCTCGGGTGATTCCGGCCTGATGGCGTCCGCGACGGCGAAGACGGCGAGGACGCGCCCGTCCGCCACCAGGTAGAGCGATCCGCTGCCGGCGGCGGAGTTCTCCTCCGCGGCGCGGAGCAGCCGCGGGTCGGGGGTGAGCCCGAGCCCGGAGAGCAGGTTCGGACCGCCCACCCGCAGCGCCCTGCCCTCCACGGTGGCGCTCACACCGCGGCCGGGCTGCGCCTGGAAGCCCGCGGCGCGCGGGACGGCGAGCCCTCGCTCCTGCGCGCTCCGCACGATCGCCCGGGCGACCGGGTGCTCGGAGTCCGCCTCGACCGCGGCCGCCAGGCGCAGCGCCTCGTCGGGCGAGAGCCCGTCCGTGGTGGCGAGGCTCACCACCCGGTGCTCGCCCAGCGTGAGGGTGCCCGTCTTGTCGAAGACCACGGTGTCGAGGTTGCGCGCCTCCTCCAGGCCGCGGCGGTCGCGGACCAGCAGGCCGCTCCGCGCGCCCAGCGTGGTCGAGATGGCGATGACCAGCGGGATCGCGAGGCCCAGCGCGTGGGGACAGGCGATCACGAGCACCGTCACCACCCGCTCGACCACGTAGTCACCCGGGGCGCCGAGAAGGAGCCAGGCGACCAGGGTGAGAACCGCCGAGCCGAGGGCCACGACCGTGAGCCAGAAGGCGGCGCGATCGGCGAGTGCCTGCGCGCGGGAGCGCGATCCCTGCGCCTCCGCGACCAGCCGCATGATCCCGGCGAGGGCGGTGCTCTCCCCCGTCCTCGTGACCTCCACGCGCAGCGAGCCGGAGCCGTTCACCGTCCCGCCGATCACCTCGTCACCCGGGCGCTTCTCCACCGGCCGGCTCTCACCCGTGATCATCGACTCGTTCACGGCGCTTGAGCCCTCGCGCACCACCCCGTCGGCGGGTATGCTCGCCCCCGGCCGCACCAGCACGCGGTCCCCGGCATTCAGCTCGGAGATGGGAACCGCCTCGGTGCGCTCGCCCACGATGCGCTCGGCGGTGCCGGGGAGGAGCTTCGCCAGCTCGTGGAGCGCGCCCTGCGCCTGCGAGATCGAGCGCATCTCCATCCAGTGGCCCAGGAGCATGATCGTCACCAGCGTGGCCAGCTCCTCCCAGAGCGGCATCCCCCGGTAGCCCAGTGTGACGACCACGCTGAAGACGAAGGCGACCGTGATCGCCAGCGAGATCAGCGTCATCATGCCCGGGAGGCGGTCCTTCAGCTCGCGCACCGCGCCCCGCAGGAAGACGAGGCCGCCGTAGAGGAAGACGACCGTCCCGAAAACGGGAGCGATCCAGGGCGAGCCGGGGAACGCAGGCGGGTGCCCGCCGACCACGTCCCAGAGCATGTGGCCCCAGACCAGCGTCGGGATCGTCAGCGCGAGCGAGATCCAGAACCGCCGGCGGAACATCCCCACGCTGTGGCCCGCGTGCTTGTCGTGCCCGCCGGCGGAGTGTGCCTCCTCCGGGTGCTCCCGCGCCTCGCTTCCGTGCTGGTGATGGTGCGCGTGCGGCTCCATCGCCCCCCTCCGGTCGGCGTTCATTCGTCGGGCTCGTCGCTCGTGGGATTCCGCCGCCCTTCATGCCCCACCGCCCGGGCGGCAAGGACGGGGCCGTGCATCGGCGATCGCTCCCCACTTGTATAGGGGCTGGGGGTATATTACAATCGTGGTCGGCCGTCCACAATGGTCGCTCACGACGAACGCCGGAGAGGGTGCCGTGGTTGGATCGGTAAGCTGGGTGGCGGTGCCGGCGCTGCTGTTGGCGGCCGGGCCGCTGTCGGCGCAGCACGGTGGGCGGGGGATGCCGCGAGCGGACACGGTGCCCGTTGCCCCCACGATGGAGACGGGGATGGCGGTCCACGCCATGGTGGCGGGTCCACTCGGGATCGCGCGGAGCCGCGAGGGCTCCGGGACCTCGTGGCTGCCCGACGCGTCGCCGATGTACGCCGTCCACGCGCAGGCGGGGTCGTGGTCGCTGATGCTGCACGGCAACGTCTTCCTGCAGTACATCGACGAGGGGGGCGGGCGGGGCGAGTCCCAGCTCGGCAGCGTGAACTGGCTGATGGGGATGGCGCGGCGGCCGCTGGGCGGCGGGGATCTGGCGCTGCGGGCGATGCTCTCGGCCGAGCCGCTGACGGTGGGGGAGTGCGGCTTTCCGCAGCTGCTGCAGAGCGGGGAGAGCTGCGATGGGGAGCCGATCCACGACCGGCAGCACCCGCACGACCTCTTCATGGAGCTGGCGGCGAAGTACGACCGGGCGCTCACCGATCGTATCGGCGTGGAGCTCTACGGCGGCCCGGTCGCGGAGCCGGCACTGGGGCCGGTGGCCTTCCCGCACCGGCCTTCGGCGATCGCGTCCCCTTCCGCGCCGATCTCGCACCACTGGCTGGACGCTTCGCACATCAGCTTCGGCGTGGTGACGGCGGGGCTCTTCGGGCGGAGGTGGAAGGCGGAGGCCTCGGTCTTCAACGGGCGCGAGCCGGACGAGGACCGTTACGATTTCGACTTCGCCGCGCTGGACTCGTACTCGGGCCGCTTCACCTTCATGCCGGGTGAGAACTGGGCGCTCCAGGTGTCCGCGGGCCGGCTGACGGACGCGGAGCCGGGCGAGAGCGGCGGGGGCGTGGACGTGGATCGGTACACCGCCTCGGCGATCTACGAGCGCCCGCTCGGGGAGCGCGGCGCCTGGTCGAACACGCTGGCTCTCGGCCGGAACGTGGAGGAGGGTAGGGGCAGCGCGGCGATCCTGGCCGAGAGCACGCTCGATCTGGGGCGCAACGTCCTCTTCGGGCGCGCGGAGTGGGTCCAGAAGACGGGGCACGACCTGGTCCTCCCGTCCGCTTTCGAGGAGGAGCTCTTCGGCGTGGCGCAGGTGACGGGCGGCTACATGCGTGAGCTCCCCGCGGTGGCGGGATGGGTGCCGGGGATCGGCGGGCGGGCCTCGGTGAGCGTCGTGCCCCCCGAGCTGGAGGCCGCCTACGGCAGACGCGCACCGGTGGGCTTCGCCGTCTGGCTGAATCTCCGCCCCGCCGCGATGCGCATGGACGGCGCCCGCGGCGATCACGAGATGGCGCCGATGCGACCCGGCCCACCGACGGACGTGCACGGGAATGCGCCCGCGCATCCCATGACGATGCCGCACGGGGACGAGCACCCGAGGTGAAGCCCGCGGCGCGTCGCCGGCCGCCCCCACCCTGGCGCGAGATCCTGCCCGCGATTACGCTTCAGGGCACTCCCAGGCCCCGTGCGCTCATCCGGGCCCCGCCGGCGTGCAGCGGGCCGGGCTCCGGGCAACTCCGCGCCCTCGGTCCGGCCTGGCGGAATCCGACGGCCTCGCGCCGAGGTGACGTCCCCCCTGCAGGATTCCGCGGTTCCACCCGCTTACTCCGCGCCCGAACCGCGTCCGACGGGCTGCCCATGATCAGGATCTCTCCCGTTCGTTCATTCCTTCTGTTGCTGTCCTTCGCCGCCCTGCAGGGCTGCCGTCGTGAGGGGATGCGGTTCCGGCTCCTGAGCCCGGATCGGACGGGCGTCACCTTCGCCAACACCATCACCACCAGCGACTCGCACGACCTCCTGACCGACCCCTACATCTACAATGGCGCGGGCGTCGCGATCGGCGACGTCGACGGCGACGGTCGGCCGGACATCTATCTCGCCGGGAACATGGTCTCCAGCCGCCTCTACCTGAACCGGGGCGGTATGCGCTTCGAAGACGTCACCGCGCGGGCCGGCGTCGGGACGGACCGCTGGGCGACCGGTGTGTCCATGGTCGACATCGACGGTGACGGCGACCTGGACATCTACGTCTCCGTCTCCGGCCCCGAATCGTCCACACCGGCCGAGCGGGCGAATCTCCTCTTCGTCAACCGGGGCGTGGGCAGGGACGGCATCCCGCGCTTCACCGAGGAAGCGGGGCGCTACGGCATCGCCGACACCGGCTTCACGACCAACGCGGTCTTCTTCGATTACGATCGCGACGGGGACCTCGACCTCTTCCTCCTCGGCAACCCGCCCGGAGAGTTCGCCCGCGGCGAGACGGGGCATCGGTCCGTTTCGATGGGCGCCGACCCCG
Organism: Longimicrobiaceae bacterium; assembly: GCA_035707865.1. Classification (GTDB taxonomy): domain Bacteria; phylum Gemmatimonadota; class Gemmatimonadetes; order Longimicrobiales; family Longimicrobiaceae; genus DASSTO01. Next base: position 425 of record DASSTO010000074.1, on the reverse strand, counting down.
CCGGCTTCGACCAGCTCTACCGCAACGACGGTAGCGGGACGTTCACGAACGTGTCGGAGAAGGCGGGGATCCTGAGGATTCTGGGCTACGGGCTCGGCGTGATGGCCTCGGACGTGAACCGCGACGGGTGGCCGGATCTCTACGTCTCGAACGACATGGTGATCCCCGACGTGCTGTACGTCAACAACCACGACGGGACGTTCACCGACCGGGCCGGCGAGTGGCTCGGGCACACGAGCATCGCGGGGATGGGCATCGACATCGCCGACTTCACGAACGACGGCTGGCCGGACATCGTCCAGAACGACATGGTCCCGCCGGATCTGGCCGGCCGCAAGTGGGCGACGGGCGGCTCCACCGTTACGTACGGCGACCTCTTGGCGATGCGGCGCGGGGGGGGAGCGCTCCAGTACCGGGAGAACTCG
>DASSTO010000073.1:0-20441 GCA_035707865.1 Longimicrobiaceae bacterium | reverse complement strand
GGCCGTCCGGAAGTCGGGGCGGCACGTCCAGAGCGCGCGGGCGACGGGGAGGCGGGGCAGGTCCTCATCGGGCGTGACGACGTCGACCTCGTTCACCAGCAGGCGGAAGCGGTTGCCGAGGTCGACGATCGAGGCGTTGATCGCCGGACCGGCGGGGGCGGTGAAGACGAGGCGGACCGGATCCTCCTTACCACCGATGCCGAGCGGGTGGATCTCCAGCGAGGGCGTGTCGCCGGCGATCGACTCGCAGATCTCGAGCATGTGCGCGCCCAGCACCTTCTGGCCCGAGGGATGGAGGTCGTAGGTGTAGTCCTCCATGAAGGAGGTGCCGCCCGGGAGCCCGTCGGCCATCACCTTCATCGCGCGCAGCAGCGCGCAGGTCTTCCAGTCGCCTTCCGCGCCGAAGCCGTAGCCCTCGTTCATCAGCCGCTGCACGGCGAGGCCGGGGAGCTGCTTGAGGCCGTGGAGGATCTCGAAGCTGTCGGTGAAGCCCTTGAAGCCGCCCTCCCGGAGGAAGCCGCGCAGGCCCAGCTCGATGCGCGCGGCGTCGCGCAGCGACTGGTGCCGCTCGCCGCCCTGCCGAAGCTCGGGCGCCACGCGGTAGCTCTCCAGGTACTCGCTCACGAGCCGGTCGGTCTCGGCTTCGCCCACGCCGTCGATGCGCGCCACGAGGTCGCCGATCCCGTAGCCGTTGACCGAGTACCCGAAGCGCATCTCGGCGGAGACCTTGTCGCCCTCCGTCACGGCCACGTAGCGCATGTTGTCGCCGAAGCGCGCGAACTTCGCCCCCTGCCAGTCGTGCCACCCACGCACCGCGCGCATCCACGCGGCGAGCCGGTCCTGCACCTCCGGCTCCTGCCAGTGCCCGACCACGACCTTGCGCTCCAGGCGCATCCGCGTGCCGATGAAGCCGAACTCACGGTCGCCGTGCGCCGACTGGTTCAGGTTCATGAAGTCCATGTCGATCGCGCCCCACGGCAGATCGCGGTTGAACTGCGTGTGCAGATGGACGAAGGGCTTCTGCAGCGCGGTGAGGCCGCCGATCCACATCTTCGCCGGCGAGAAGGTGTGCATCCACAGGATCAGACCCGCGCAGCCCGCCGTGGCGTTCGCCTCCAGGCAGAGCGCCCGGATCTCCTCCGGCGTGGTCACGATCGGCTTGAAGACCACCCGCACGGGCATGCGCTCGGAGGCGTCGAGCCCACCCGCGATCTCCCTGGCGTGCGCGCTCACCTGCTGGAGCGTCTCCGGTCCGTACAGGTGCTGGCTGCCGGTGACGAACCACACTTCGACTTCAACAGCGTTTTCGATCATGGGTCGGTTCCCCGGCTCTCTCCGGGCGTGCGGGTGGGTGTGGATGCGATCGGGATGCGCTCGGGCGGGCTGACGACCGATCGGCCGGTCTCACTCGCCGCTCCGAGGGCCACGTTTCAGCGAGGGTGCGGCAAACCTGCCTGAATAGGTTCGGCTCCGGTTTGGAAAACTAGGGCCGCGAGGGTCGTCGTGCAATGCCGACGCGGCTTGACGCGGGTGCCGGGACGGCTTACCTGTCGGTGAGTGGAGCGCTTCCGTGAATCGGCGGCCCGTCCCGGCCGCGAGCCGACCCAACCCAGGAGAGCCGGAGATGAGACTTCGACGCAAGGGCGCCAGAGCCGCTGCCGCCTGTACCGTCCTGTGGCTGAGCGCGGCCTGCGCGCACCGGGTCCCGAGCGCCGCCCCGGCCGCGGCGGGCTCCGAGGCCGGGGCGCCCGCGTACTGGGCGTTCGCGCCCACGCCGCCGATGGGCTGGAACAGCTGGGACGCCTTCGCCACCACGGTGACCGAGGCACAGATCCGGGCCCAGACGGACTACATGGCCGACCGCCTCGCCCGCTACGGCTGGCAGTACGTCGTGGTGGACATCCAGTGGTACGAGCCGAATTCGACGGGCTTCCAGTACCGGCCGGGCGCCGTGCTGACGATGGACGGCTACGGCCGGCTCCTGCCGGCGCCGAACCGCTTCCCCTCCGCGGCGGGTGGCACGGGCTTCAGGTCGCTCGCGGGCTACGTGCACGGGAAGGGGCTGAAGTTCGGGGTGCACCTGCTCCGCGGCATCCCGCGCCAGGCGGTGGCGCGGAACACGCCCATCCTCGGCACTCCGTATCACGCCGCCGACGTCGCCGACACGACCTCCACCTGTGCGTGGAACACGGACATGTACGGCGTGGACATGAGCAAGCCGGGCGCGCAGGCGTACTACGACTCCGTCTTCCGGCTCCTCGCGGAGTGGGGCGTGGACTTCGTGAAGGTCGACGACCTGAGCCGGCCCTACCACCGGGAGGAGCTGGAGGCGATCCGGAAGGCGATCGACCACGCCGGCCGGCCGATGGTGCTGAGCACCTCGCCCGGCGAGACGCCGCTGGCGGCGGGCGAGCACGTGAGCCACAACGCCAACATGTGGCGCGTCAGCGACGACTTCTGGGACACCTGGCCGTCGCTCGTCGAGCAGTTCGCGCGCCTCGACAAGTGGACGCCCTTCCGCGGCCCCGGCCACTGGCCGGACGCGGACATGCTCCCCCTCGGCGCCATCCGCCAGGTGCCGGGCTACCGCGGCGGGCCGTGGACGCGCTTCACCCCGGACGAGCAGCGCACGATGATGACGCTCTGGGCGATCGCGCGCTCGCCGCTCATCATGGGCGGCGACCTCACGAAGAACGACGACTACACCCTCTCGCTGCTGACGAACGAGGAGGTCATCGCGGTCGACCAGGCGAGCACGGGAAACCACCAGCTCTTCGACCGCGACGGGCAGGTCGCGTGGGTGGCCGAGGTGCCGGGCTCGAGCGACCTCTACCTGGCGGTCTTCAACGCGCGCGACCCGTCCACCGGGGAGAATGCGGGCATTCCGGTCGCGGTTCCCGAGCTCGGGTTCGAGGGCGCCTACCGCGTGCGCGACCTGTGGCAGAAGAAGGACCTCGGCCGCTTCACGGGCGATTTCGCGCCGGTGATCCCGTGGCACGGGGCGGGGCTGTACCGGATCTCGGGCGAGCGCCACTCCGGGAGCAGTCCGAATCACAGGTGAGAACATGAATCATTCCGGAGTTTGGCGGAATGATTCATGTAGGAAGAGGACCCTCCGTTGGATTGCTCCAGCGGAGGGTTTTCTCATACAGATGAGAGCGCCCTGAAGGAGCCGGAGAGCACCGGGGCGCCGTCGGCTCCGTCAGGATGCAGGATCGTGCATCGCAGAGTAATCTTCCGCTGCCCGAGGGCAGGGGATCTCAGTAGAAGCAGAGCGAAGAATGCCTGCCAACAACGTCCACCAGAGGCTACGATCTTCCCACTGGATGCCAACGTGGGCCGTGGAGTCGATCCGCGTTCGACCACGGACATAGATCTGTAACTGCCTGCCAGCGGGCTTCCACCGCGCGATCACATCGCGTGACGACGTCGGGGAAGTCAGAGACGCACACGTGGGTTCGGATCCGAGCTGCTGCGAAGCGGCCTGGACGTACTGCTGCCAGGTGCGGGATGCCTCTGCCTGGCTCGAGAACCGTCGAAATGCGCGTATTCCCCTGAGAGTCGCGTCCGGCTGGGGCGGTGTCTCGCTTCTCTGGAAGACGTCGCCGTTGAACTCGTAGATGAACCAGATGCCGTCGATGTCCTCGTGGTACCCACCAGCTCCGACCGGCTCGGCTTTCGGTCGAAGCTTACTGAGTTCGCGGGCCTCCATGCCGAGCTGTAGGCCCGCGACACGATTCAAGGGTTCGATTGGAGGAATCGTTTCCGGTTGGCACCCGGCGAATGCGAGCGCTAGGACCACCCATCGAGGTTTCATCCAGCCCTCAATACGGATAGATGCTGCAGAGTTGATCTTGGTAAGATATATCCGGGCTGCACGTGTATGCGTTCACTGCCGCGTCCAGTAGCAGTGGCTCAATGGCGCTGGGATAGGCCTTGCCTATGTATCGTCCAAGGGCATTGTGCGGAGTTGTGATCCCTGCAAGCACACGACGGCTCCCGACGCGAGTAACTTCGCGCCGGGAGCGGCTCGCCGGAGCCGGTACCGCCTGGAGCACGGCCCTCAGCCCATTCCCGGGCGGCGATAGATGAGGAGCACCCGCGGTCTCCAGCCGCTCAGTGCGCCGGGTTCTTCGTGTGCGGCTTCTTGCCGAGGTCGTGCCAGCTGTCCTCCTCGACGTCGATGCCGTAGTGCTTCGCGGCCTTCTTGATGTTGGCGAAGGCGACGTCGCGCTCCGAATCGGAGACGTCCTCGACCTGATCGAAGCGGGCCAGGGCGTCCTTGACGTGCGAGGCGTCGGTGAGCGGCTCCTTGCGCTCCTTCGGGAAGGCGAAGACGCTGTCGGGCAGATCGTTCCGCTCCGACGTGTCGAGCTCGCCGTGCTCGGTGTGCGGCTCCCAGGTGGTACTGGCCATCGTGTACTCCTGTTTGGGGTTAGCCAGGGGTGCGCCGGGCCGGCGGGAGCCGCAGGAGCCATGCCCGGGAACCGCACACATCCGCCCCGCCGGCTACCGCTGCGCCTGCCGGGCGGTGAGGAGGCTGTCCAGGACGACGTGCTGCGCGTGCGTCCAGTCGGGCCGCGCGCCGGACTGGACGTCCAGGCGCATCACCTCCACCGTGTCGCCGCTGTTGGCGGCGGGCCACTCCGGCAGGCCGGAGCCGTTCGGGTTGCCGGTCTTGATGAAGTTGGCGAAGTACGCCTGCACCACCTGGGAGACCCGGTGGTCGGCCGGTGTCCAGGCGAAGACGTGGTTGGTGTCGAGGTTGCCCAGGGCGTACTCGATCTCGGCGGAGTGGACGGCTCCCTCCGCGGGCGGGGGCGCGTCCGCCGGGGGGTTGCGCATCGGGGGGCGCGGGTGCGCGTAGTAGTACCGGTAGACGGGATGGCCGCCGGTCTTGCCCTGAAGCTCGGCCCACTTCCAGGTGCTGAAGGCGATGAACTGGTCGCTCGCCAGCGCGGTCCCGGACGCTTTCACCTGCTCCGGAGAGGAGCCCGGGTAGACCCTCAGGATCGCGTCCGCGGCGTCACCGTAGATCCGCCGCACCGCAGCCTCGTAGTTCGCCGGCGTCGGGTCGGCGCCGCGCAGCAGGCCCTCCCAGCTCCCCTCCTGCGAGTTCCAGCCCACCAGCAGCGGCACCTGCGCCTGACGGCCCGCCGCGAAGGTCTCGACCGTCGGCTCCGTCAGGAAGTAGCCGTCGATTGCGACGGGGAAGCGGCCCAGCTCCGGCTTCGCGGTGGCGGCGAGCACCGAGTCGGCGGGGATCGCGCGGAGCTCCGCCAGCGACTTCGCGCCCAGCGCGGTCGCGAACTTCACCCCGAGGCTCTCCGCGGCGGCCAGGGGAACGGCCGGCAGCGTCGGGCCCATCAGCGCGCCGCTCTCCCCGATGGCGCCGGCGATCAGCCCCCGCGAGAGCGGCGAGGCCATCTGCGCGCTCACGGAGATCGACCCCGCGGACTCGCCTCCGATGGTGACGTGGTCGGGGTCGCCGCCGAAGGCGGCGATGTTCTGCTTCACCCACTGCAGCGCCGCGGCCTGGTCGAGCAGGCCGTAGTCGCCCGAGGCGTGGTGGGGTGATTCCGCCGTCAGTTCGGGGTGCGCCAGGAAGCCGAAGGCGCCGAGGCGGTAGTTCACGGTGACGGCCACGATGCCCTTCCGGGCCATGCTCGCGCCGTCGTAACGCGGCTCCGAGCCGTCGCCGGCGATGAAGCCGCCGCCGAAGAAGTAGACCAGCACGGGCAGCTTCTTTCCGACCGCGTCCGCGGGTGTCCACACGTTCAGGTAGAGGCAGTCCTCGCTCATGCCGTTCGAGCGGAAGACCATGTCGCTGAAGACGGGCCGCTGCATGCAGCGCGGGCCGAAGGCGGTGGCCTGGCGCGTCGCCGTCCAGCTCTTCACCGGCTGCGGCTCCCGCCAGCGCAGGTCGCCCACGGGCGGGGCGGCGTAGGGAATTCCCTTGTACATCCGTACCCCCGTCGAGTCGATCGTCCCCTGGATGGGGCCGCTGGCGGTCCGCACCAGCGGGTCCGGGGTCGAGGCACAGCCCGGGAGGATGGCAGCGAGCAGCAGCGCGGCGACGGACAGGGTCATGCGGGAGGACGCCTGCATACGAACCGCTCCTTTCGGCGGGTGGGCGAGGAACCGCGGATGGGCGATACAGGATGGGCGCTCGCGCGCTCCGCGGCAATGGCGGGTGATCTCGTGCGGCTTCGAACGGGGTCGCGCGCGGCTTGCCGAACGCCAGATGACCTGTTCTCTTTTCCGGCGGTCCTCCGACCCCACCGCGCCGCCCGTCGCGCCTCACCCACGGATCACGATGCGCACATCGCTCTCACTCCCGATCCTCGCGGCCGCCCCTCTACTGCTGGCCATCGCCCGGCCCGCCACCGCGCAGCGCCCGGACCCGGCGACCCGGGCCGCGATCGCCGCCGCGTCCGCCGCGGATCACGCGCAGATGATGAGGCAGCTGGGAATCGACTCCCTCCGTCCGGGTCCCTCCGGCAACCCGAAGGCGCCCAACGCCGCGAACAGCGACGAGGCGAAGGTGCCGCCCTACACGCTGCCCGACCCGCTCGTGACGAACGACGGGACGCGCGTGACGACGGCCCGGCAGTGGTGGCAGGTGCGGCGGCCGGAGATCGTGGAGGACTTCGATCGCGAGATCTACGGGCGCGTCCCGAAGGACGTCCCTCCCGTGCACTGGGAGGTGAAGAGCACGACGCGGGAGATGAACGGGAGCTACCCCGTCATCGTGAAGAAGCTCGTCGGCCACGTCGACAACTCCGCCGACACGGCGATCGACGTGAACATCGACCTCACGCTGGCGACGCCCGCCGACGCGAAGGGCCCGGTTCCGGTGATCATGGAGTTCGGCTTCAACTTCCCGCCGGGGGTGCGGATGCCGCCGGCGCCCCCGGGCCCGACGTGGCAGCAGCAGCTCCTGGCGAAGGGCTGGGGCTACGCGATCCTGGTCCCGACGAGCTACCAGGCCGACAACGGAGCGGGGCTGACGAGCGGGATCATCGGGCTCGTCAACCACGGCCAGCCGCGCAAGCCGGACGACTGGGGCGCGCTGCGGGCGTGGGCGTGGGGCGCGAGCCGCGCGCTCGACTACTTCGAGACCGACCCCGCGGTGGACGCGAAGCAGGTGGGGATCGAGGGCCTCTCCCGCTACGGCAAGGCCGCGATCGTGACGATGGCCTACGACCCGCGCTTCGCCATCGGCCTGATCGGCTCCTCCGGCGCGGGCGGCGCGAAGCTCCTGCGGCGCGTCTTCGGAGAGCAGGTGGAGAATCTCGCCTCCTCCTCGGAGTACCACTGGTTCGCGGGGAACTTCATCAAGTACGCTGGCCCACTCACGCCCAACGACCTCCCGGTGGACGCGCACGAGCTGATCGTGCTCTGCGCGCCGCGCCCCGTCTTCATCAGCGGTGGCTCGCCCGCGGTGGAGGGGCAGTGGGTGGACGTGCACGGGACCTTCCTCGCCGCCGTGGCGGCCGCGCCCGTCTACGAGCTGCTCGGCAAGAAGGGCCTCGGCACCACGACGCCGCCCCCGATCGGGACCGGCCTGCTGAGCGGCGACATCGCCTTCCGCCGGCACGAGGGCGGCCACACCGTCGGCCCGAACTGGCCCGCCTTCATCACCTGGGCCAGCCGCTATCTGCACGCCGGGAACTCTCAATAGCGTCCCGCCGTCGCGCGTATCGAAAGACTCCCGCCCATGATCCGTCGCTCGTTCCTGAAGCAGCTCGGTGCCCTCGGCCTCGTCTACACGGGACGCGCCCCCGCGGGCGCGCGTGACCTGCTCGCCGCGGCGCCGCTCGAGCCGGCCACCGGCGCGGAGGAGCGCGCCTACTGGGTCGCGATGCTCACCCGCGTCGCCGAGCCGGTGCTCACCGCTCTCTCGCGCGGGGAGCTGCGCGCCCGCATGCCGGTGGAGGTGGGTCCGGGCGGCTCGCGCGAGGAGCGCGCCGCGGTCACGCACCTGGAGGCCTTCGGTCGCACGATGGCGGGCCTCGCGCCGTGGCTGGAGCTGGGCGCCGATTCCTCGGACGAGGGCCGGCTGCGCGCGCGCTTCGTCGACCTCGCGCACCGGGCGCTATCGCGCGCGGTGGACCCGGCGTCGCCCGACTTCCTGAACTTCAGCCGCGGCCGCCAACCCCTGGTGGACGCCGCCTTCCTCTCCCACGCCGTCCTGCGCGCGCCGCGCGTGCTCCAGGAGCAGCTGGACTCGACGACGCGCGGCAACCTGGTGCGCGCGCTGAAGTCCACCCGTACCATCGTCCCCTACTACAGCAACTGGCTGCTCTTCAGCGGGATGGTGGAGGCGGCGCTCCTGCGCATGGGCGAGGACTGGGACCGGGTGCGCGTCGACCTCGTGCTCCGCAAGCTCTCCGAGTGGTACCTCGGCGACGGCCTCTACGGCGACGGGCCCGAGTTCCACTGGGACTACTACAACAGCTACGTCATCCAGCCCTTCCTGCTCGACATCCTGCGGACGGTGCGCGAGCGCGACCGCGAGTACGCGCGGCTGCACGACCGCCAGCTCGCCATCTCGCGCCGCTACGGGGCGATCCTGGAGCGACTCATCGCGCCCGACGGCAGCTACCCGCCGATCGGCCGATCGCTCGCCTACCGCTGCGGCGCCTTCCAGCTGCTGGCGCAGCTCGCCCTCGAGGGCTCGCTCCCGGAGTCGCTGCCGGGCGCGCAGGTGCGGAGCGGCATCGGCGCCGTGATCCGCCGCACGCTGGGCGCTCCGAAGACCTTCGATGCCGGGGGCTGGCTGCGCATCGGCCTTGCCGGCGCGCAGCCGCAGATCGCCGAGAGCTACATCTCCACCGGCAGCCTCTACCTCTGCACCGTCGGCTTCCTGCCCCTCGGCCTCCCGCCGACGCACGCCTTCTGGACCGACCCCCCCGCCCGCTGGACGTCGCTGCGCGCCTGGAGCGGCGAGCCGGTCCCGCGCGATCACGCGCTCGAGCTGTAGCGCGCCGGGAGGGGGCCCTGCCGCTCGCGGTCAAACTCGCTGCGCTCGGACACGCCCGCTCGCTCCAGGGCCCCTTCCCGGCGCCGCAGGGGTCCGCGCTACGGGGCTCCCGGGTCCGCGAGGGCGGGCGCGGGATAGGAGAAGTCGTAGTCGCCCGAGCCCACCTCGACCTCCACCGCGTCGCCCTTCTGCACGGCGGAGGTCACCCCGGCGGCGGTCGCGACCGCGTGGCCGCCCTCCGTCACTCCGTCCAGCCTCGCGTCGGGGAGCCACACGGTGGCGTGTGTGTTGGGTGGCACGCTCACCCTCAGCTCGAAGCGGCCACCGTCCCGCTCCCAGGCGGAGGCGACCTCTCCGTAGAGCGAGTTCACGCTCGCCCGCACCCACGTCAGTCCCCCTCCGGGGCGGGGGCGGATGACGACGTGCTTGTAGGCGGGCTCGGCCGGGTCGAGCTCGATCCCCGCCACGGTGCGGTACATCCAGTCGCCGATGGCGCCGTAGGCGTAGTGGTTGAAGGAGTTCATCCCCACGTCCTGGAAGCTGCCGTCCGGCTTGATGCCGTCCCAGCGCTCCCACATCGTCGTGGCCCCGCGCGTGATGGGATACAGCCAGGACGGGTACTCCTTGCGAAGCAGAAGCCGATAGGCCTCGTCGAGGTGGCCGGTGTGGGTGAGCGCGGGGTTCAGGTTCGGTGTGCCCAGGAAGCCCGTGGTCAGATGGCCGAAGGCGTCGACGTCGTCGGCCAGCCGCTGCCCCGCCTCCGCCCGAAGGCCGTCCGGCAGGAGGTCGAACTCGAGCGCCAGGGCGTACGCCGTCTGGGTGTTCGAGGCCAGGCGGCCGTTCGGGGTGACGAATTCCCGGTCGAACGCGGCCTTCGTCTCCTCGAAGAGCTGGCGATACGCCCGCGCGTCGTCCGTCCTGCCGAGCACCTCCGCCGCGCGAGAGAGAAGGTCGGTGGAGTGGGCGAAGAAGGCGGTGGCGATGAGGTCCTTGTCGGTGGTAGCGCCGGGGTAGTCGGCGCTGGTGGTGGCGAACGCCAGCCAGTCGCCGTAGTGGCGACCGCCGCTCCAGACGTGGTCGTCGCCCGCCTGCGCCCGCTCGTATTCCACGTACTTCCGCATGCTCGGGTACTGCCGCGCCAGCAGGCGCGCGTCGCCGTAGGCCAGGTAGAGGTTCCACGGGACGATCGTCGCCACGTCGCCCCAGCCCGATGAGCTGCTGCCCTCCGCCTGGTGCCGCGCGAGCACGTCGGGGATCACGTCCGTGACGGCTCCGTTCGCCTTCTGGTCCGCGGAGAGGTCGCCGAGCCACTTGGTGAAGAAGCCGATGACCTGGTAGTTGAAGGCGGCCGTCGCCGAGAAGGCCTGCGCGTCGCCCGTCCACCCGAGGCGCTCGTCGCGCGCGGGGGTGTCGGTGGGGACGTCGAGGAAGTTCCCGCGCTGGCCCCAGACGATGTTCTGCTGCAGGCGGTCGAGCATCGAGTCGGACGTCTCGAAACGGCCCGTCTGCGGCATGTCGGAGTGGACGACGATACCGGTGACGTCGTCCGGCGTCAGCTCGCCCGGGTAGCCGACCACCTTCACGTAGCGGAAGCCGTGGAAGGTGAAGTGCGGCTCGAAGACCTCCTCGCCGCCACCCTTCAGCACGTACTCGTCGGTCGCCTTCGCGGTGCGAAGGTTGGCGAAGTACGCGTTCCCCGCGCTGTCCAGCACCTCGGCGTGGTGCAGGACGACGGTCGTGCCGCGCGGCCCCCGCACCTTCAGCCGCACCCAGCCGACCATGTTCTGCCCCATGTCCACCAGGGTGTCGCCGTTGGGCGCCCGGAAGATCCGCACGGGCTTCATCTCCCGGATGCGGCGCACCGTCGGCCCGTCCTGGGCGATGAGGACGTCCATCGGCAGGTCGACGACGCGCACGCCGTTCCAGTCCGCGTCGGCATAGCCAGGCCGGCTCCATCCGGTCTTCTCCAGCCGGGCGTCGTAGAGCTCCCCGTCGTAGATGTCGGACGAGCGGATGGCGCCGGTGCTCGCCTTCCAGTCCGGCCCGGTCCCCACCACCTGGCGCCGGCCGTCGGCGTACCGGATCACGATCTGCTCCAGGAGCGCCAGGTGCTTCCCCCAGGTGTTCCGGTTGTTCTCCCACGCGAGGCGACCCCGGTACCACCCGTCACCGAGCGTGACGCCGACGGCGTTCCTCCCCTGCCGCAGCAGGTCCGTCACGTCGTAGGTCTGGTACTGCAGCCGCCTGTCGTACTCCGTCCAGCCGGGCCGGAAGAGCTCGTCGCCCACCGGCCGGCCGTTGAGCTCCATCTGGTAGAGCCCGAGCGCGGTCACGTAGGCGCGCGCCGAGGCCACCTCGCCGTTCACCGTGAACTCGGAGCGAAGCATCGGGCTGGGGTTGGAGACGGTGGAGTCCTCGGGGAGGTCGGGGGTGATCCAGCGCGCCGTCCAGTCGGAGGGGGCGAGCAGCCCCATCTCCCAGTACGCGGGCTCGCTCCAGGCGGAGGCCTTCCCCTGCCCGTCCCAGACGCGGGCCTGCCAGTAGTAGCGCTGCCCCGAGCGGAGCGCCGGGCCGGCGTAGGCGACGTGGATGGAGGCGTCCGAGGCGATGCGACCCGAGTCCCAGAGCGGCTTCTTCGCCAGCTCCGCCGGCCGCTGGGCGACCCGGATCTCGTAGGCGCTCTGCACCACCCCCCGCCGCGGTGAGAGCAGCTTCCAGCCCATGCGCGGGGCGGTGACGTCGATCCCGATCGGGTTCACCCGGTACTGGGTGCGCAGGTCGGCGAGGCGGACCTGCGCCGCGACCGACGACGAGGAGAATGCGCACAGGAAGCCGAGGAGGATCGCCCGGTGGACGGAGGTCCGGCGACCGCCGCTCACGGCAGCTCGCGCACCCAGATGTTCCGGAAGCTGATCGGCGGGCTCGGGTCGCCGTGCGCCTGCAGCTTGATCGGCGCCGTGTCGTACGGCTCGTAGTGGGGCTGGCCGATGTAGAGCGTCTCGCCCTTCAGCGTGACGTCGTTCTGGACCAGCACGCCGTTGTGGAAGGCGGTAAGATGGGCCGGCGACTTCAGCGAGCCGTCCGCGTTGAAGACGGGGGCGATCCAGACGACGTCGTACGTCTGCCACTCGCCCGGCTTGCGGCTGGCGTTGACGAGCGGCGGGTACTGCTTGTAGACGCTGGCCGCCTGGCCGTTCACGTACGTCTTGTTGTTGTACGAGTCCATGATCTGGAGCTCGTAGCCCCGGTCGCCGGTGCCGGTGGAGGCCAGGAAGAGCCCGCTGTTGCCGCGCGCCTGACCACTGCCGGTGACGTCCTCCGGGACGCGCCACTCCAGGTGTAGCTGGTAATTCCTGAACTTCCGCTTCGTCTCGATGTTGCCGGCGGACTTGTCGACCGTGATGATGCCGTTCGCCACCTTCCAGCGCGCGGGGGCGTTGCGGTCGGCGGTGGAGACCCACTGGTCGAGGTCGTGGCCGTCGAAGAGGACGATCGCGTCCGAGGGCGGCGCGGCGTTCGTGGCGCCGGGCGTGACGACCGGGGGCACGGGCGACCAGACCTCGGTGTCCTCGGGCTTGGGTTGGGACGGTGCCTGCTGGGCCGCCGCGGGAAGAGCCGCGGCGAGGAGTGTGACCAGGGCCAGGACCGTTGCCGAATGAGTTGCCATGGTTCCGTGCCGGCTCGGGGGGAGAGAGGAGACTGCTCGGGGAGACTGCACGGGGATATCGTGGGTGTGTGCTTTCGCCCTGTCAAGGAACAAAGTGTCCGCGGATGGGGCCCGGCTCTCTTGCCGGCGTCCCGCCGCCTCCCTACGTTGCCCGTGCGCGCAGTTCTCCGACGAGATCCAGCCCGATTCCGCACGCCCCCTCGGGGGCACCTCTCCACCCCCGGCCACTCGAAACGCCGCATGCGCCAGCCTCGCCCGGTCCGGATCGTCTCCTTCCTCGTCCTCCTCGTCTCCTCGGCCATCTTCACCGCGACATCCGCGGCGGCGCAGGACTACGTGACGCTGCGGGACAACGGCCTGGTGCGCACGCCGCCGATGGGGTGGAACAGCTGGAACAAGTTCGCGTGCAACGTCAACGAGGGCCTCATCCGGCAGACGGCGGACGCGATGGTGAGCAGCGGGATGCGCGACGCGGGCTACACCTACGTGGTGATCGACGACTGCTGGCAGGTGGGCCGCGACGCGCAGGGGAACATCATTCCCGACCCGGAGCGCTTCCCCTCGGGGATGAAGGCGCTCGCGGACTACGTGCACTCGAAGGGGCTGAAGTTCGGGGTCTACTCCGACGCGGGCACGCACACGTGCCAGAAGCGCCCGGGGGGTCGGGGCTACGAGTACCAGGACGCGCGGCAGTACGCCGCCTGGGGGGTGGACTACCTCAAGTACGACTGGTGCTCGCACGGCAAGCAGAACTCGGTGGCCTCGTACTCGTTGATGGCCGACGCGCTGCAGAGGTCGGGGCGGCCCATCGTCTTCAGCATCTGCGAGTGGGGCTCGACCAAGCCGTGGCTCTGGGCGCCGGGGGTGGGTAACCTCTGGCGCACCACGGGTGACATCCGTGACTCGTGGGATTCCATGGTGAAGATCCTCGACCAGCAGGTGGGGCTCGCGCCCTACGCCGGCCCGGGGCACTGGAACGACCCGGACATGCTGGAGGTGGGCAACGGGGGGATGAGCGACGCGGAGTACCGCGCGCACTTCAGCCTGTGGGCGATGCTGGCCGCGCCCCTGATGGCGGGCAACGACCTGCGGAGCATGCCCGCGGACATCCGCGAGATCCTGACCAACAGGGAGGTGATCGCCGTCGACCAGGACTCGCTCGGCAAGGAGGGCGAGCGGATCCGCGACGACGGCGACCGGGAGGTGTGGTCGAAGCCGATGGCCGACGGCGGCCGCGCGGTCGTGCTGCTGAACCGGGGCACCACGCCGAGCGAGATCACCGTGACCTGGCCCGAGCTCCACTACTCCGCGTCCATGCCCGCCCGGGTGCGCGACCTGTGGGCCCACCGCGACGTGGGCAGACGCACCGGGAGCTATGCCGCCACGGTGCCGGGCCACGGCGTCGTGATGATCCGGGTGACGCCCTGACCACCTCCGATGCGCGTCCGCGGCCGCGCCGTCGGACCCTCGCCCTGCCGCCCAGAGACATGACGATCCGGACTCTCCACAGAACGCTCTTCGCGCTCGCGCTCTGCGTACCGCTCGCCGCCCGCCCGGCCGGCGCGCAAGCCGGCTCCTCGACGTGGTCCGTGGCCTCGCCCGACGGGCACGTCCGGGTCGAGCTGGACCGGGACGCGGGATCGGGGCTGCTCACCTACGCCGTCTCGTACCTCGGGAGCGGCGGTCCGATCGTCGCCGTCGCGCCCTCCCCGCTGGGGATCGTGCGGGAGGACGCGCGCTTCACCAGGGATCTGCGGCTCGTGAGCCAGAGCCGGCGCGAGATCGACGAGACCTACTCCCTGCTGCACGGCAAGACGAGCCGCGCGCGGGCGCACGCGAACGAGCTGACGCTCTCCTTCGCGAACCCGGCCGGTGAGCGGGTGGACGTGGTGGTGCGGGCCTACCCGGAGGGTGCGGCCTTCCGCTACCGCTTCCCGGGGTCCGACACCACGCGGCACACCGTCCGCGGCGAGCTGACGAGCTTCCGGCTCCCCGAGGGGACCACCGGCTGGATGCTGCCGCACGACAAGCCGGGGCAGTACACGCCGGCGTACGAGAACACCTACCGGCAGGTGAAGGCCGGCTCCTTCTCGCCCACCGAGGCGGGGTGGGACTTCCCCGCCCTCTTCCACACCCCCGGCGGCGCGTGGGTGCTCCTCACCGAGTCGGGGCTGAGCGACAGCTACGCGGGGACGCGCATGGAGTGGGACCCGCTGGAGGCCGCCTACCGGATCCGCTTCCCGCAGCCCGGCGAGGGCCAGGGGGTCGGCGACGTCTATCCCAGCTCCCGCCTGCCCTGGGAGACGACCTGGCGGGTGATCGAGGTCGGTGTCTCGCCGGGCGACATCGTGGAGTCCTCGCTCGTCACCCACCTCGCCGCGCCGGCCGAGGGCGACTTCAGCTGGGTGCGGCCGGGCCGCGCGTCGTGGTCGTGGTGGTCGGCGAGCGACAGCCCGCGCGATCCCGCCGCGCTGCGCTCCTTCTACGACCTGGCGGCCGAGATGGGCTGGGAGTACTCGCTCATCGACGCCAACTGGAACCTGATGCCCGACGACACCATCCAGGCGCTCGTGGACTACGGGAAGAAGAAGGGGGTGAAGACGATCCTGTGGTACAACTCGGGCGGGCCGCACAACCACGTCACCGAGCAGCCGCGCGACCGGCTCACCGACCATGCGAAGCGCGAGGCGGAGTTCACTCGGTTGGAGCGCATGGGGGTGAGCGGCGTGAAGGTGGACTTCTGGCAGAGCGACAAGCAGGACCGCATCCAGCAGTACCTGGGGCTCATCCGTGACGCCGCGGCGCACCACCTGATCGTCGACACGCACGGCAGCACCATCCCCCGCGGCTGGGAGCGCACCTACCCGAACCTGGTCAGCATGGAGGCGGTGCACGGGGCGGAGTCGTACAAGTTCGATGCGAACTTCCCGAAGCTGGCGCCCTCGCGCAACGTGATGCTCGTCTTCACGCGCAACGCCATCGGCCCGATGGACTTCACGCCGGTGACCTTCTCCGACGCGGCGCACCCCCACCTGACCACGGACGCGCACGAGCTCGCGCTCTCGGTGGTCTTCGAGTCGGGCGTCCAGCACTTCGCCGACCGCGTCGAGGCGTACCTCTCGCTCCCCGACGCGCCGAAGCGCTTCCTCGGGGCGGTCCCGGCCGCGTGGGACGAGACGCGCCTGCTCTCGGGCGACCCGTCGAGCTACGTCGTCCTCGCGCGCCGGGAGGGCGACGACTGGTACGTGGGCGGGATCAGCGGCGAGGAGACGGCCCTCCACCTGCCGGTCGACCTGTCGTTCCTCGGAGCGGGAAGCTACGACCTGCTCCTGATCCGCGACGGTGCCGACCCGCGCAGCTTCCAGTCCCAACGTCGCGTGGTGCGCGCGGGCGACACCATCCCCGTCGACGTGCTCCCGCGCGGCGGGTTCGCGATGCGGATCACTCCCCGGAAATAGACTGCCTCACCCCTCGTCCCACCCCTCTCACCGGACAGAGACATGAAGAACGAGCGCATCTCCCGCAGGTCCTTCGTCGGCGGCGTCACCCGGGCGGCGGCCGCGGCCACGATCGTGCCCCGGCACGTGCTGGGCGGCGTCGGCTTCCAGGCACCGAGCGACACCGTCAACGTGGCGGTGGTGGGCATGGGCGGCATGGGTGGGAACAACGCAGAGGCCCTGGTCGCGGGCGGGCAGCGCATCGCCGCGGTGGTGGACGTCGACTTCGGCCTCGTGGAGCGCTCCGTGGCCGGAAAGACGAAGGACCAGGACGGCAAGCCGCGCCCGGAGGGGCTCGCGCTCGCCGAGCAGTTCAGGACGGCGCGACGCTACGCCGACGTGCGCAGGATGCTGGAGAAGGAGGGGAAGAACATCGACGCGGTGGTCGTCGCCACGCCCGACCACTTCCACGCCGTCGCCGCGAACGCGGCGATGCAGCTGGGCAAGCACGTCTACGTTCAGAAGCCGCTCACCTACACCGTCCACGAGGCGCGGACGCTCGCGGACACCGCGCGCCGCACCGGCGTCGTCACCCAGATGGGCAACCAGGGGCACTCGAGCGACGATGCGCGCCTGATCAACGAGTGGGTACAGGCCGGAATCATCGGCCCCGTTCGCGAGGTCCACGTCTGGACGAACCGGCCGATCTGGCCGCAGGGGCTGCCCCGCCCCGCCGCCGCCCACGCCATGCCGCAGGCGGACGCGTGGCACCAGTGGGACGTGAGCTCCGTCCTCTCCGGGCTGATGGGCGGGAACTACCCGGTGCCCCAGGGGCTCGACTGGGACCTCTTCCTCGGGCCCGGGCCCGTCGTGACCTACCACCCGATCTATCACCCCTTCAGCTGGCGCGGGTGGGCCGACTGGGGCGTCGGCGCCCTCGGCGACATGGGCGCGCACCTCATCGACCACCCCTTCTGGGCACTCGACCTCGGCCTGCCCACCAGCATCGAGTCGACCTCCACGCCCTTCGGCAAGGACGCGGACGGCAACCTGGCGAGCTACCCGGAGGCCATGCAGGTGCACTACGACTTCGCCGCGCGCAACGGCCAGCCGCCCGTGCGCCTCACCTGGTACGACGGCGGCCTCATGCCCGCGCGCCCCGACCTCCTGCCCGACGACGTCCCGCTCGACCGCGGCGGCGGCGTCCTCTTCATCGGCGACCGCGGCATCCTCATGCACGAGACCTACGGGCGCAACCCGCGACTCTTCCCGACGAGCCTCATGGACGCCGCCGCGCGCGTGCCGCAGAGGTACCGCCGCATCGGCACCAGCCACGAGATGAACTGGATCAACGCCATCCGCGGCACCGACCAGGCGACGAGCCCCTTCTCCTACGCCGCCCGTCTCACCGAGACGATGCTCCTGGGCCTCGTCGCGCTGCGCGCCGGCGAGGGGAAGAAGATCGTCTACGACGGCGATGCCATGCAGGTCCTCAACGTCCCGGAGGCGAACCAGTACCTGCGCCGGGACTACCGCTCGGGCTGGAGCCTCTGAGGAGCGCTTCGGCCGTGATCTGATCGGTGATGAGGACGTCGACGGTGCCGGTCTTCAGCGCGGCGGCGATGGCCTCCTCCTTCTCGCGCCCGCCGGCCACCGCGACGACGCGCTTCACGTCGCGCAGCTGCTCGGCGCTGATGCCGAGGATGAGGTCGTCCACCGACGTCCGCACGAGCCGGCCCTGGGCGTCGAAGAAGCGCAGCGCGATGTCCCCGATCGCGCCCGCGGCCTCCAGCTCCGCGTACAGCCCCGGCGGCAGCGACTGGCCGTCCGTCAGTACCGGGTTCGACCGCAGGGACCCGATCCCCACGAAGACCACGTCCAGTTCGTCGATCAGTCGCAGCGCCGACTGGACGTGGGGGTCGCTCTGCAGGATCTCCCTCGCCGCCGCCGTTCCCACCACCGCGGGCGCCGACAGCAGCACGGCCGACGCCCCGAGCCGCTGCGCCAGCCCGCGCACCAGACCCGCCGCGTACGCGTCCGCCTCCGGCGGCCCGATCCCGCCGAGCGTCTGCACCACCCGCACGTCCGTCGCCGCCACGGGGGGCATCGCCTGCACCATCGCGCTCAGCGTCGTGCCCCACGCCAGCCCGATCGCCTCGCCCGCCTGGATCGTCCGGCTCAGGTACGTCGCCGCCGCCGTGCCCAGGTCCCGGCGCAGCAGCTCCGTCGGCTGCCCCTCGTCCACGTGGACGATCTGCGCCTCCGCCAGCCCGAAGCGCTCCTCCATGCGCGCCTCCACCTCCACGTACATCCCCTGCGGCGGCGCCACCGTGATCTGCACGATCCCCAGGTCCTGCGCCTCCTGCAGCAGGCGCGATACCTTCGGGCGCGAGAGATGGAGCCGGACGGCGATCTCCTGCTGCGTCTGCCCCCGCAGGTGATACAGGGTGCTCACCTTGCTCAGGAGATAGAGATCGGGCGCGGATCGGGGTCGGGCCATGGCGGAAAGCGCTCTGCCGCAGGAATCGAGGCTCGGGTACGCGGCCGGAAGGTACGCCCTCGCGCCGGGTCGCGCCAGCGCGCGCACGCTGGCAAAGCGGCGGCAAAGGGATTGACACCGCGCGACCGCCCGCGCTACATTGTGAACGGACGCGCATTTCCGAACATCCATTCAGTTATCCCGTCCCTCTCCTCGCAGGTAGTTCATGTCGACCGGACTTCCACCCCTGGCGCCCACGACGGATCTCGAGACGCTGCAGCGGCACGAGCGTGACCTCCGTGCGCTCGCGGAGCGGCTCGAGCGGCGGGGCGTGCGGGTGGATGCGACCGTGGAGGCCGTGGGGAGCTTCGAGGTGGCGGTCCCCTCGTGGGCGTTCGGGACGGGGGGGACGCGCTTCGGGCGCTTTCCGGGGGCCGGGGAGCCGCGGAACGTGGTCGAGAAGCTGGAGGACGCGGCGGTGGTGCACCGGCTGACGGGCGCCACGCCGCGGGTCTCGCTGCACATTCCGTGGGACGAACCGGAGGACCCGGGGGCATTGCGCGAGGAGGCGGCGCGGCTGGGGCTCGGCTTCGACGCGGTGAACTCGAACACCTTCCAGGACCAGGCGGGCCAGGCGCTGAGCTACAAGCTGGGCTCCTTCAGCCACCCGGACGCGGCGGTACGGCGGCAGGCGGTCGAGCATCACCTGCACGTGATCGAGGTGGGGAAGGCGCTCGGGTCGAAGGCGCTCACGGTGTGGCTGGCGGACGGCTCGAACTACCCGGGGCAGATGTCGCTGCGGGGGAGCTTCGAGCGCGTGCGGGAGTGCCTGCGCGAGGTGTACGCGGCGCTGCCGCAGGACTGGCGGCTCTTCACCGAGCACAAGCCGTACGAGCCGGCGTTCTACGCGACGGTGGTGCAGGACTGGGGCTCGTCTCTGCTGCTGGCGCAGTCGCTGGGCGAGCGGGCGCAGTGCCTCGTCGACCTGGGGCACCACCTTCCCGGCACGAACGTGGAGCTGGTGGTGGCGCGCCTGCTGGGTGCGGGCAAGCTCGGCGGCTTCCACTTCAACGACTCCAAGTACGGCGACGACGACCTGACGGCCGGCTCCATCCGGCCGTACGGGCTCTTCCTCGTCTTCCACGAGCTGGTTCTCGCCGAGCGGGAGCGGCTGCCGGGCTTCCGGCCCGCGTACATGATCGACCAGAGCCACAACCTGAAGGACCCGATCGAGGCGATGCTGCAGACGGTCGACCAGCTGCAGCAGGCCTACGCGAAGGCGCAGCTGGTGGACCACCGCACCCTGGCCGCGTGCCAGGAAACGGGCGACGTGATGATGGCGGAGCGCGCGCTGAAGGAGGCCTTCGAGACCGACGTCCGGCCGATCGTGGCCGAAGCGCGACGGCGCTCGGGCGGCGCGCTCGACCCGGTCCTGGCCTTCCGGGCCTCGCGCTACCGCGAGCGGGCGGCCGCGGCGCGCGGGGCCACGGCTTACGCGCCGCCGCAGGCGCTGTAGCTCCGGCGAGCGGGCACGATGCCGAACGACCGGTGCTTCCTGGCGATCGACCTCGGCGCGTCGAGCGGACGCGCCGTCCTCGGCACGCTCGAAGGCGCGCGGATGCGGATGCGCGAGATCCATCGCTTCCGCACGCCGCTCGTCGAGGAGGCCGGGCACCTGTACTGGGAGCTGTCGGCGCTCGAGACGGAGATCGGCGAGGCGCTGCGGCTCGCGCTGGAGCAGGCACCCGCGCTGCGCTCCGTCTCCGTCGACAGCTGGGCCGTCGACTACGTCCCCCTCGGCGGGGACGGCGCGCCGCTGCGGCGGCCCTACGCCTACCGCGACGCGCGCACGCGCGGGCGGATGGACGAGGC
>DASSTO010000072.1:0-14371 GCA_035707865.1 Longimicrobiaceae bacterium | reverse complement strand
GGCCTCCGGCGGCGGGGGCGGCGGCGGCGTCGGCTTCGCCGGCTCCGGCGGCTTCTCCTTCACCTCCATGTACGTCACCAGCTCCTGCGCCTTCTTCACCGTCTGCGGCATGTGCACCGACGCGTACACCGCGCCCGCGATGATGACGGCATGGGTGAGGAGCGAGGCGGCGACCGTGCGCGTGCTCCAGGAGCGCCGCCGGGTGCCGCCGGAGGCGACGAGATTCCGGAAGCGCGGCTTGGCGGGCGCCGGCAGCGGGGGTGCGGGCGCGACCGCGGCGGCATCGTCCATGATCGTCCTCCCTTCGGATTGCGTGTCCGCCTCCGCGCGGGCGCGGGCCACCACCTCGGCGAAGGGCGGAACGGTGAGGAGCTCGGGAACGGCCGCGCCGAGGATCTCCGCCGCTCGCCCGTGCGTCCGGCGTGCTTCGTCGAGGAGGGCGTGGCAGTCGGGGCAGGAGGCGAGGTGCGCCTCCATCTCGGGCGCGCTGGCGCCGAGTGCCGCGAGCTCGCCGTCCAGGTAGGCGTGCAGGGTTCCTTCATCCACGTGCCGCATGCTTCTCCTCCAGTGCGGTGTAGGCGCGAACCAGGCGCTGTCGGGCGCGGGCGAGCGTGGTGCCGACGGAGCCGACCGCGAGCCCCAGCTCGGCCGCGATCTCGGGGTAGCTCAGGCCGGCTTCGCGAAGGAGCAGGGCGTCGCGGTCGCGTTCGGCGAGCTGGTCGAGCGCCGCCCGTACGGCGTCGATGCGTTCGCTGCGCTGCATCGTCTCGGTCTCCTCCTCCCTCGCCGCTCCCCGCGCTTCGTCGTGCAGGAGCATCAGGTGCCGGCGCCGGGTGAGAGTTCGGCGGGCCTCGTCTCGCGCCAGGTTGGCGGCCGCGTGGAAGAGCCAGGCGCGCGGGTTCTCCGGCTCGTGCCGCAGCGCCCGGACGAAGGTCTCCTGCGCGAGGTCCTGGGCCCGGTCGGCGTCCCATACCTTGCGATAGAGGAAGCGCACCAGCGCCGGGCAGGTGTCGCGGTAGACGGCGCCCCAGTCCACGCTCACGGCGCCCCCGCCCTCGCTGCGGTCCTTCCCTCGCGCGCTCGACTCATCGCTCCTCCGGCGTGATCCGGTCGTTTCCGTCTTCCACCCCTATGAGACGCGGCAGCGCCGCGATCTTGCACAGCGCCCAAACGCGAGGGAGGGAGCCGGGCAGATGCGCGGCTCCCTCCCCCTCGTGCCGTCGGCCGCTGGCCGCTAGCTGCTGGCTACCGCCTTCTCCGCTTCCGCCTTCATCGCCGGGAACGCCTGCTTGTGGTCCAGGTACTCGGGGAGCTTCCGGGCGATCTGCGCGTCGTAGTGGTCGAGGAACCGGCGGTAGAAGCCGCGTGCCGCCGCCTCGTCGCCCATCGCGCGCTCCGCCTGGGCGGCGGTGATGAGCCCGAAGAGGTGGTTCGGATCGGCCTTCAGGATGGTGTCCGCCTCGGCCCGCGCCGCCGCCGCGTCGCCGTTGACGAGCTGGAGCACCCCCAGATGGTAGTGCCCGTCCAGGTCGAGGTCCGGCACCATGCCGTAGGCCGCCAGCGCCATCGGCATGAACATCTTCGCCTGGCTGCTGTCACCGGCGGAGACGCTCTGCATGATGCGGTTGTAGAGCCGGTCCGCGCGCTCGCGCGGGGTCATCGACGAGATGTCGATCGCCGCGGGGTTGCCCATCGGCCCGCCCGCCGCCCCGGCGCCGCTCGCCAGCGCCGCGGCGGCCGACGCGGGGGTGGAGGGGGCCGCGGCCAGCGCGTCGGACTGCCTCGTCTGCGGCAGGACGATCGCGACCGCGAGGGCGACGACGGCGACGCCGGTCACGATCCACGGGACGCTGGACGACCGGCGCGCACCCGCCTCGGCGAGCGCGACGCGGGTGGCGGCCGTCGGCGCACCGCACTGGTTGCAGAAGCGCCCACCGGCGGGGATCGGCTGGCCGCAGCTCTCACACGAGGCGGCGCCGTCGAGGCTCACGCCGCAGTGGGTGCAGAAGCGGCCGCTCACCGGCTGCGAGCACGCGGGGCAGGTCTGGCTCATTTCGGATCTCGGTACGGCTGAAGAGAACGGCAGAGCCGCAAATCTACGCACGACGGCCGCTTGACGGAAGCGGCCGGGCACTAAAGCTCTCAGACCGCCGGGACGAAATTCTCCTGTACAGTTCACACGCGGTGTCTACTCACGCTATGGAGCCCGACAATGCGCTTCCGGACCCTCTCCGCGTCCGCTCTCCTCCTCCTCGCCCCGAGCACGCTGGCGGCCCAGTCGATGGCCGGCATGCACGCCCGGCAGTGGTACGGAATGCTCGAGATTCCGCTGCTCGTCGTCGCCGTCGCCTTCGGCTTCCTCACCGCGCGTGCCCTGCGCGGCGGCCGGCTCGGCGCCGGGATGTCGCTCATCGCCTGGGGTCTCCTGGTCATGGCCGTCGGGCATCTGCACATGGAGGCCGAAGCGCTCTTCGGCATCAACGTCTTCGACCTGGTCCTGGGGCACACGGGCGGCCAGGTGGCGTGGGTCGCGGCGCTCGCCGTGACGTGGGCTCTGACCGCCTTCGGCTTCTATCGGCTCTACCGCGCCAGTAGCCAGATCTGACGCATGCTGCGTTTCTTTCGCCGCTCCGCGGCCGAGCCCGTCGTCGCGACGGGTGGGGCCGCGGAGCTGTTCCGGGCGCTGACGGCCCGCATCGGCACGCCCCAGCGGGCGACTTCCGTCCTCGCCCGGGTGGAGGCCTTCGAGCGGCTGCCGCCGGAGCGGCAGGCGCGCGAGCTGCCCGCTCTCTATCTCCTCTGCGAGCAGTACCTGGTGGAGATGGACTCCAACGCGGTCGATCGCAACGCGCTGCGCACGCAGGTGCGGCAGCAGTACGCCCCGCTGCTCGAGAGCCCCGGCTTCGCGATCGTCTTCCAGCCTGCGCCGGTCCAGGAGATCTTCCTCTGCCGCTTCATGCTCGAGCGGATCCTGCACCGCGCCGGCGATACGCTCGGCACCGCGCAGGGGCATTCGCTCGGCGCGCTCCTCTCGTGGCTGGACACCCTGCCGGAGAGCGCGACCGCCCCCGTCCCGCTCCTCGGCGAGCCCGTCCTCCCCGGGGAGCCGGGCGAGTGGGTGCAGCTCCTCTGCCGCGTCTCGGACGGGCTCTACCAGCACCTGTGCGACGCGCTCGGCGCGCACGGCGCGGCACGGCTCTTCAGTGCCGGCTACGACGCGGTCCTCGAGATGTATTCCAACCTCGAGAGCTTCCCCGTCGTGGTCGGCATGCTTCCCGACGCGCTGGTGGACGAGGAGAAGATCACGCTCCTCAGCCAGCGCCAGGTGCGGCGCGTCGTGCTCGATCGGGTGGACCGGCTCCAGCGCGTCAACGAGCAGCTGATGCACCAGAACGAGGAGCTGACGTTGATGGAGGAGATGCTCCGCGCCGCGCGCGACGAGCTGGAGCTGCGGGTGGCCGAGCGCACGGCGGAGCTGCAGAGCGCCAACGAGAGCCTGCTGCGCGAGATCAACGACCGGAAGGCCCTCGAAGTGCAGCTCGCGCAGTCGCAGAAGATGGAGGCCGTGGGGCGGCTCGCGGGGGGAGTGGCGCACGACTTCAACAACCTGCTCACCGCCATCAAGGGCCACCTCGAGTTCCTCCTGGAGGACCTGCCCGCGGGCTCCGAGTCGCGGGCCGACGCCGAGGGCATCGGGGATGCGGCCGACCGAGCGGCGTCGCTCACCCGGCAGCTGCTGGCCTTCAGCCGCCGCCAGGTCCTGCAACCCAGGGTGATCGACCTGAACCAGACGGTGCAGGAGATGGAGAAGATGCTGCGCCGCGTCATCGGCGAGGACGTCGACCTCTCCACCCGCATCGAGCCGGCGCTCGGCCACGTGCAGGCCGACCCCGGTCAGCTCTCGCAGGTCCTCCTCAACCTCGCGGTCAACGCGCGCGACGCCATGCCGCGCGGCGGTCAGCTCACGATCGAGACCGCGAACGTGGAGCTGGACGACGAGTACGCCCGCGGCAAGGTCCACGTCGAGAGCGGTCGCTACGTCATGCTGGCCGTCTCCGACACGGGTGTGGGGATGGACGCCGAGACGCAGGCGCGCATCTTCGAGCCCTTCTTCACCACCAAGGAGCAGGGGAAGGGAACGGGGCTGGGCCTCTCGACCGTCTACGGGATCGTGGAGCAGAGCGGCGGCCACGTCTGGGTCTACAGCGAGCCGGGCCACGGCACGGCCTTCAAGGTCTACCTGCCGCGCGTCGACGCGCCGGTCTCGCTGGACACCGCCCTCATCGGCGCGCCCGCGACGGGCCGCGAGACGGTGCTCCTGGCGGAGGACGATCGGGCCGTCCGCGTGCTCGCGCGCCGGGCGCTCGAGCACGCCGGCTATCAGGTGCTCGAGGCGGACGGGGGCGAGGAGGCGCTCCGCATCGCGGACGCGCACGCGGGCACCATCCACCTGCTCCTCAGCGACGTGGTGATGCCGGGCCTCGGCGGCCGGGAGCTCGCGGAGCGCCTGCAGGGTCGCCGCCCCGGCATCGCCGTCCTCTTCATGTCCGGCTACACCGACGACGCCATCCTGCGCCACGGCATGCTCGCCGAGGGTACGCCCTTCCTCGAGAAGCCCTTCACCCCCGGCGGGTTGTGTGAGAAGGTGCGCGGGGTGCTGGACCGGGACCACGAATTGAGAATGGAGAATGTAGAATGTTGAATTGACCGGGCCCGGGCATCACGCAGATGCCCGGGCCCCGGTTCCATTCTCCATTCTCAATTCTCAATTCTCAATTCTCAATTGCTCACCCCACCTTGCGGCCCAGCGCCGCGATCTGCTCCCTCACCGCCTCCGGCGCCGTTCCCCCCACCCCGCGCCGTGCCGAGAGTGAGGCGCGTGCGTCGAAGAGCCCCGCCACCTCCACGCTGGCGAAGTGCGGCGAGACCTGCGTGAAGACCTCGATCGGGAGGCCGTCGAGCGGCACGCCGAGCTCCTCCGCGGCGCGCACCAGGCGGCCGACGAGGCCGTGGGCCTCGCGGAAGGGGACGCCGCTCTTCACCAGGAAGTCGGCGAGGTCGGTGGCGAGCATCGCCGAGTCGACCGCGGCGGCGCAGCGCTCGGTGTTCAGCTCCATGGTGGCGACGCTCCCCGCGACGGCGGGCAGGAGGTGCTCCAGGGTGTCGAGGGCGTCGAAGAGCGCCTCCTTGTCCTCCTGCAGGTCCTTGTTGTAGCCGGTGGGGAGCCCCTTGAGCAGCGTGAGCGTGCCCACGAGGTCGCCGATGAGGCGGCCGGCCTTGCCGCGCGCCAGCTCCATCGCGTCCGGGTTGCGCTTCTGCGGCATCAGCGAGCTGCCGGTCGAGAAGCGGTCGGAGAGGCGGACGAAGCCGAACTCCGCCGAGCCGAAGAGGATCAGGTCCTCGGCGAGGCGGGAGAGGTGCACGCCGACCATCGAGGCGACGAAGAGCAGCTCCGCGACCCAGTCGCGATCGCCGACGGCGTCGATGCTGTTGGGCGAGACGGCGCGGAAGCCGAGCAGCTCGCGGAGGACCGTGCGGTCGACGGGGAAAGGGCAGCCGGCGATGGCGCCGGAGCCCAGCGGCATGACCTCGAGGCGGCCGCACGCGCTCGCCAGGCGCTCGCGGTCGCGCGCGAGCGGCCAGGCGTGCGAGAGCAGCCAGTGCGCGGCCGAGACCGGCTGCGCGCGCTGGAGGTGCGTGTAGGAGGGCATCACCGTCTCCAGGTGCCGCTCGGCCTGTTCCAGGAGCGCGCGCTGCAGGGCGGCCACCTGCGCGTCCAGGCGCTCGGCGGCGGCGCGCGCCCAGAGGCGCGAGTCGGTCGCCACCTGGTCGTTGCGCGAGCGGCCGGTGTGGAGCTTCCCCGCGACCGCCCCCACCTCCTCGCGCAGGAGGCGCTCCACCAGCGAGTGGATGTCCTCGTCCGGCGCGTCCGTCCACTCCGCCTCCGACCACGCCGCCAGGCGCTCCGCGACGCGGTCGAGCCCGTCGACGAGCGCCGCCGACTCCTCGCGGGTGATCACCCCGCCGCTCGCCAGCGCCGTCGCCCACGCGCGGCTGCCCTCGATGTCCTCGCGCCAGAGGCGGCGGTCCACCGGGAGCGAGCGGTTCAGCCGGTCCATCTCCTCCGACGGCTCCGCGGCGAAGCGGCCGCCCCACAGGCGCTGATGCTCGGTCATCGTAGCTGGATTCGGGTGGGTAGAAGTGCCGAGTGCCAAGTGCCGAGCGGTTTTCGTCCTTGGCACCTGGCACTCGGCACTCTGTACTGCCGTTCAGTCCGCGGCCACGTCCACCGACAGGAGGCTGCTCTCCTGCTCGCGCAGGGCGGCGACGCGCATGGGCAGGCCGTAGAGGCGGATGAAGCCCGCGGCGTCCGCCTGGTTGTAGACGTCGTCCTCACCGAAGGTGACGAAGCGCTCGTCGTAGAGCGAGAAGGGCGAGGTGCGCCCGGCCACGGTGAGGCCGCCCTTGTAGAGCTTGAGCCGGACGTCGCCGGTGACGCGCTCCTGCGTCTTGTCGACGAGGGCGTCCATCGCCTCGCGCTCCAGCGTCCACCAGCGGCCCTCGTAGACGAGGTCCGCGTAGCGCGGGGCGATGTGGTCCTTGAGCGCGAGCGTGCGGCGGTCGAAGACGAGCTGCTCCAGCTCCGAGTGCGCGGCGTAGAGCAGCGTGCCGCCCGGGGTCTCGTAGACGCCGCGCGACTTCATGCCGACCATGCGGTCCTCCACGAGGTCGATGCGGCCCACGCCGTGGAGGCCGGCGATCTCGTTCAGGCGCTCGAGCAGCGCCACCGCGCCGAGCGACTCGCCGTCGACGGCCACCGGGTAGCCGCTCTCGAAGCTGATCGTGACGTACTCGGGCCGGTTCGGCGCGTCCTCGGGCGAGCGCGTCAGCAGGAAGAGGTCCTCCGCCGGCTCCCAGTTCGGGTCCTCCAGCGGGCCGCCCTCGTGCGAGATGTGCCAGAGGTTACGATCGCGCGAGAAGATCTTCTCCTTCGTCGCCGCCACCGGGACGCCGTGCTTCGCGGCGTAGTCGATGGCGTCCTCGCGCGAGCGGATGTCCCACTCGCGCCACGGCGCGATCGTCTTCAGGTCGGGCGCGAGCGCGGCGTAGGTCAGCTCGAAGCGGACCTGGTCGTTGCCCTTGCCCGTGCAGCCGTGCGCGAGCGCGTCCGCGCCCACCAGCCGCGCCACCTCGACCTGGCGCCGCGCGATGATCGGGCGCGCCATCGACGTGCCCAGCAGGTACTTCCGCCCGTAGACCGCCCCCGCGCGCAGCGTCGGCCACACGAAGCCGGTGAGGAACTCCTCGCGCAGGTCCTCGACGTAGCAGGCCTTCGCGCCCGAGGCGAGCGCCTTCGCCTCCAGCCCCGAGAGCTCCTCGCCCTGCCCGACGTCCGCGGCCACGCAGACGACTTCCACGCCGTAGTTCTCCTTCAGCCACGGCACGATGATGGAGGTGTCGAGACCCCCGGAATAGGCGAGGACGACGGTGTTGGACATGGTTGCGGCTCTGGTTCGAAGTTGATGGACGGATGAAAAGGCTATCAGCTATCAGCTATCGGCTATCAGTCAACCGATAGCTGATAGCTGATAGCTCAAATCTCCCTCGCCACCGCGATCTCGTCGCAGGCGTGCAGCTTGGGACAGTTACGACAATCCGCCCAGACCTTGAGCGGGAAGCTCTCCTTGGGCTCGGTGTGGAAGCCGAGTCGGTGGAAGAAGTCCTCCTGCAGGGTGAGGGCGAAGACCCTGGAGAGCGCGAGCGCCCGCGCCTCGACGAGGAGGCGCTCGACGAGCAGGCGGCCGACTCCGCGGCCCTGCACCGACTCGTCGACGGCGAGCGAGGCGATCTCCGCGAGCGCCTCGCTGTAGACGCGCAGCGCGCCACAGCCGAGCACCTGCCCGCCCGGCTCCACGGCAACCACGAACTCGCGGAAGTTGCGCGCGAGCTGGTCGTGGGCCTTGGGCAACATGAGGTTCTGCCGGGCGAATCGGTTGATCAGCAGCCCCACCTGGCGCATGTCTCCGACGCGCGCGGGGCGGATGTCGGCTGCGCCGGGTCTCCAGTCTCCAGTCGTCGGCTGTCGGTCCGGGACTTCGTGACCGACGACTGGAGACTGACGACCGATGACGGGTAGGGCAGGGCCCGAGGGGGCGGCGATCACAGCACATCCTCCAGGATTCCGACGCCGCGCTCGATCTCCTCGTCGGAGATGGTGAGCGGCGGGATGATGCGTACGACGTTCGCCCCGGCGGAGCAGAGGAGGAGGCCGGCGTCGAGGGCGCGGCCGACGACCTCCGCGGCCGGTCCCGTGAGCTCGACGCCCCAGATGAGGCCGGCGCCGCGGACGTCTGCGACGCGCGACGGGTGGCGCAGCGCGAGCGCGCCCAGGCGCTCGGCGAGCAGCTCGCCCTTGCGTGCGACGTCGGCGAGGAAGGCGGGGTCTCCGATCCTGCGGCAGACGGCCAGCGCGGCGCTCGCGACGAGCGGGCCGCCGCCGAAGGTGGTGGCGTGATCGCCCGGCTGCAGCGCCTCGGCGACGCGCTCGGTGAGCAGAACGGCGCCCATCGGCAGCCCGCCGGCGAGCGGCTTGGCCAGGGTGAGCAGGTCGGGAGTGACGCCCGTCGCCTCGTGCGCCCAGAGGCGGCCGGTGCGCCCGAGCCCCACCTGCACCTCGTCGAAGACGAGCAGCGCGCCGACCTCGTCACACAGCGCGCGCAGCGTGCGCAGGAACTCCGCGGGAACCGGGTGCACCCCGCCCTCGGCCTGGATCGGCTCGATGATCACCGCGGCGGTGCGCCCCGCGTCGAGCGCGCTCTCCAGCTCCGCCACCGCGCCCACCTCCACGAAGCGGACGCCCGGCATCAGCGGCCGGAAGGGCGCCTGGTACGCGGGCCGGTCGGTGGCCGCGAGCGCGCCCATCGTGCGGCCGTGGAAGCTTCCCCGGAAGGCGACGATCTCCGCCTTCTCCTCGCCGCCCGTCGAGCGCGCCCAGCGCCGCGCGAACTTGAACGCGCCCTCGTTCGCCTCCGCGCCGGAGTTGCAGAAGAAGGCGCGGTCGGCGAAGGAGTGCTCCGTCAGCCACTGCGCCAGCTCCGCCGCGGGGCGGGTGCGGAAGAGGTTGGAGACGTGCACCAGCCCGCTCTCCAGCGCCTCCTGCACGGCGGCCGTGAAGTCCGGGTCGCCGTAGCCCAGGGCGTTGACGGCGATTCCGGCCACGAAGTCGAGGTAGCGAGCGCCGTCCTCGGCGACGAGGTACGAGCCCTCGCCGCCGACGAAGAGCGGCGCGGCGGGCCGGTAGACGCCGAGAAGAGCGTCGGTGTTCAGAGGCGTCGCGGAGGTGGCCATGCTAGGATCCAGGATTCGGCATTCAGGATTCAGGGGAACGGCGGCGGCTAGCGGCCAGCAGCGATCCTCGTCCCCGTGGGCGACCCGTCGAGCAGCTCGAGGCCGCCGATGCGCACTTCTCCCACCCCGCCCGCCGCGGCGCGCGCCGCGGCTCTCAGCTTCGGCGCCATCCCACCCGAGGCCACGCCGCTGGCGATCAGCTCCTCCACCTCGCCCGCGCCCACCTCGGGGAGCACCTCGCCGCCCCGGAGCACGCCCGGGACGTTGGAGACGAGGAGAAAGCGCGCCGCGCCCAGCGCCGCGGCGAGCGCGGCGGAGGCGTCGTCGGCGTTCACGTTCAGTGCACCGCCCTCCTGCGCTCGGGAGACCGGAGAGACGACGGGGACGAGGCCCGCGTCCAGCAGCAGCTGGAGCAGGCGCGGGTTCACCTCGACGATCTCGCCCGTCCGGCCCAGCGCGCCACCACGCGCGGGACGCGCGACGAGCAGCGCCGCGTCCTCGCCGGAGACGCCCGCCGCCATCGCGCCCGCGCCGATCAGCGCGCCCACGAGCCGCTTGTTCACCACGCCGGAGAGCACCATCGAGACGGCGCGCAGCGCCGCGGGCGTCGTCACCCGCAGCCCCTCCACCCACTCCGGCTCGGCGCCCAGCGCGCGCTGCAGCTCGGTGACCTCCTTGCCGCCGCCGTGCACCACCACCACCCCGCCGCGCGACCGCGCGATCGACGACGCCAGCTTCTCCACCCACTCCGCGTCGTCCACCTCGTTGCCGCCCACCTTCACCACCGTCACTCCGCTCACAGCAGTGCTTCCGTCTCGGAGAAGCCGAGCATCAGGTTCATGTTCTGAACCGCCTGGCCGGAGGCGCCCTTCACCAGGTTGTCCTCGGCCGAGACCACGAGCAGCAGCGGCGAGCTCACGCCGGTCATCGGCGCGACGCTGATCGCCACCCGGTTCGTGTGCACCACGTCGGCGAGCGAGGGAAGCCGATCCTCGAAGACGTCCACGAACGGCTCGTCCTGATAGTCGGCGTTCCAGAGGCCGAGCGCGTCGGCCGCGGTCAGCTCCTCCGTCACGGGGACGTAGATGCTCTCCAGGATCCCTCGCTTCACCGGGGCCAGGTGCGGGGTGAAGACCAGCTCGGGCGCGGCGCCCGGCGCGAGCTGCGCCGTCTGCTGGCGCATCTCCGCCAGGTGCCGGTGCGTGTTCCCGGCGGCGTAGGCGCGGAAGTCCTCCGCCAGCTCGGCGAAGAGCAGCTCCCGCTTCGGCGAGCGGCCCGCGCCGCTCGCCCCGGAGACGGCGTTGATCACCACCGGTCCGGCCCCGATCAGCCCCCGCCGCACCAGCGGCGCGAGCCCCAGGATCGCCGCCGTCGGGTAGCAGCCCGGGTTGGCCACCAGCTCCGCGCCGCGGATCGTCTCCCGGTGCAGCTCCGGCAGCCCGTAGACCGCCTCGCGCGCCCACGCGGGCGTCTTCTCGCTCCGCACCCGCAGGTCGTTCGAGAGGTCCACCACCCGCGCACCCGCCGAGCGCGCCCGCTCCGCCCACTGCGCCGACGCGCCGTGCGGCAGGCACGAGAAGACCAGGTCCACCGCTCCGAGCGGCGCGTCCTCGGAGCGCACGAGCGAGAGGTCCGGCGCCCCGCGCCAGAGGCGCCGCAGCGGGCTCCCGGCCTCGCTCTCGGAAGTGGCGAAGGTCAGCTCCACGCGCGGGTGATCCGCCAGCAGGCGGATCAGCTCGCGGCCCGTGTAGCCCGTCGCGCCCAGCACGCCGACGCGTGCGCGTGATGATGTATTCATGGGGTCCGAAAGATACCCACCCGGAACGGATTGTCAACCGCTCGGATGAATATACTTCCGGCAGGGGGCGGGATTCGGGATCCGGGGTTCAGGAGGGCCGGGGAACTCGATACGGGGTTCGGGCCGATCCCGGACCCTCCGAACCCCTGGATAGCCGATAGCCGATAGCCGATAGCCGATAGCCGATAGCCGATAACGAGGCCGGCGCCCTCAGGCGCTCGACCGGAGCTGCGAGGAGGTGGACGGGGAGGCAGGGGCCTCGGCGGTGCCCGAGCGGGCCTCCGCCGCGCGGCGCTCCAGGACCTCGGCGAGGGAGGTGAGGTCGAGCGGCTTGAGGAGGACGGGTGCGTGGGTCCCGGTGAGGACGCGCGCCGCTTCGGGGCTGATCGCGTCCCCGGTCAGGAAGACGATCCGGTTCTCGTAGCCGAGGCCCTGCTGACGGAGCCGCGCCATGAGCTCCTCGCCGTCGAGGCCGGGCATCCGCAGGTCGGAGAGGAGGACGTCGTAGCCGTCGTCGCTCGCGGCGGCGTCCAGGAGCCGCAGCGCCGCCTCGCCTTCCGCCGCCTCGTCGACCTCGTGGCCACGGCGGCGCAGATACCGGACGATGGCGCGGCGGACACCCTCCTCGTCCTCGACGACCATCATCCGCAGCGGCGCCGCGGGGCCGAGCGTCCTGCCTGCGACCGCGGGCTCGGCCTCGCGCTCGGGCGCGCGCGGCAGGTCGACCCGGAACGATGCGCCGTCCCCGGGCTGGCTGTCGACCTGGACCCTGCCGCCGTGCTCGGCGACGATGCTGTGCACGAGTGAGAGGCCGAGGCCCATCCCCTCGCCGGCGGGCCTGGTGGTGAAGAACGGGTCGAAGATCCGCTCGAGTAGCTCCGGGGCGATGCCGGGGCCGTTGTCCTGCACCTGGAGTGAGATGCCGTCCTGAGTGGGGCGCGTGCGCAGCGTGAGCAGCCGCGCGCCCGACTGCGTGGCCAGCGCCTGCTCGGCGTTGATGACGAGGTTGAGCACCGCCTGCTCCATCTGGCCGACGTCCGCGAGGATGCACGGCAGCTGGGGCGCGAGGTCCTCCTCCACCTCGACGTTCCGGGTGGTGAGCGAGTAGCGGCGCGTCTTGAGCACGTGGCGTACGATCTCGTTCACGTCCACCCCGATGCGCTCCGAGCTCTCGTCCTGCGTGTGGCGGGCGATCAGCCGCAGGTCGGCGACGATCTTCGCCATGCGGCGCGCCTCGCGCTGGATCGTCTCCAGATCCTCGCGCTCCTCCGCGGGTCGCGGCTCGAGCAGCAGCAGCTGGGCGAAGTTGATGACGGCGCTCAGCGGGTTGTTCAGCTCGTGAGCCACGCCGCCGATCAGCGTTCCCACGCTCGCCAGCCGCTCCACGCGCCGCAGCTGCTGTTCCTTCTGGATCTCCTCCGTCAGGTCGCGGATGATGTAGAAGACCAGGCTCTCGCCCTCGTCGCGGTCCACCCGCCCGAGGATCATCTCCAGGGGGACGACCTTCCCGTCACTCACCCGGCGCCGCCGCACACGGCCGGACCACGCGCCGTGCTCCGCGACGATGCGGAGGATCTCTTCCATCCGCTGCGCCTCGGCCCCGTCCGGGAGGAAGGCGTGGCAGTTCGGCATCTCGTCGCTCTCTCGGTCGTAGCCCAGGAGCTGCGCGTGCGTGGAGTTCGCGTAGACGAGCTGGCCGTCGAAGCGCGCGATGCCCACCCCCTCGTCCAGTCCCTCCAGCGCGGTGCCGAAGAGCCGCAGCCTCTCCTGGTGCGCGCGCTCCTCCGTGATGTCGCGCGCGATGCCGTGCGCACCGATCACCTCGCCCGCTTCCCGGATGACCGTCGAGCGCACGTGGACGAGGCGGCGCTCGCCCGAAGGGCGGGCGACGTGCACCTCGTAGTCGATCACGTCCTCCCCGTTGACGAGCCGATCCCGACGCCGCCGCTCCACCTCCGGGAGATCCTCCGGCGCGACGATCTCGGTCAGGCAGCGGCCCAGGAGCTCGTCCGGATCGCGGCCCAGCATCTCCGAGGCCACACGGTTGAGTTCCGTGATGCGGCCCTCCGTGTCGAGCGCGAAGATCGCGTAGGGCGAGGTCTCCACGAGGCGGCGGTAGTGCGCCTCCGCGGCGGCGATCTCCAGCTCCGCCCGCTTCCGCTCCGTGATGTCCTCCGTCGTCCCGACGACGCGGTAGACCACGCCCCGCTCGTCGCGGACGGGGTAGCCGCGCGACCACACCCAGCGCAGCTCGCCGTCGGGCCGGAGGACCCGGTAGGCGATGCCGTCGAGTGCTCGCTCCCTCACCTGCCGCATCGCGGATCGGAGCGCTCCGACGTCGTCCCGGTGAACCGAGGAGAGGAAGTACCGCGGGTCGTCGTAGACGCGCTCCATCGGCTGCCCCCAGAGCCTCTCGAAGGCCGGGCTGACGTAGATCGTCTCCGTGAAGTCCGGGTTGAAGATCCAGAAGACGTCGCGAACGTTCTCGGCAAACTCGCGGAAGTTCTTCTGGTTCTCGCGGACGGCCTCGACGGTGCGCTCCGCCGCCTCCGCCCGCGCCAGGGCCTCCGCGAGCCGCGCCTCCAGCTGCTCGGAGGGGTCGTGGAAGTCGGGTGAGGGCCTGTCCGCGGTTTCGCTCATGGGATTGGAGTCGGGCGATGGAGGCCGGGTGGGCTCAGCGGGGCGAAGCACATCACGTACCACGGCCGGCCGTCGCGTGCGTTCCGAGCCGGAAGATAACAGCCCGCGTCTGGCGGGTGAATCCCGCTCCGCCCCGCGTCAGGTCGGGAGCCGGAGCGGTGCCGTCTCCAGCAGGACGCCCATCAGCCAGAAGGCCGCTCCATCGAACCAGTAGTAGGCCTGCTGCTGGAGATGGGCGGCGAGATCGCGGGCGGACGGCCGCGGCAGGCGGGCCGCCACGCCGCGCTCGCGGTGCGACCCGTCCGGCGAGCGGCCGTCCGCGCGGAGGAACTCGACCGACCGCCGGCGCAGCTCCGCTTCCAGCGCCCGCGCCCTGCGCTCGTTCTCCGTCGCCTCGATCACCTCCCCGCGCGGGTTGCAGGCGGTGACGACGGCGAAGGGGCCTCCCAGCAGCGCGAGGAGCGCCTCCGCCGTCCCAGGCGCGACCGGCCGGCGCAGGTCGATGGAGAGGGCCGCGCCGGCCGGGGGAAAGATCTCGAGGACGGTGGCGAGGTACGCCGCCGGGGGCTCGGTCATTCAGTAGGC
>DASSTO010000071.1:0-26933 GCA_035707865.1 Longimicrobiaceae bacterium | reverse complement strand
GAGATGGTGATGCCGGGCGACAACGTGCAGATGCAGGTGGAGCTGATCACGCCCATCGCCATGGAGAAGGAGCTGCGCTTCGCCATCCGCGAGGGCGGACGGACCGTCGGCGCCGGCGTCGTTACCGAAATCCTGGAGTAGGAACCACCCATGGCAAGCAAGATCCGCATCCGGCTGAAGGGCTTCGATCACGCGGTGATCGACCAGACCACGGCCGATATCGTTCGCACCGCCCAGAAGACGGGCGCCCGGGTGAGCGGTCCGATTCCGCTCCCCACCCGCGTCCAGCGCTGGACGGTGCTTCGCTCGCCGCACATCGACAAGAAGAGCCGCGAGCAGTTCGAGCTGAAGACGCACAAGCGCGTGATCGACATCCTCGACTCGCGCCCGCAGACGGTCGACGCGCTGACCAAGCTGGATCTTCCGGCCGGGGTCGACGTCGAGATCAAGGTCGACTGAGGGGGGCGCGATGGCAGGCATCATTGGAAGGAAGCTGGGTATGACCCAGATCTTCGCGGAGACCGGTGAGGCGATCCCGGTGACCGTGATCGAGGCCGGGCCCTGCCCCGTGGTGCAGCTTCGCACCGCGGAGAAGGAGGGCTACCAGGCCGTGCAGCTCGGGTTCGGTCAGAAGAAGCCGGTCCGGAGCACGAAGGCCGAGACCGGCCACGCCACGAAGGCGGGGCTCGCGGCCGCGCCGCAGATCCTGCGCGAGTTCAGCCTCGGCAGCGACGAGACCGCGCCCGCGCTGGGAGAGAGCGTCACCGTCGAGATCTTCGAGCCCGGTGCGAAGGTGAAGGTCACCGGCACGACGAAGGGTCGCGGTTTCCAGGGCGTGATGAAGCGCCACGGCTTCGGCGGCGGTCGCGCCAGTCACGGCGCCACGCGCGTCCACCGGGCCCCTGGCTCGATCGGCGCCGGTACCAACCCCTCGCGGGTCATCAAGGGCAAGCGCCTCCCCGGCCACATGGGCGATGCACAGCAGACGGTGCGCAACCTCAGGGTCGCGAAGGTCGACGCCGAGCGGAACCTGCTCTACCTCCGCGGCGCCGTGCCCGGCCCGGCGAACGGCTTCGTTTTCATCACCAAGCAGTGAGGACACACGAGATGCTCAGCGCACGATACTTCAGCGCCTCGGGTGAGCCCGGAGCCGCCGTGGAGCTCCCGCCGGAGCTCTTCGACGGGGTGGTGAACGAGGCGGTGCTCCATCAGGTCATCAAGGCGAGCCTCGCCAACCTGCGGCAGGGCACGCATTCGACCAAGACCCGCGGCCGGGTCTCCGGCGGCAACCGGAAGGTCTGGCGGCAGAAAGGGACGGGGCGCGCGCGCCAGGGCTCCATCCGCGCGCCTCACTGGCGCGGCGGCGGGATCGTCTTCGGGCCGCACCCCCGCGACTACCACCAGGACGTGCCCAAGAAGGTGAAGGCCCTCGCCCGGCGCTCCGCGTTCAACACGCGCGCGCTCAACGAGCAGGTCTCGGTCATCGAGCGCTTCGCCGTCGAGGCGCCGAAGACGAAGGAGATCATCCAGCTCCTGGGCCGCATCGGCATCGGTCAGGACAAGGTGCTCATCCTCACCAGCGGCATCGACCGGAACGTCTATCTCTCGGCGCGCAACCTGCCCAACGTGACGGTGCGCCCGTTCGCCGAGGCGTCTCCGTACGACGTCCTGAACGCAACGCAGCTGCTCATCGAGGCGGACGCGCTCCGCCCGGCCGGGGAGGTCGCCCATGCGTAACATCTACGACGTGATCGTCCGACCGGTCATCACGGAGAAGTCCACGGAGCAGCTCGACCGCATGCGCGTCTACACCTTCGTGGTGGCGTGCCAGGCGAACAAGCCGGAGATCAAGGACGCCGTCGAGCGGCTCTTCAACGTGCACGTCAAGGACGTCCGCACGATGCAGTACCGCGGCAAGGAGCGTCGCGTCGGGCGGCACACCGGGCGCCGGGCGGCCTGGAAGAAGGCCGTGGTGACGCTTCGCGACGGCGAGACCATCGAGATCTTTGAGGGGGTCTGACCATGGCGATCAAGCAGTTCAAGCCGATGACCGCCGGAACGCGTTTCCGTGCCGTCAACGCCCACTCGGAGGTCACCCGCAAGGGACCCGAGAAGTCTCTCGTCGAACCGCTCGCCAAGACCGGTGGCCGCAACCACAAGGGCCGCATCACCTCGCGGCGTCGGGGCGGTGGTCACAAGCGACAGTTCCGGATCGTCGACTTCAAGCGCCGCCGCGTCGGCGCGCCGGCTCGCGTCGTCGCCATCGAGTACGACCCGAACCGCAGCGCCAACATCGCGCTGATCCAGTACGAAGACGGCGAGAAGAGCTACATCCTGCACCCGACCGGCCTGAACGTGGGCGACACGGTACAGTCCGGGCCGGGTGCCGACATCCGGACCGGTAACGCCGTTCCGCTGGCGGAGATCCCGCTCGGAACGACGGTCCATAACATCGAACTTCGCCCGGGCAAGGGCGGCCAGATGGCCCGCTCCGCCGGCGCCGGCGTGCAGGTGATGGCGAAGGAGGGCGATTTCGTCACCCTCCGTATGCCGTCCAGCGAGGTGCGCCTGGTGCACCGCGAGTGCATGGCCACCATCGGGCAGGTCGGCAACATCGACCACAGCAAGCAGTCGATCGGCAAGGCGGGCGCGAACCGCTGGCGCGGCAAGCGCCCCAAGGTCCGCGGCGTCGTGATGAACCCGGTCGACCACCCGCTCGGCGGCGGTGAGGGTCGTTCTTCCGGCGGCCGTCACCCGGTCTCGCCGTGGGGCAAGCCCGAGGGCGTCAAGACCCGCCGTCGGAAGAAGGGAACGAACAAGTTCATCGTCCGCGGCCGCAAGCGCGGCAAGGCGACGAAGTAGGATTCGACGTCCGGGATCCCGGGGAGCCGCCTTCCCTGGCTCCCGAATCCCGACTCCGGAATCCCGGGGGTAGAGGAGAAGGGGAATAGCGGTTATATTCCCAGGCTGCGGTTTGCGGCGGGGATCCTGGAGGTCCCCGCCCGTCGCGTCCACCACTGGACAACACGTGGACCTGCCTCCGGCCGGCGGCCGGAGGCCAGCGAAGAGCGAGAGAGAATGCCGAGAAGTCTGAAGAAGGGGCCCTTCATCGAGGAGAGTCTCCTCAAGAAGATCGCCGCCATGAACGAGCGCGGCGAGAAGCGCGTCATCAAGACGTGGTCGCGCAGCTCCACGGTCACTCCGGAGTTCGTCGGGCATACGCTCGCGGTGCACAACGGGAACAAGTTCATCCCGGTGTACCTGACGGAGAACATGGTCGGGCACAAGCTCGGTGAGTTCGCCCCGACGCGGACCTTCCGCGGCCACGGGGGCAAGCTCGTCGACAAGCGTGCCAAGGCCCGTTGAGCCGAGCCCAAGGAGAGATGACAATGGAAGCTCGTGCAATCGCTAGACAGGTGGGGATGTCCCCCCGCAAGGTCCGACTCGTGGTCGACCTGATCCGGGGCCGGAACGTCAACGAGGCGTATTCGATCCTCAAGTTCTCGAAGAAGTCCGCGACGACGCCGATCGAGAAGACGCTGCGCTCGGCGGTAGCCAACGCGCAGCAGAAGGCGGACGCCGCCGGTACCTTCCTCGACACGGACGAGCTCTTCGTTCGCGAGGTGTTCGTCAACGAGGGCCCGCGCCTCAAGCGCTTCCGGGCGGCGGCCATGGGCCGTGCGGCGCCGCGCATCAAGCGGACCAGCCAGATCACCATCATCGTCGACCGCAAGGAGTAGCGCCGTGGGACAGAAGACCCATCCGAAGGGGTTCCGGCTCGGAATCGTTGCCCCCTGGAAGTCCCGCTGGTACGCGGAGCGGAACTTCCCGCAGCTCCTTGTGGAGGACGAGACGATCCGGAAGTACCTGCAGCAGCGTCTCGGCCACGCGTCGCTCTCCCAGGTGGAGATCGAGCGCAAGCCGCAGAAGGTCATCATCACCCTTCACACCGCCCGGCCGGGCGTGGTGATCGGGAAGGGCGGGAGCGAGGTCGACAAGCTCCGCGACGAGCTGGGCCGGCTGACGCCGAGCGAGGTGGCGATCAACGTGGAGGAGGTGAAGCGCCCGGAGATCGACGCGCAGCTCATCGCCGACAGCATCGCCCACCAGCTCGTGCAGCGCGTCTCCTTCCGCCGCGCACTGAAGCGCTCGGTGCAGAACGCCATGCGCGCCGGCGCCGAGGGCATCAAGGTCCAGGTCGCCGGCCGGCTGAACGGCGCCGAGATCGCGCGCACGGAGGGTTACAAGGAAGGCCGGATTCCGCTGCACACACTGCGAGCCGACATCGACTACGCGCAGTCGACGGCCCGGACCACCTTCGGCACCATCGGCGTCAAGGTCTGGGTCTTCAAGGGTGAGGTGGTCGAGGACCGGCGCGGTCGGACGTACTCGAGCGATAGCGCGTAGGAGGGAGAACCATCATGCTGGCTCCGAAGCGAGTAAAATACAGGAAGCAGATGAAGGGCCGTAACCGCGGGAACGCCACCCGCGGCAACTACGTGGCCTTCGGCGAGTACGGGCTGCAGACTCTCGACCACGCGTGGATCACGAACCGGTCGATCGAGGCGGCGCGTATCGCGATGACCCGCCACATCAAGCGCGGCGGCAAGGTCTGGATCCGCATCTTCCCGGACAAGCCCTATACCAAGAAGCCCCTCGAG
This sequence comes from Longimicrobiaceae bacterium, assembly GCA_035707865.1. Taxonomy (GTDB): domain Bacteria; phylum Gemmatimonadota; class Gemmatimonadetes; order Longimicrobiales; family Longimicrobiaceae; genus DASSTO01. The sequence continues at coordinate 22,272 of DASSTO010000071.1, read as the reverse complement.
GTGCGCATGGGGAAGGGTAAGGGAAATCCCGAGGGCTGGGTGGCGGTGGTCAAGCCCGGGCGCATCATGTTCGAGCTGGAGGGCGTGCCGGAGGACGTGGCGCGCCGGGCCCTCGAGCTGGCGGCGGCGAAGCTCCCCGTCAAGTGCAAGTTCGTCGTTCGCGAGCGCCCCCAGGGAGGTGAGCAATGAAGGCGGCGGAGATTCGTGAGCTGACGGGTGACGAGATCGTCGCTCGCATCCAGCAGCTCGAGGAGGAGCTCTTCCGGCTCCGCTTCCGCTCGGCTACGGCCGAGCTGGAGAACCCGATGTTGCTGCGCACGCTGCGGCGCGACGTCGCCCGGCTCCATACGGTGCTCACCGAACGCAAGCTCGCGGGCGAGGGGGCCGGCCGATGAGCACTCATCCCATCGAAGGAAACGATCGCGTGGACCAGGAACGGGGCAGTCGCAAGACGCGTGTGGGCACCGTCGTCTCGGACAAGATGGACAAGACCGTCGTGGTGGTGGTCGAGCGCCGCTATGCGCATCCGCTCTACGGCAAGCAGGTGACGCGGACCAAGAAGTACCACGCGCACGACGAGAAGAACGAGTTCCACCCTGGCGACGTGGTCCGCATCGTCGAGACGCGCCCGCTGAGCAAGCTGAAGCGCTGGCGCGTGGCCGAGCTGGTCGAGCGCGCGAAATGAACCCCAGCTATCGGCTACCAGCTGTCGGCTATCAGTAGCCGGGCTGATAGCCGATGGCCGATAGCCGATAGCCAAGTCCAATGATCCAGCAAGAAACCGTCGTCAAGATCGCGGACAACAGCGGCGCGAAGAAGGCGCTGGTGATCCGCGTGCTCGGCGGCAGCAAGCGTCGCTACGCGCGCATCGGCGACATCGTCGTGGTGGCGGTGAAGGACGCCCTCCCGGACGGGACGGTGAAGAAGGGTGACGTCGCCAAGGCGGTGATCGTGCGCACGCGTAAGGAGGTGCGTCGCCGCGACGGATCCTACATCCGCTTCGACGAGAACGCCGCCGTCATCATCAACGACTCGGGTGAGCCGCGCGCCACGCGCATCTTCGGCCCTGTGGGCCGCGAGCTGCGCGAGAAGCGATTCATGAAGATCGTCTCTCTCGCACCGGAGGTGCTCTGATGGCGAAGATGCACATCCGCCGGGGTGACCGCGTCCGCGTGCTCCGCGGCAACGAGCGCGGCAAGGAGGGCACCGTGCTGCGCGTCGATCGGGAGAAGAACCGCGTCGTCGTCGAGGGCGTGAACATCCGCAAGCGGCACATGAAGCCCTCGGCGCTGAACCCCGAGGGCGGGATCGTGAGCTTCGAGGCGCCGCTGGCCGCGTCGAACGTGATGCTGCTCGACCCGCACAGCGGTGAGCCGACGCGCGTCCGCGCGCAGGCGAACCCCGACGGCAGCAAGGAGCGTCTCTCGGTGAAGTCGGGCCGCGTGATCGGGAAGGCGTAGGGAAACAACTGAGAATTTAGAATGGACAATGGAGAATGAACGGCAGCCGGAGCACCGGCTTCATTCTCGATTCTCCATTCTCAATTCTCCATTCATTCGTGACCGCCCTGCCGGCGGGAGAGCCGCGGGATACGGAGCGACCGGAGAGAGAACATGGCGAACGGAAACGGCACGGCGGGGGAGAAGAAGGCGCCCCGGCTGCAGCGGTACTATCAGGAGCAGGTGCGGCCGCGCCTGCAGGGCGAGTTCAAGTACAGCTCGGCGATGCAGGTGCCACGTCTGGAGAAGGTCGTGCTGAACGTCGGGATCGGCGAGGCGGCGAAGAACGCCAAGCTGCTCGACTCGGTGGTGGAGGAGCTGGGGCTCATCACGGGGCAGAAGCCGGCGATCCGCCGTGCGAAGAAGGCGATCTCGAACTTCGGCCTGCGCCAGGGTATGCCGGTTGGGGTGACGGTGACGCTGCGGCGCGAGCGCATGTGGGAGTTCGTCGACCGCTTCATCAACGTCGCGACGCCGCGCATCCGCGACTTCCGCGGACTGCCGACGCGCTCGTTCGACGGGCGCGGCAACTACACGCTCGGCATCAAGGAGCAGCTGATCTTCCCCGAGATCGATTACGACAAGGTGCAGAAGATCCACGGGATGGACGTCACCTTCGTCACCACCGCCGGGCGGGACGACGAGGGGCTCGCGCTGCTGCGGGAGCTCGGCATGCCCTTCCGCGGCGAGATGCCGGTCCAGGTCCAGGCCTGAGCCCGACGACCGCACTCACACTGGCTACTGATTCGACATGGCGCGCAAGTCCCTGATCGAGAAGTCCAAGCAGACGCCCAAATTCAGTGCTCGGGCGAACAACCGGTGCAACCGCTGTGGCCGGCCGCGCGCGTACCTGCGCAAGTTCGGCCTCTGCCGCATCTGCTTCCGGGAGCAGGCGCTCCGTGGGGAGATCCCCGGGGTGCGCAAGGCGAGCTGGTAAGACGGCTGTCAGTTATCAGTCGTCAGTTATCAGTCAACCAGTTACTGATAGCCGATAGCTGACGACCGATAGCTTCTCTTTTCACTTCCTACCAGTCCGGGCGGGATGCGCCCGGATACTATAGGAGCGACCGCATGGTGACGGATCCCATTGCGGACATGCTCACGCGGGTGCGCAACGCCGGAATGGCGCGCCACCGCCGCGTGGACATGCCCGTCTCGAAGCTGAAGGTGGAGATCGCCCGCCTTCTGAAGGACAACCACTACATCCACGACTTCAAGCTCCTGGACGACGGCAAGCACGGCGTGCTGCGTCTCTACCTGAAGTACTACCAGGAGAAGCCGGTCATCCGTGAGCTGAAGCGCATCTCCAAGCCGGGGCTGCGTCGCTACGTGGGTGTTCAGGAGATTCCGCGCGTGCGCAACGGCCTGGGGATCGCCATCCTCTCCACCTCGCGTGGGGTGCTGTCGGACCGGCAGGCGCGCGAGGCCAAAGTAGGTGGCGAGCTCCTCGCCATCGTCTGGTAAGGAGGAGCCAAATGTCGCGAATCGGGAAGAAGCCGATCCCCGTGCCCGCGGGCGTGGACGTCGCCATCGACGGCTCGCACGTCCGGGTGAAGGGCCCCAAGGGCCAGCTGGAGCGGACGCTCCACCGGGACATGGTGGTCGAGCGCCAGGACAACCAGATCGTCGTGAAGCGTCCGAGTGACCAGGCGCAGCACCGCGCCCTGCACGGGCTGAGTCGCACGCTCATCGCCAACATGATCGACGGCGTGACGATCGGCTACAAGAAGACGCTGGAGATCGTGGGCGTCGGTTACCGCGCGGAGACCAAGCCTTTCGGGCTGACGCTCGCGCTCGGCTACTCGCATCCTATCGACTACCGGGCCCCCGAGGGGATCACGCTGCGCGCGGTCTCTCCGACGGTCGTGGAGGTCGAGGGTACGAACAAGGAAGTGGTGGGCCAGGTAGCGGCTGAGATCCGGTCGCTCCGTCCGCCCGAGCCCTACAAGGGGAAGGGCGTGAAGTACCAGGGCGAGGTGATCCGTCGCAAGGCGGGCAAGGCCGGCGGTAAGTAAGCAGCCTCCGGCATTCGCCAGCGCGGGTCATCGTAATAGTCACGAGGAGAGGATCGAACATGGCACAGGCAAGCAAGGAGCGGCGCGCGCGCCGACTGCGGCGGCACCGCCGCGTGCGCAAGAAGGTGACCGGCACGCAGGAGCGGCCGCGGCTCGTGGTCTTCCGCTCGCTCAACAACCTGGAAGCGCAGGTGATCGACGACACGCAGGGGGTGACGCTGGTCGGCCTCTCGACGCTGTCGGCGCCCGTGCGCGAGGCGAGCGCGGAGCTGAGCAAGTCGGAGAAGGGTCGGCTCGCCGGCAAGCTGCTCGCGGAGCGGGCGCGCGAGAAGGGAATCACCAAGGTGGTCTTCGACCGCGGCGGCTATCTGTATCACGGCCGAGTCAAGGCCTTCGCCGAGGGCGCCCGCGAGGGCGGTCTCGAGTTCTAAGGGGGAACCGTGGCACGAGAGCAGAGCAACCGCGGCGGCGGTCGGGAGCGGCGGGGCGGAGGACCGGACCGCCGTGAGCGCGAGTCCGAGTTCAAGGAGAACGTGATCCACATCAACCGCGTGGCCAAGGTGGTCAAGGGCGGTCGGCGCTTCTCGTTCTCCGCGCTCGTCGCGGTCGGCGACCAGCAGGGCCGCGTGGGGATCGGAACGGGCAAGGCCAACGAGGTCTCCGAGGCGGTCCGCAAGGCGCTGGACACGGCGAAGCGCGCGATGATCCGCGTGCCGCTGCGCGAGGGGACGATTCCCCACGAGATCCTCGGGCACGCGGGCGCGGGCCACGTGCTCCTGCGCCCGGCGGGCGCGGGTACCGGCGTGATCGCCGGCGGCGCGGTGCGCGCGGTGCTGGAGTGCGCGGGCGTCCACAACATCCTGACCAAGAGCCTCGGGTCGAACAACCCGAACAACATGGTGCTCGCCACCATGGACGGCCTCACGCGGCTCACCACGCCCGAGCAGCTCGCGCGCGAGCGCGGCGTTCCGGTCGAGGCCCTGGGAGGTGCCCATGCCTAAGCAGCTACAGATCAAGCAGACCCGGAGCGGCATCGGCGCGCCGAAGGACCAGCGCGCGACGCTCGAGGCGCTCGGGCTGCGCTATCAACGCTCGGTGATCCAGAAGGACAACCCGGCCATCCGCGGGATGGTCTTCAAGGTCCGGCACCTGGTCCAGGTGACGGAGCTGGAAGGGCAGGAATAAATGGACGGACTGCACAACCTGAAGCGGCCGGCCGGGTCGAGCCGCGACACGAAGCGCCTCGGCCGCGGTCCCGGCTCGGGCACCGGCAAGACGGCCGGTAAGGGTCACAAGGGCTCCAAGGCCCGCGCGGGCCACCACGGGCCGGGCGGCGGCAAGCCCCACTTCGAGGGCGGCCAGATGCCGCTGCAGCGCCGCCTGCCCAAGCGGGGCTTCACGGCGCCGAACCGCGTGGAGTACCAGGTGGTCAACCTCTTCCAGCTCGCGAAGCTGGAGGAGCAGACGATCACCCCGGCGGTGCTCGTCGCGCACGGCCTCGTCGGGCACGCGAAGCGGCCGGTGAAGGTGCTCGGCAGCGGCGAGCTGACGCGCAACGTGGCCGTCTCGGCACACAAGTTCAGCAAGTCCGCCCGCGAGAAGATCGAGAGCGCCGGCGGTCGCGTGGAGGAGCTCAGCTGAAGATGCGCAACCCCGTCGCCACGCTGTTCCGGATTCCGGAGCTGAGGGACAAGATCCTCTTCACGCTCCTCATCCTCCTGATCTATCGACTGGGAGCGCACGTCGTCGCGCCCGGGATCGACGTCGAAGCGCTCAAGGCGTTCGCGGGCCAGCTGCAGGGGACGGTCTTCGGGATCTACGACATGTTCGTAGGCGGCGGGCTGTCGAGGGCGACGGTGTTCGCCCTCGGCATCATGCCCTACATCTCGGCCAGCATCATGTTCCAGCTGCTCGCCGCCGTCTTCCCGAGCATCGAGCGGATGCAGAAGGAAGGCGAGGAGGGGCAGAAGAAGCTCACGCAGTACACCCGCTACGCCACCGTCGCCCTCTCCATCGTGCAGGCGTACGGCTACGCGGTCTTCCTCGAGGGGATTCCCGGCGCCGTCGCGCACCCGGGCTTCGGCTTCAAGCTCATGATGATCCTCGCCCTCACCACGGGTGCGGTCTTCGTCATGTGGCTCGGCGAGCAGATCACCGAGCGCGGGGTCGGGAACGGCATGAGCCTGCTCATCTTCTTCGCCATCATCGAGCGCTTCCCCTCGGCGATCGGGCAGACGGCGGAGCTGGTGAAGGTCGGAGAGGTGTCGAGCCTCGCGCTCGTCATCCTCGCCGTCGTCATGATCGCGGTGATCGCGGCGACGATCGCCGTGACCGTCGCCGCCCGGAACGTGCCCGTCCAGATCCCGCGCAAGGTGATGGGCCGCGGGCGCATCCGCGAGGGCCAGAAGTCGTTCATCCCGCTGCGGCTCAACGCGGCCGGCGTGATGCCGATCATCTTCGCGCAGTCGATCGTCGTGGTGCCCGGCACCGTGGCGAGCTTCCTCCACTACGGCTGGGCGCAGACGGTCGCCAAGGTCTTCGCCTACGGCACGTGGGAGTACTACCTGGCCTACAGCATCCTGATCGTCTTCTTCACGTACTTCTACACGGCGATCATCTTCAACCCGGTCGACCTGGCGGAGAGCCTCAAGAAGCAGGGCGCGTTCGTGCCCGGGGTCAAGCCCGGCCAGCGGACGTCGGAGTACATCGATCGCGTCCTGACGCGCATCCTGCTGCCCGGCTCCATCTTCCTGGTGCTGATCGCCATCATCCCCTTCTGGGTGCTCAATACGGTGGGCGTTCCGTTCCTGGGGAGCGTGCTCGGCGGGACCGGTCTGCTGATCGTCGTCGGCGTGGGGCTGGACACCGTCCAGCAGATGCAGCAACACCTGCTCCTGCGGCACTACGACGGCTTCATGAAGCGCGGTCGGGTGAAGTTCCGCGGGCGGCAGCGGTACATGTGAACCGCAGCTATCAGCTATCGGCTATCAGAAACTACAGCCGTAGCTGATAGCCGATAGCTGATAGCCGATAGCCACTATGCATCTGATCCTGCTCGGCGCTCCGGGCGCCGGCAAGGGAACGCAGGGAAGCCTCCTCGCGGGGAAGCTCGGCATCCCCAAGATCGCCACCGGCGACATCCTCCGGCAGGCGGTGCGCGAGGGTACGCCGCTCGGGCGCGAGGCGCAGCGGTACATGGACGCCGGAGAGCTGGTGCCCGACGGCGTGATCCTGGGGCTGGTGCGCGAGGCGCTCGCGGCGCCCGAGGCCCGCGACGGAGCCATCTTCGACGGCTTCCCGCGGAACGTGGCGCAGGCGGAGGCGCTCTCGGGGATTCTCTCCGAGCTCGGCCGGAAGCTGGACGCGGTGGTGGCGCTCGAGGTCCCGGCGGACGCCATCGTGCGGCGGATGAGTGGCCGGCGGACGGACCCGGAGACGGGCGCCGTCTATCACCTGGTCCACAACCCGCCGCCGCAGGACGTCGCCGCCCGGTGCGTACAGCGGCCCGACGACCGCGAGGAGACCATCCGGCACCGGCTGTCCGTCTACGAGGCGAGCACCGCGCCGCTGGTGGCCTTCTACGAGAGCGCGGGCGTGCCCGTCTATCGCGTGGACGGCGACCGGCCGATCGACGAGGTGCAGACGGAGATCATGGAGCGGCTGGGCAGGTGATGACGCTGAAGAGCCCGGAGGAGATCGATGCGATCGCGCGCGCGGGAGCCATTCTCGCCGCGCTCTTCCGCGTCCTGCCCTCGGAGGTCGTTCCCGGCCGCACGACCGCGGAGCTGGATCGCTTCTCCGAGCGCTTCATCCGCGACCACGCCGGAGCCGAGCCCGCGTTCAAGGGCCTCTACGGCTTCCCGGGGACGCTCTGCACGAGCGTGAACCACGAGGTCGTCCACGGCATCCCGTCCGAGCGGCGCCGTCTGGTAGAGGGTGACGTGGTCAGCTGCGACTGCGGCGTGAAGCTCGACGGCTGGTATGCCGACGCCGCCGTCACGCTGCCGGTCGGAGAGACCTCCGCCGAGGCCAGAGAGCTCCTCGACGTGACCCGCGACGCAATGTACCGCGGCATCGAACAGGCCCGGCCCGGACGCCGCCTCGGCGACATCGGCGCCGCGATCCAGAAGGTGGCGGAAGGCGCCGGCTACGGGATCGTCCGCGATCTGGTGGGCCACGGGATCGGGCGCTCGCCGCACGAGGAGCCGCAGGTGCCGAACTACGGGCGGGCGGGTCGGGGCATGCCGCTCGAGGCGGGACTGGTCATCTGCATCGAGCCCATGCTGAACCTGGGCACGCACGCCGTCCGCACCCTGCCGGACCGCTGGACGGTGGTGACCCTCGATCGGCGCGCGTCCGCGCACTTCGAGCACACCGTCGCGGTCACCGAGAGCGGGCCGCGCATCCTGACGGCGTGAGGTCATCGGCTGTCAGTCGTCGGTCGTCGGTCACGGCGTCCCGGACCGACAGCTGAAGACCGACGACCCGCGGGCGAGGGGTTGCGGCGGGAGCGGATCCAGTGCTATACTACCTAGCTATTCTTTCGACGAAGCGAGGGGATCATGAAGGTACGCGCGAGCGTCAAGCCGATCTGCGAGCACTGCAAGGTGATCCGGCGGCGCGGAGTGGTTCGCATCATCTGCAAGAAGAATCCGCGCCATAAGCAGCGCCAGGGCTAAGCACAGATCAGGGAGTCGACAATGGCACGGATCGCGGGTGTGGACCTTCCGCGCGAGAAGCGCGTGGAGATCGGTCTGACGTACATTTACGGAATCGGCCGCTCTACGGCCCAGAAGATCCTCGACCAGACGGGGGTGGACCCGGATCGCCGGGTGCACGACCTGACGGACGAGGAGGTCAACCGGCTGCGTCGCGCGATCGACGGGCAGTTCCGCGTCGAGGGTGCGCTGCGCGCGGAGATCTCGCGGAACATCAAGCGGCTGATGGACATCGGCTGCTACCGCGGGCTGCGGCACCGCCGGGGCCTGCCGGTGCGCGGGCAGCGGACGCACACGAACGCCCGGACGAAGAAGGGCCCGCGTCGCGCCATCGCCGGCAAGAAGAAGCCGGGCAAGAAGTAACCAAAAGAGGAGCCTCATGGCAAAGCCGAAGCAGGGGGGTCGCGCGAAGGCCAAGCGCCACGTGGAGAGCGAGGGGATCGCCTTCGTGCAGGCGACCTTCAACAACACCATCGTGACGATCACGGACATGGCGGGCAACGCCGTGGTCTGGGGAAGTGCGGGGAAGGCGGGGTTCAAGGGGTCGAAGAAGTCGACTCCCTTCGCGGCGACCGTGGCGGCCGAGCAGGCGGCCAGGGAGGCGCTGAACATGGGGATGAAGCGGGTGCACGTCCGTGTCCAGGGGCCGGGTTCGGGGCGCGAGTCCGCGATCCAGGCGCTGGCCGCGGCGGGCCTCGGGATCCGTTCCATCCGGGACGTGACGCCGATCCCGCACAACGGCTGCCGCCCGCCGAAGAAGCGGCGGGTGTGAGACGACGGCTGCTGGCTGCTGACTGCTAGCGGCTGCGGTGGCGTAAACCTCCGCGACCGGCGGGGGGAGGAAGCCGAGAGAGCAACGATTCGAGCGAAAGAGAGTTCATGTCTCGCTATACCGGTCCGGTCTGCAAGCTCTGCCGTCGGGAAGGGCAGAAGCTGTTCCTCAAGGGGACGAAGTGCTTCACGGATAAGTGCCCGATCGAGCGGCGCGCGTACGCGCCCGGTCAGCACGGGCCCGCGTCGGCGCGGCGCCGCAAGGTGTCCGAGTACGCCCTCCAGCTCCGGGAGAAGCAGAAGGTCAAGCGCATCTACGGGCTCTCGGAGAAGCCCTTCCGCAATCTCTTCGAGAAGGCGGCCCACACGCCGGGCGTCACGGGTGAGAACCTGCTGATCGGGCTGGAGAGCCGCCTCGACAACATCCTCTATCGCCTGGGCTTCGCGTCCTCCCGGAAGGAGGCGCGGCAGCTGGTTCGTCACCGGCACGTGCAGGTGAACGGGCGGACGGTGGACGTGCCGAGCTTCCAGGTGAGCCCGGGTGACGAGGTGCGACTGGCGCCCAAGAGCAAGGACATCCTTCCGGTGCAGGTCGCGCTCGAGTCGAAGACCAAGCCGTCGCAGGTGGGCTGGCTGGCGGTCGACGAGGGCAGCCGCACGGGGCGGATGCTCGAGCGGCCCGGCCGCTCCGACATCCCGCTGGCGGTGCAGGAGCAGCTCATCGTCGAGCTCTACAGCAAGTAATGCTACGAGCTATCAGCTATCGGCTATCAGCTATCGGTCAACTGATAGCCGGTAGCTGATAGCCGATAGCTTTCTACTCTTTTCCCGGAGGAACATGGTGGAACTGGATCTTACCGGCCTCCAGATGCCCAATCTGCCGGAGCAGCCGCGTCCGGGCCAGATCGTGCTTCGCCCGCTGGAGCGCGGCTTCGGGCACACGCTCGGGAATACGATGCGGCGGATCCTGCTGTCGCGGCTGCGCGGCGCCGCGGTGTGGGCCTTCCGCACCGACGGGGTGCTGCACGAGCATCAGACGATCCCGGGCGTGGTGGAGGACGTGCACCAGGTGATTCGTAACCTGAAGGCACTGGTGCTGAAGATGGACGAGGACGTCGACGAGGCGGTCCTCGAGCTGCGTTCCGACAAGGGCGGCTCCGTGACCGGGCGCGACATCCGCGAGCACGCGGCGGTGTCGGTGGTCAACCCGGACCACCACATCCTCGAGCTCCAGGAGGGCCGGGAGCTGCGGATGGAACTCTACGTCAACAAGGGCCGCGGCTTCGTGCTCGCCGAGCAGCACCCGATTCCCCGGGGCATGCCGGCGGACCTGGTGCGGATCGACGCGATCTACAACCCCGTGCGGCGCGCCAACTTCGTGGTCGAGGAGACCCGTGTCGGCCAGCGCACGGACTTCGATCGCCTCGTCCTGGACGTGGAGACGAACGGCGCGGTGGACGTCCCCTCGGCGGTGCAGTACGCCGCCCGGGTCGCGATCGAGCACTTCAGCTTCCTCGCGGGCGGCCGGCCGGAGTGGGTGGGCGATCGTGAGTGGGGCGCGGGGACGGCCGCGGCGGGCGCGAGTGCGCCGTTCGCGGGAGGCACCCCGGTGCCGTCCCGCATCCAGGACGTCCTGAACCGCCCGATCGAGGACCTGGCGGAGCTCAGCGTCCGCAGCCGGAACAGCCTGCAGAAGGAGAACATCCAGACGGTTCGCGACCTCATCCAGCGGACCGAGGACCAGATGCTGGCGATCGACAACTTCGGCAAGAAGTCGTTGCAGGAGATCAGTGAGTTCCTGGCCGGCCAGGGGCTGCGCTTCGGGATCCGACTGGTCGAGGGCGACGGCGGCATGCTCTGGTGGTCGGAGAACGAAGAGGGAGAGAACGGGGCCGCCGAGGGTTCCGACGAAGAGAATCCGGCCTGACTGCAATAGGAGTGTAGACCCATGCGACATCGCAACAAGGGCCGGCAGCTCAGCCGGACGGCGAGCCACCGCGACGCTCTGCTTCGCAACCTCGCCATCAGCCTCTTCCGCCACGGGCGGATCTCGACGACGACGGCGAAGGCGAAGGAGCTGCGGCCCTACGCGGAGCGGCTCATCACCCTCGCCAAGCGGGGTGATCTGCACGCGCGCCGGCTGGCCGCGCGCAAGATCCACGACCGGGCGGTGCTGGCACAGCTCTTCGACACCATCGCGCCGCGCTTCGCGGAGCGGCCGGGCGGCTACACCCGGGTGCTGAAGACCGGCTTCCGCCAGGGCGACGGCGCCGAGATGGCGTTCATCGAGCTGGTGGACCGCGGCTGAGGCCGCACACACGGGCAGGAAGAAACCCCCCGCTGGCTTCTCAGCCGGCGGGGGTTTCTCGTGCGCGATGCAGCGGGTCGCCGGCGCGGCGACTCAGCCCGCCTTCTGGATCTTCCCGGCGGAAATGCAGCTCGTGCAGACGCGGACACGCTTGTGCGTGCCGTTCTCCGTCACGATCCGGGCCGGCTGCAGGTTCGGCTCCCAGCGCCGGCGGGTCCGGTTGTTGGCGTGGCTCACGTTGTTCCCGGTCCGCGGCCCCTTCCCGCAGACGGCGCATACAGCGGCCATAAGATCTCCTTAGCAGTCTGAACGTGTGCGAGCCTGGTAAATTAGCAGCATCTCGGGGGCGGGTCAAGAAGAGGAGCCGTAGCGCGTTGACACCCGTCGGGGCGGCGTCTAGGTTGGTCGCAGGTTCCACGCCCGCGCCGGGGCAGGTCGCGCGCAGCGCGCGCCGCCACGGGGGCTCGACACGACAGGCATTGAAGACTGCACTCATCACCGGCATCACCGGTCAGGACGGGAGCTACCTGGCGGAGTTCCTGCTCGGCCAGGGCTACCGGGTCTTCGGGCTGGTGCGACGGAGCTCGACGGTGAACTTCGAGCGGATCGCGCACATCCAGGACCGGCTCGAGCTCGTCTCGGGCGACCTGACCGACCAGAACTCGCTCTACTACGCGCTCCAGCAGTCGGAGCCGGACGAGGTCTACAACCTGGCGGCGCAGTCGTTCGTCCAGACGTCGTGGCCGCAGCCGATCCTCACCGGCGACGTGACGGCGCTCGGGGTGACGCGGATGCTGGAGGCGGTGCGGGCGTTCGACCCGGAGATCCGCTACTACCAGGCGTCGTCGAGCGAGATGTTCGGCAAGGTCCAGGCGGTGCCGCAGCGGGAGGACACGCCGTTCTATCCGCGCTCCCCGTACGGGGTGGCGAAGGTCTACGGGCACTGGATCACGGTGAACTACCGGGAGAGCTACGATCTCTTCGCGGTGAGCGGGATCCTCTTCAACCACGAGTCGCCGCGGCGCGGGCTGGAGTTCGTCACGCGCAAGGTGACCGACGCGGTCGCGCGGATCAAGCTGGGTCTGGCGACCGAGGTGCGCCTCGGCAACCTGGACGCCAAGCGCGACTGGGGCTACGCGGGCGACTACGTGCGTGCGATGTGGCTGATGCTGCAGCAGGAGATCCCGCAGGACTTCGTGATCGCCACGGGCGAGACGCACAGCGTGCAGGAGCTGGTGGAGATCGCTTTCGGCCACGCGGACCTGGACTGGCACGACTTCGTGGTACAGGACCCGCGCTTCATGCGCCCGGCGGAGGTGGACCTCCTGATCGGCGATCCGTCCAAGGCGAAAGCGGATCTCGGGTGGGAGCCCGAGGTCGGTTTCCGGCAGCTGATCGAGATGATGGTGGACGCCGACCTGGAGCGGACGCGGCGCGCGCAACGCCTGCAGGCGCTGGCCGCCGGCCTGTAGCCTTGCGCGTCCTGGTCACGGGGGCGGCGGGCTTCGTCGGGCGGCACCTGATCCGGGCGCTGCTCGACGACCCGCAGGTGAGCGTCGCCGCGACGGGGCTGGGCGGCGAGCTGCCGGTGGGCGCGGCGGACGAGCGGCTCTCGTGGCACGCGATGGACGTCACGTCGACGGAGTCGCTGCGGGCGACGATCGGCGCGGTGCGGCCCGACCGCGTCTACCACCTGGCGGGGCAGAGCTCCGTGGGCGGCTCGTTCCGCGCGCCGGTGCAGACCTGGGAGATCAACGCCCTGGGTACGGTTCGGCTGTTGCGCGCGATGGGTGAGGAGGGACTGGCGAGCAGCAGGGCGCTCGTGGTGAGCTCGGCGGAGGTGTACGGAGCCGTGGCGCCCGAGGCGCAGCCGATCGGCGAGGGTGCGCCCCTCCATCCCGTCTCTCCCTACGGCGCCTCGAAGGCGGCGGCCGAGCTGGCCGGCCTCCAGGCTGCGGCGGCGGGGGAGGTGGAGGTCGTCGTGGCGCGCAGCTTCAATCACACGGGCCCGGGTCAGGACGAGCGCTTCGTGCTGCCGAGCATGGCCCGGCAGCTCACCCGGTTGCGGGCGAGCGCCGCGGTGGACCCGGTGCTGCACGTCGGCAACCTCGAGGTGTGGCGCGACTTCCTCGACGTTCGCGACGTCGTGCGGGCCTACATCGACCTCGTGGAGCGCGGCACCAGCGGCGAGGTCTACAACGTCTGCTCCGGGGTGGCTCGCTCGCTCGCGGAGCTGGTGAAGCTGCTCGTGGAGCTCTCGGGTACGGGCGCGCGCGTGGAGGTCGACCCGGAGCGCGTCCGCCCCGTCGACGTCCCCTTGCTGGTCGGGAGCGCGGAGCGGCTGCAGTCGCTCGGCTGGCGGCCGAGCATCCCCCTGGAGCAGACGCTCGGGGACCTCCTGAGCGCGGCGGCCTGAGTGGCGCTCGCGCTGGTCGGGTCGGGCTCGGGGGATCCCCTGCTGCTGACCGTGCGCGCGAGCGCGCTGCTCGCGGCCGCGGAAGAGATCGTCTGCGATGCCGACGCCGGACCACGCCTGCTCGAGCGCGTGACCGCGCCTGGAGAGCGCGTCGTAGTAGCCTCCGCCGAGGCCGCCGAGCCCGTCGTGGCGCGGCTCGTCGTCCTCGCCCGGGCGCGGCGCTCCGTGGTGCGGCTCTACGACGGTGAGCCGGTTTCCTCGGCGCGCGCGCTCGCCGAGGCGCGGCTCCTCGCGGCGGCGGGCGTCGACTTCGAGCTGGTGCCCGGCGTTTCGGCCGCGGGGCCGACCCCGGACCTGGCGCGGTGGCGGGAGCTGCTCCCACTCTCCGGCTTGCGGGTGATGGTGACGCGCACCCGGGAGCAGGCGCCGGAGCTGGTTCGCGCCGTCGAGGGGCGTGGCGGCCGGGCGGTCGAGTTCCCGACGATCCGCATCGAGGAGCCGGCGGATGCGGAGGCGCTCGTCTCGGCGCTGCAGCGGGTGGGCGAGTACGACTGGATCGTCTTCACCAGCGTGAACGGCGTCGGCCGCTTCTTCGACGTGCTCCGGTCGATCGGGCGGGATACGCGCTCGCTCGGCCGGGCGCGCGTCGCGGCGATCGGCCCCGCGACGGCCGCGGCGCTCGAGCGGCACGGCGTCCGGGCCGACCTGGTGCCCGAGCGCTTCGTCTCCGAATCGATCGCCGATCGGCTCGACGAGAAGGGCGTGGACCTGCGCGGGGCGCGAGTGCTGCTGCCGCGAGCCGACCTGGCCCGCGCGGCCCTGCCCGAGCTGTTGCGGGAGAGGGGTGCGCTCGTGGACGAGGTGACGGCGTACCGCATCGTGCCCGACAGCGATGCCGCCGACGAGGCGCGCGCCGCGCTCGACGCGGGCGAGGTCGACTTCGTGACCTTCACCGCCGGCTCCACCGTCCGGTATTTCGTCGACGCCGTCGGTGCCGACGTCGGGCGGGCGCGGGTCGCGTCGATCGGTCCCATCACGTCCGCAGCGCTGCGCGAACTGGGAATGCCGGTGGACGTGGAGGCGACGGAGCACACGACCGACGGCCTGGTCCGCGCGCTCGGTCACGCCGCGCGATCGGATCGGTCGTGAGACGAGCGGGAGGCGCGGGGCGGGGAGCGCTCGTCGCGCTGCTCGGGGCAGCGCTGGCGCTGGCAGCCCCGTTGCTCGCGCAATCGCGAGGCGAGGCCGCGCCGATCCCGCCGGCGTCGCCGCTGCTGCCGGCCGATCACTGGGCGGTGCAGGCGGTGTGGCGCGCGCAGGCGCTCGGTCTGGTGCCGGGCTTCGAGGCGGCGCAGCGGCTGATGCCGCGGGAGGAGGTCCGCCGCGCGCTGCGGAGCGCCGTCGAGCACGCGAGTGAGCCCGGGCTGCGGGCGTTGACGCAAGCATGGCTCGATCGCTTCGACGAGGAGTACCCGGAGGGGCACGGGGAGTCGCCGCCTCCGACCGTGCACCTCTCCGCCGCGTACGCCCGCGAGACGGGGCGCGTCGGGCCAGGGGTGGGTGAGTTTCCGCCCACCGTCACCGGCGCCCTCCCGCTGCCGGACCGGAACGGCGTGATCGCGGCCGCCGAGCTCTCCGCGTCGCTGGGCCGGCACTTCGCGGTGCTCGCCGCCCCCGCACTGGCGTTCGGGGATGCGCGCGCCGAGCGCGCGGAGCTGGTGGCCGCGCTGGGGCCCTGGCAGCTGTCGATCGGCCGCGGGGCCGTCGGCTACGGCTGGGGTCGCTCGGGCGGTGTGATCCTCAGCGGCACGAGCGAGCTCGATCGAGCGGAGCTGTCGACGTCGACGGCAGTCCGTCTGCCGGGCTTCCTCGGTGCACTGGGCCCCGCGGCGTTCGACGTCTTCCTCACGCGGCTCCCGGGCGGCCGCCACCCCGGCCGCCCCTATCTCTGGGGTGCCCGGGCGGTGATCCAGCCGCACCCGAGGCTCGGCCTGGCCCTCGAGCGGGCGACGATGTTCGGCGGCGTCGCGGGCCCGATCACCGGCGGCAACCTGCTGAAGATGCTGAGCGGCGTCGGCGACAGCGGCTTCGAGAACCAGGAAGCGGCGGTGGCCGCGCGCTATCGGCTCCCGACGGAGGCGTTGCTGCCGCTCACCGCCTACGCGGAGGCCGGGACGGAGGACGGGGCGGGTGCCTGGCGGGACGTGCCGGGCTTCGTGGTGGGCCTCTACGCGCCGCGCCTCCCGCTGCTGCCGGCCGTGGACCTCGGCGCCGAGCTCGCGTCGTTCAGCCGCTCGTGCTGCAGTAACCCGCCGTGGTACCGGCATTCCGCCTTCCCCGGCAACTGGGCGACGGCCGAGCGGCCGCTGGGTCATCCGCTGGGAGGCGCGGGGCACGAGACGAGCATCTACTCTTCGGCCGACCTCGCCGACTCGCGCCTTCGCGTGCGCGGCCGCATCTACGAGCGCCGCCGTGAACGGGAGAACCTGTTCGTCCCCGGGCGCGAGGGCCGCAGCAGGGGTGGTGAGGGGGAGGTGAGCTGGCGCTGGGGCTCGCGCGGCGAGCTCACCGGCGCTGTGGCGCGGGAGGTGGGGTCGGGATGGGCGGAGAGCCGCGCCGAGATCGGAATCCGCATCTTCGCTGGAGTACTGGAGTGAACGAATATCCTCGATACCGCCCGCGCCGCCTGCGCCGGAGCGCCCCGCTCCGGGCGCTGGTGCGCGAGACGACGGTTTCCGTCCGTGACCTGATCCTGCCGCTCTTCGTCTGCGAGGGCGAGGGCGTGCGCCGCCCCGTCGGCTCGATGCCGGGCGTCGACCAGACCTCCGCCGACGAGCTGCTGCGCGACGCGCGCGAGGCCGCCGACCTCGGCGTCCCCGCCGTTCTCCTCTTCGGCGTGCCCGAGACGAAGGACGAGACGGGCGCCTCCGGCTACGCCGAGGACTCGGTGGTGGCGCGCGCCGTCCGCGCGCTCAAGCACGAGTTGCCGGATCTCCTCGTCATCACCGACGTCTGCCTGTGCGAGTACACCTCGCACGGGCACTGCGGCGTGCTGCGCGGCGAGGAAGTGGACAACGATGCGACGCTGCCGCTGCTCGCCCGCATGGCCGTCTCGCACGCCGCCGCAGGCGCCGACATCGTCGCGCCCTCCGACATGATGGATGGCCGCGTCGGCGCCATCCGCGAGGGACTCGACGACGCCGGGCTCGACCACGTCCCCATCCTCGCCTACTCCGCGAAGTACGCGTCGAGCTTCTACGGCCCCTTCCGCGAGGCGGCGGAGAGCACTCCGTCGTTCGGCGACCGCTGCTCCTACCAGATGGACCCGGCGAACACCCGCGAGGCCCTGCGCGAGGTGCGGCTCGACGTCGCCGAGGGCGCCGACATGCTCATGGTGAAGCCCGCGCTCCCCTACCTGGACGTCCTCTACCGGGTCCGGCAGGAGTCGGATCTTCCGCTCGTCGCCTACCACGTCTCCGGCGAGTACTCGATGGTCATGGCGGCCGCCGAGCGCGGCTGGCTCGACGGCGACCGCGCAATGCGCGAGGTGCTCACCTCCATCAAGCGCGCCGGCGCCGACCGCATCATCACGTACTATGCGCGGCAGTTCGCCCGAGGAACCGCCGGATGAGGATCGTCGTGACGGGCGCCGGCGGAATGCTGGCGGCCGATCTCACACCCGAGCTTGAGCGCCGCGGCCACGAGGTCCGCGCCCTCACGCGCGCCGAGATGGACGTGACCGACGCCGCCGCCGCGCGGCGCGTGCTCGTCGATTCGCGGCCGGACGCCGTCATCCAGTGCGCGGCCTACACGGCCGTCGACGACGCCGAAGCGGACGAAGCCGGCGCCTTCCGCGTCAACGCGGATGCCACCCGCAACGTGGCCAGTGCCTGTCACGAGATCGGCGCCCTGTTCGTTTACCCCAGCACGGACTATGTTTTCGCCGGCGGTGCCGGCCGCCCCTACCGGCCGGAAGATACGACCGCCCCGCTGAACGCCTACGGACGCTCCAAACGGGCTGGGGAAGAGGCGGCGCGGGCGGCCCGGCGCGCCCTCGTCGTGCGGACCAGTTGGCTCTACGGCGCGGGCGGCCGAAACTTCGTCGATATGATGCTGCAGCTCGCCCGCGAGCGCGATCGGATCGAAGTGGTGGACGACCAGGTGGGCCGGCCGACGTGGACGGGATCGCTCGCGCGTGCGCTCGCCGAGCTGACTGAACGTGGCGCGGAGGGCGTCCTCCACGTCACCGACGCCGGAGAGCCCGTCAGCTGGTGCGGCTTCGCGCGGGAGATCCTCGCCGGAGCGTTCGCTACGGTGGACGTCGTCGCGGTGCCGAGCTCTCGATTCCCGCGGCCCGCGGCACGCCCGCGGTATTCCGTGTTAGACTGTTCGACCGCCGAGCGCGTGCTCGGCCGCGCGCTTCCGCCGTGGCGTGAATCCCTGGCCCGATACCTCGGCCGAGGCGACGCGTGATGGTCCGCATTCTGCAGCGCGGGAGCGGCCTGTTCGCCTGGAAGTGGCGGAATGAAACGGTGATGGGCGTGGTCTCAACTGAGCCGAAAGACCGATGAGTGAGATAGAAGTCGCCGCGGGGTCGGCGGATGGGGAACGGTCGGCCGCCAGTGCGATGCGCCCTTTCGACGTGCGGTTGAAGCGGGAGATCGCGCACCGCCGGATGACGATCTCGGTGGCCCGCCGGGTCCTCCGCGTGCTGAGCCTCCACTTGGTCGATGGGGTCGTCACTGCCGCGGTCGCCGCCGCGCTCGGTGCCGCCACGGTGGCGTTCGACCCGCTGCGGGAGTACACGCTCGCGGTGATCGCCATCGTGCTCCTGAGCCTGAACGCGCTCTCTGCGTACGATCCCGGTGACGGGCGCCGCGATTATCGCAGACTCGCCTCCGGGGTAGCGCTCTCGCTGTTGATCCTGACGTGCCTGATCGTCTTCCCCCCGCACCTCCCCCTGCCGCTGCGGGCGATTCTGGGCTTTGGTGCCTGCGAGGTCGTCGCGCTCGCGCTGGGCCGCAAGGGCGTCGACCTCCTCGTCCGGCAGGTCTACGTGCGGGGGATCGGGCTGCGGCGGGCCGTCCTCATTGGCGATCTGGACGACGTCGGGCGCGCGATCGTTCAGCTGCGCGACGAACAGAACCTGGACCAGTACCTCATCGGCCACCTCGCGCCCGTGGGGGAGAACGACCCCACGGCGCTCGGTACGGTGCAGGACCTGGCCCGGGTCATGGACCAGGCGGATGTGGAGGAAGTGATCGTGGCCACGTCACTGCCCGCGCACGTGCTGCGAGAGGTGACGGAATCCTGCTTCGACCGCGGCGTCACCCTCTTCGTGGTTCCGGCGGTGATGGGGAGCACCGAGTGCCGGATCGAGCCCGTATGGGTAGGGCGGTGTCCGCTCCTGCACCTCTTCCCGTCACGGATCGACGCTCCGTCGCTGCTCGCCAAACGAGCCTTCGACCTGCTGGCCGCCGCGGTCGTGCTCGTTCTCCTCCTCCCGTTGATCGCGCTGATCGCCCTCGCCGTCCGGCTCGACTCTGCCGGGCCGGTCTTCTATCGGCAGCGGCGGGTCGGGTTACGCGGGCGGCACTTCACCATGCTGAAGTTCCGCAGCATGTGCGCGGACGCCGATTCGGTGCGGGACCGCCTCCGACACCTGAACGCGTACAACGACCACCGGCTCTTCAAGCTTCGGGACGATCCGCGGATCACGCGGGTGGGGAGATGGCTGCGCCGGACGAGCCTGGACGAGCTGCCCCAGCTCCTGAACGTGCTGCGCGGCGAGATGTCACTCGTCGGGCCTCGCCCCCCCCTTCCCACCGAAGTGGCGGAGTACGAGCCTCACCACCTCGTGCGTCTGGCCGTGATGCCCGGGATCACCGGGCCGTGGCAGGTGAACGGGCGTAATCTGATCACCGACTTCGAGGAGGTGGTCCGGATGGAGCGCGCGTACATCCACTCCTGGTCGCTCATGGCGGACCTGAAGATCCTCCTGCGGACCCTCCCGGTCGTCATCAGCGGGCAGGGGGCCTACTGAATGCGGGTCGCGATCACGACCGACTGGTTGAACTCCTTCGGCGGTGCCGAGAGGGTGCTGATCGAGCTCCACCAGATGTTCCCCGAAGCGCCGATCTACACGGCCGTTCACGACCCCGCTGGCCTGCCGAAGGCCATGCAGGGCTGGGACGTGCGGACCTCGTTCCTGCAGCGGGTCCCGCTCGCGCGCAGCAGGCACAGGGCCTTCCTCCCGCTCATGCCGCTGGCGTTCGAAGAGCTCGATCTCTCCGCGTACGATGTCGTGCTGACCACGAGTAGCGCGTTCGCCAAGGGCGTCCTCACGCGCCCGGACGCGCTGAACATCTGCTACTGCTACACCCCGCCGCGCTACCTCTGGGATCTGTACCACGAGTACGTCCGGGGGCGGTCGGCCCGGGCCTTCATCGCACCCGTCGCGCGCTGGCTTCGGCGGCGGGACCGTGTCGCCGCCGATCGCGTGGACGAGTTCCTCACCACCTCGTACGAGGTCGCGGGTCGGATCCGTAAGCACTACGGACGGGAGGCGGAGGTGATCCCACCACCGGTCGCGGTCGATCACTTCCTTCCGAACGGGCAGGCGCCCGAGGACTTCTATCTCGTGGTCAGTCGCCTGGTCGGCTACAAGCGGGTGGACCTGGCGGTTGCCGTGGCGAACCGACTCCGTCGGCGTCTCCTCGTGGTCGGCGAGGGCCCGGAGCGAGCGCGGCTCCGGGCGATCGCGGGGCCGACCGTGGAGCTTCTCGGCCGCCTCGACGACCAGGCGGTCGCCGGCCTGTACGCGCGCTGCAAGGCACTCCTCTTCCCCGGCCACGAGGACTTCGGCATCACGCCCGTCGAGGCCCAGGCCGCGGGTCGTCCGGTGATCGCCTACGGACGTGGCGGCGCCCTGGAGACGGTGCTGGATGGCGAGACCGGCATCTTCTTCGGAGAACAGAGCGTCGATGCGCTCGCTGATGCGATCTCCTGCTTCGAGGCGAGCAGCTTCGATCCCGCTGACTGCCGGAGGAACGCGGAACGCTTTGAGCGCGGCGAGTTCCGTCGGCGCCTCGGCGCCGCGATCGCCGCCCGGGTCTCCGCTCCGCGCGTCTCCATTCCCCCGCACGCGCCGGACGCTCCTCCCATCGGGGCCATGGCGGCTCCTGCGGGCCCGCCGCGGTAGCTGCCCGATTGACCATGCCCCGATGCCGGGCTACGTTACACGTTTGTCCCAGGCTGCGATAGGAGAGTTTCGCGCAGGTCCGTGCTCCTCCGCTCGCACCACTTTCCGCGCCTCGCATGTCCCCATCGCACCGGACGCCGACGGTCGTCCTCGCCGCGGTCGCGCTGCTCACCGCGGTTGTGCCCGTACTCGCCCAGACGGCGGCCTCGCCGACCGCCGACGCGGGCGGCGAGGCGACGGCGCACGTCCAGCCGGGTGACCAGATCGCGCTCCGGATCCTGCGCGAGCCGGAGATGAGCGGGACGTTCACGGTCTCCGAGGACGGCGACGTGGTGCTCCCGCGGCTGGGCCGGATGGACGTGACGGATCTCGGCGCGGTGGCGCTCCAGGACTCGCTGCGAACGGCGTATGCGGTATACCTGCGCGATCCGGTGATCGACGTGACGGTGCTGCGGCGGGTGGGCGTGCAGGGCGAGGTCCACCGGCCGAGCACGTACATGGTGGACCTCACGGTGACGCTTCGCGATCTCATCGCGCAGGCCGGCGGCCTGACCGAGGCGGGCGATCCCCGAGACATCGTCATAATCCGCGGCGGGCAGCGGATCCGGGTCGACGAGGGCGACATCGCCAGCTTCACCACCGCCGAGCTGCATTCGGGCGACCAGGTCCTCGTCGGGCGACGGAGCTGGATCGCGATGAACCCGGCGGTGGCGCTCAGCACGGCGACGGGCCTGATCTCGTTCGTCATCACGACGGTCCTGCTGCTCAAGAAATGAATCCCCAGCGTGACACGGTCGACATTGGAGAGGCCGTCGGCGTCCTCCGCCGCCGGTGGCGCTGGGTCGCGGCGGGCGTGCTCACCGGGCTGGTGATTGCCGTCGTGGTGGGCTTCGTCTTCGGACCGCGATACAAGGGGCGCACGACCGTGGTGCTCCGGAGCGCGCAGGCCGGCCAGGGCGGCACGCTGGGCGGCGAAGCGAGCGGCATCCTCTCCGCGGGCAGCCTGGTCAGCCTGCTCTCGGGGGCGACTGGCTTCGATACGGAGCTGGAGATCCTCACGAGCCGCTCCACGGTCGGGGCGGTAGTGGATTCGCTCGGGTTGCAGGCGATCGTCGAAGCGCCGAAGGCCCTCCCGCGTACGGCGCTCTTCTCGTCCGCGCACTGGGACCCGCTCGCGCTGGGGGGCGTGTACCACTTCGAGCGTAGTGGCAGCGAGTACCGGGTGAGCGGCCCGGGCGCCGGCGGGCCGGCGCGTCCAGGGTCTGTTTACCATCTCGGGCGCTCCATCCTGACGCTGCGCGCGGAGGGCCTTCCCGAGCGGTTCGTGGTGCGCCTGATCAGTCG
>DASSTO010000070.1:0-38941 GCA_035707865.1 Longimicrobiaceae bacterium | reverse complement strand
CATCCGCCCGGCGGTTTGGGCGGTGGGGAGCGTAAGCGCAGGCAGCTTGCTGCCGTAGCGAAGCGACCGTACGGGTAGCACCAATGATGTAAAGGTCCTGCGCAGCGTATGGGTGCGGCAGTTTGCACCCGTACGCGGAGCAGGGCCGGACCTGGGGCGGAGTGCGCCGGGACCTCCCGCGGGCCGCGGGGCGGGCGGGGGCATCCAGGGAGAGCGAGTGCCGCCGTGACACGGCTTCAGGTCGTCGGAAGGGGCGGGGCGGGCGCCTCGGCCGGGTGCGTCTTCGCATGGACCTCCTTCAGGCGGCGGATGGAGACGTGGGTGTAGATCTGCGTGGTGGAGAGCTCGGCGTGCCCGAGGATCTCCTGCACGGCGCGGATGTCGGCGCCGCCGTCGAGCATCAGCGTGGCGGCGGTGTGCCGGAAGACGTGGCAGGCGCCGCCCTTGGGGATGCCGGCCTCCAGGACGTAGCGGTGCATCCGCTCCGTGAGTCGGTTCGCCCGAAGCGCCGTCCCGCGCCGCGTGAGGAAGAGCACGCCCCGATCGGGGGCCCGGAGCAGCCGCGGCCGGGCGTGGCAGAGGTAGTCGTCCACCCAGGTGAGCGCACGGCGGCCGATGGGGACGATGCGCTCCTTGTCGCCCTTCCCCCGCCGGATGCGAAGCGCGCCGCCCGAAGCGTCCAGGTCGGCGAGCGTGAGCGCGATCAGTTCGGCGCGGCGGATCCCGGTGGAATAGAGGACCTCCAGGATCGCGCGGTCGCGCAGCCCCGTGGGCGTGGTCGTGTCGGGGCGGGCGAGCACACGCTCGGCCTCTTCGTGGGTGAGCACCGAGGCCGGGAGCCGCCGCCCCAGCCGAGGGATCTGGAGCTCGGCGGCGGGGTTGGCGCCGAGGTGGCGCATCCGCGCCGCCCAGCCGAGCCACTGCTTGAGCGCGGAGAGCGCCTGGGCCTGGGCGCTCTTGCTGCCGCGCGGAAAGAGCGCTTCGCGGTAGCGCTCCAGGACGGGCAGCGTGATCTCGCGGCCGTGGGTGATCCCGCGGGGGGCGGCCCACGCGGCGAAGCGCTCCAGGTGGCGGCGCCGGGCGCGGGTGGTGGCTTCCGCGTAGCCGGCGGCGGCCATCCAGCGCAGGTGCGCGGAGATCAGGACATCGAGTTGCCCCAGGCGCTCCGCGCTCACGCCTGGCTTCCGTTCGGGGCGTACGATACGGCCGATACGGCGAGTGCCGTGCGCCGCCCCACGGGCCCCGCGGGCGCGATTTCCGTCCAGGGCACCGCCTTCGCGGCGATCCGGTTGCCGGGGTGGGACTTGGGCGCATCTCGCGCGGGGCTACCGTCCCCCGCCTCGGGGGCTCCTTCGGGACTCCGAGCCCCCTCCGGGTGGCTTTCAGGCCCCTCCCGGTCGGCCGCGGACCCCTCCGGGTCTGGACCATAGCGGGGGAGAAGCCGCTCGACGCCCGAGAGGCCGAGGAGGAAAGGGGCGCCGTCCTCGCCCTCGCCCGCGTAGAGCAGCTCGTAGCAGTAGCGCTGACCCGGGCCGCCGCGGTGGGCGAGGAGGTACTCCAGCTCCTCGAGGCGCCGGAGGTGCGTCTTGACCTGGAAGTCACTCCACCCGGTGGAGTGCCGCACATCGGCGCGGGTGAAGCGGATCTCGCCGCGCTCTGCCCCCTCCCGCTCCTGGATCTCCCGGACCATCGCATCCAGGAGGCCGAGCAGGGTGCGCGTCTGCGGCGGCAGCTCGTCCAGGCTGCGGCCCAGCACTTCGGCCGAGAGTCGGTTCGCGTGCTCGATGTCGGCGAGCGTGACCTCGACGTATTCGAGGACCCGGCCGCTCGTCTCGATGCGCCGGACCTCGCGCTGGTGCTGGTGCAGAAGCGCGATCGCATCGATCAGCGTCAGGTACTTCTCGTGATCGCGTCGGGTGCGCGTGCGGCTGTCCAGGAAGGTGAGTTGGGGGGCATAGGGGTTGACCACGGCGAGCGGACGGAGCAGGCGCTGAGCGTTCTGGTGCAGCGCGAGGATCTCCTCCTTCTCCTGCGCTGCGAGGAGTCCTTCCAGCGTCCTGCGCTCGCGCTGCACCCGGTGGATGGCCCGCGTCTGCTCCCGGTCCTCGTTCACCGTGAGGACCAGGCAGCGGTTCAGGAGCTCCTCGTCGATCTCCACCGCGGTGGTGGTCAGGAAGATCATGACGGGCCCCTCGACCCGGTACGCCTGCGTCACCAGGCGTCCGCTCTCGGGGTCCTTGCCCGTGCTGGCGATGGTGAGCTCGCCCTCGCTCTGCAGGAGCTTCAGCGCATACGAAGCCTTCTCCGCCCCCTCCTCCTCGACCACGGCCAGCACCTTGTGCCGGAGGTCCACGCCTTCCATGTAGAAGAGCGACTGGCCCGTGAGCGCACTGTACTGCACCTTCTCTTCGCTCGGGACGAAGGCGAGCACGGCGTCCATCAGCGAGGTTTTCCCGGCTGCGCTGCTGCTCTGCACGATGATGGCGAGCGGGCGCTCCAGCTTGCGGGAGACCGCCGCCAGGTAGCCCACCAGCTTGTTCGTCTCCTCGCCCACCACGCCCGAGCGGCGGAAGTCCGCGAGGATGCGGGAGAGCAGGTCGGCAGAGCGCAGCAGATGGAGCGCGGCCGCCGCTTCCGCCTCGCTCATCTGGGGGGCACTCCGGGCGGGCCCCTCCTCGCCCTCTTCATCCCCGCCGCCCTCGCGCAGCGCCTCCAGCTTGAGCAGCACGGCGCCCAGCGCCTTCTTGAGCGGCTCCTCCTTGAGGCCGAGCTCGCGAGCGGCCTGGCTCACGAAGAGGGCGCGCGGCTTGGCGGCGTAGAGGTCCAGCGTATCCACGTGGAAGCGCTCGCCCTGGCGCAGGAGGAGGTTGACGCGCAAGACGTCGGGGGCGGCGCTCTTCTCCAGGCCGCGCACCCGGAAGCTCAGCCCCTCCACGCTGAGGAGGAGCTCGCTTCCCCGCCGCTCGACCTCGGGCTCCACGTGCTCCGGGAGTGGCGGCACCGGCGAGGCGGGCGGGGGTGCCTTCGGCGGCTCGGGCGCCTCCGCGGTCGCGGGGACGGAGGCGGAGATGGAGGCGGGGAGGAGGGCGGCTAAAGGAGGAGAGGCCGC
Organism: Longimicrobiaceae bacterium; assembly: GCA_035707865.1. Lineage (GTDB taxonomy): Bacteria > Gemmatimonadota > Gemmatimonadetes > Longimicrobiales > Longimicrobiaceae > DASSTO01. The sequence continues at coordinate 35,832 of DASSTO010000070.1, read as the reverse complement.
ACCCTTCCCGAGCCAGACGGCCTGCTGCACGAGCTCGGCGAGACGCGCCGCGGCGTCCGCTCCCGACTGGCAGAGCACGTCGTTGGCGTCCAGGCCGCGCGGGAAGACGATGCGGAAGCACTCGATGCCGAGCGGCAGGAGAGAAGCGGCGACGCGCTCGGCGGCTTCGTCCCCGGCCCGGTCGGCGTCGTAGGCGATGAGCACGCGCCGCACGTCGTGCGCGCGCAGCGCCGCCAGGTGCGCCTCGGTGAAGCCGCCCACGCCGTAGCTCGCGCTCACGTGGCGCTGCCCCGCCTGCCAGAAGGAGAGGGCGTCGAAGAGGCTCTCGCAGAGGATCACCTCCTCGGAAGAGGCGAGCGCCTCGCGGTTCCAGACGCCCTTGTGGGGGTCCGGCAGGTAGAGGTGGTCGGGGGTGCCCTTCCGCAGCCGCGGGGTGATTTTCCGGCCATAGACCTCCTCCACCTGGGCGCGCTCGCCGAAGATGGGGACCACCACGCTGCCGCGGAAGTGCTCGTGCCCGCTTGCGCGCAGGACCCCCAGGCGCTGAAGCCTCTCCCGCGCCTCCTGGTACGCCTTCGTCTGCCGGGGCGGCATGCGGTAGCCCAGCGTGCGATCCGCGAAGCCGAGGCGGAAGCGGTCCACCAGCTCCACGGAGTAAAGCCCCCGGCTCTGGAGGTAGCGAGTGGCCTCGGGGCTCGCCTTCAGCGTCTCGTGGTAGAAGTCGATCACCCGAGCGAGCAGCTCGGCGTCCCCCGCCCCCGCCTCGACCACCGGCGGCAGCGCGGCCGGCAGCCCCGCGGCCGTGGGGGCATTGCGCAGTAGCTCGACGGCGTGCCGGAAGGAGATGCCTTCTTGCTTCATCACCCAATCGATCACGCTGCCGCCCCTCTGGCACGCGCCCAGGCAGTGCCAGAGCCCCTTCGAGGGCGTCACCACGAGGGACTGCTCTGCCCCCGGATTCGTGGGACACCTAAAGAGAGGCGGTTAGGGTCTTTCCGGCCCGGTATTCCCGCGGCGACTTCATCCCGAGCGCCGAGTGCGGCGCATGCTCATTGTAATCCTCCATCCACTCGGGCAGGAGCGCGATCACGTGCTCGGCACTCCACAGCTCCGCGCATTGCACGTAGTCGCGCTTGAGCGTATTCACAAATGCTTCGCTCATCCCGTTGGATTGCGGACTCCGCACCGGCGTGGTCACCGGCACGAGCCCCAGCCGCTCGGCATGGATTTGCGTCTCCAATGCCGTGTAGATACTCCCGTTGTCGCTGAGCCACTGCACGGCGGTCTCCGTGCGGCCGGTCGGGAAGCGCTGCTCGACGGCTCGGCTCATCAGGAGGCGGATGTCCTCTCCGGTGAGATCCCGCGGGGCGGCCACCCACGCCAGTGCTTCCCGATCACAGCAGTCCAGGGCGAAGCCCACCTGGACTTTCTCCCCGTTCCAGCAGGCAATCTCGAGGGCATCGCTGCACCAGCGCACGTTCGACTGCTCGGTGGCGATCTTCCCCGTGTGCGCCCGCCCCGTCCTGCGACGCACCTTGGGCGGGATCTGGAGCGAATGCAGGCGCATCACGCGACGGATCCTCTTCTCGTTGTAACTGCGCCCGAAGAGCCGGTTCACCCGCGCGGTCACCCGTCGGTAGCCGTAGCAGTCCTTCTGGCGTGTGATCGTGCGAATCTCCTCGAGCACCTGCCGATCCTCGGCTCGCGCGTAGACCAATGGACGCTCGCGGCTCTGCCGGTAGGCCGTCGAGCGGCTGATGCCCAGCGTGCGGCAGACGGCGGCCATGGAGTAACCGGTCATCGCCTGGACGCGCCGTACCAGCTCGGTCTTTTTTTTACCTCCTCCTGCGCCGCATGGAGGATCTCTACCTCCATCGTCTTGCGGCCGAGCATCCGCTCCAGCTCCCGGATCTTCGCTTCCGCCTCCCGGAGCTGCCGGGCCGGCACGACGTCCTCATTGGCGCTCATCGCAGCCGAGCTGCCCTGCTCGAAGAGCCGCTTCCAGCGACGTGTGACCGAGGGGCTGACGTCCAGCTCGCGCGTCAGCTCCGCGAGCGTCAACTCCCCACGCAGCACGCGACCGATCTGCTGCCGCTTGAACTCCGGCGTGAACAGCCGACGCCCGTCCGATCCTCGCGCAACTTCCCCCATTTCTCCTCCTCCTGTCGAGGTTCAAAACTACCCTCTTCAGGTGTCCACTCCAAACGGGGGGCGTCGCAGGACGGGGTGCGGTCGTCGTGGAAGAGGCACCGGCCGATCAGGTCCGCGCCGTGGCGCTTGAGCTGCACCCCGGCGGCCTCCACCAGCGCCACCAGGTCACACTCGCGCTTGAGGCGCTCGATCTCTTCCTCGGGGATGCGGGCCATGCGCTCTCTCCTGCCGGATGCGTCAGGTGCGTGCTTCTGCATTTCCGGCAATCAGGATATGCACCACCCGCAAATGCGTCAAGAGGTGACTTGCGCCTCCGCGCAGAATCCTTGAGGAAATCCACAGGAGGCGCTACAATGAGAGGGGTTTCCTTGCAGGGACGACAAGGAGGAGGCGAGCCGATGGACCTGGGCGAGAAGATCAAAGCACGGCGCAAGGCGCTCGGCCTCTCCCAGGGCGAGCTGGCCGAGCGCAGCGGGATCAATCCCACGCACCTCTCCCGCCTGGAGACGGGCAAGTACCAGCCCTCGGTGGACGTGCTCAAGAAGCTCGTCGAGGTGCTCCAGGTCTCGGCCGACTACCTGCTTCAGGAGGATGCACCGGAGCCGCAGGAGGAGGAGATCCGCAACAAGCCGCTGGCGGAGAAGATCCGCCTGGTGGACTCCCTGGAGGCGGCCGACCAGCAGGCGCTCCTCCAGGTCATCGACTCCATGCTCACCAAGAAGAGAATCCTCGAGCTCCTGCAGGGCGAGCGGAGCGCCGAACGCAGCGCCCGGAGAGGCGCGGCGTAGGCCCCGCAGGAGCCCCGCGCCCGGCAACGGCCGCAGCGACACCCGAAGGAAAGCGCCCGGCCCCTCGCGTTGAAGGGCCGGGCGCTTCGGTTCCATCCTCCATCGTCTACACTCTAAACGGTGCGGCTCTCGCCGCCGTTTTTCCTCCCGCCGCCCCAGGTCCGGCCCCGCTCCGGCGACGAACGGCCAAACCGCCGCCGTTCATCGCCTCCGCAGGACCTTTACATAATCGGTCATTCCCCGTCCGGTCGCTTCGCTCCCCACCGCCCAAACTACCGGGCGGATGCGGGGAACGCAGCATTATGAAAACCTGGGTCGGAGATGAGACTCGCTCCCATGCCTACATCGGACCCGGCACGGATCCGGGCATCCCTCCGCTGGATGCTCCCCCTTCCGACAGGTCCTACTGAGATGACGCCAGAGCGTTCTGCAACGCACTGAGGAGCTGCTTCGCCGCTTCCAAGGGCATGAACACCTCGATGTCTCCATCCTCTTTCAGCGACACAGCGAGCCCCACATGCTCTTGGGAGGCTCTTACGATTACGAGAGCTTCTCCGTTCGCGTCAGCATCCTCGAAGATGATTGTTGCGATGTTCTTCAAAGCACCCTCCGTGATCTCTATTGGCCGGGAATTTCGTCCCCAGGAAGATAACGTCCATGAGGCTCCGCCGGTGTTTCAAGGTGCCAATGCGGCCCACGATGATACTCTGGAGCGTCAGGATGATACGGATGCTGCTCGTAAATGATCTTCGTATCCGCGTTTGGACGCCACATCACCTTTCCTCGGCCCGGGGTGTTGGGCCCGTCTGGCACTCTTGTGCCTGGCATCCTCAGCAGCTCGTCCATCTCCGCAGGTGTGGACGGCCACCGCATTCCGGCGCCGGCCTCACCGGCTGCTCCCCGGGCCCGCCCTTCGGAGATGATCATCACCGCTCCGGTGATAATCTCATCCTTATGATTCGCCCAGAATTCCTTGCCCGCTACCGCGGCATCGGAAGCCGCCTGCGCTGCACCCGCCTTGACGTTCGTCCACCAGTCCTGCAGCGACCCCAAGCCCGCGAGGCAGTCCGGCATCGGAGTGCACAGCCCGAACGGGTCGCTGAAATTGACCGGGTCCCCGGCCGCGTACCCGTAGAGGTTGAGTCCGCCGGCGAGCCCGATAGGGTCTTCCTGGGTGAAGCGGCCGGTCCCAGGATCATAATACCGGTTCCGCCGGTACATCAACCCGCTCGCGTCGGTCTTGTTCTCCAGCAGCGTTCCGTGCCAGGCCCGCTCGCCTTCGGGCGCCTGGCCGAAGGCGCGTCGCATCGGGTTCCAATTGGTCGCCACGCAGCGTCCTTCATGGTTCTCGAGGTAGGCGACCGTAAAGGGCAACACGGCGCAGTCGAGCCCATTGCCGCTGCCGAGTGCTTGGCCGCGGAGGTTCCAGAGCGGGAAGAGCGTGAATGGAGAATCAGGCGGTGTCCACGCTGCGCCGTACGTCGCTTCTGGCCAGTCAGAGCCGGTCTCTTGGTACAGGGAGAAGTCCCGGTAATCCAGCCGCAGGACCCCCAGGGGCTGATCCGTGCCAAGACCATGGGTGTAGAGCACGCGCCCGAAGAACGGGTTCAGGTCGAAGATGCCGCCGTCCTTCTCGGTCTCTACCTGTTCCGCAATCGGGCCTGCGTCCTTCTCCCGCTGCGTACTGTCCGTCCTGGTCTCGGGCATCTGGATCTCATAGAGCTCCTGGTTCCCATCCCATACGACGCGCCGCTCCAGTCCTTCGTTGCAAGCGTTCGTCGGTCCGTGACGGACGCTGTCTGCTATCGTCTCGTTGCACTGGCGACGGGTACGCACCCAGATGCGTCGGCCGAGGGCGTCGTAGCGGTACTCCTCGAAGAAGGAGTCGTACTGGTTGAGCGACGCGCCGTCTTCGTCCTCGTAGTACCAGGTCCGCGCATCGGTTGCGCGCAGGCGGCCATCCGCGCTGAAGAACGACACCCGGTCGCGACGCGTGGCCCCCGCGTGGCCGGAATACAGCTGCTGCTCGAGATCGCCCGCCTCGTTGTACCTGAACGTCTCCGTCGCGGTATCCGTCTTCACGAGCCGGGTCGTGCTTAGCAGACGACCGGTATTCTGCTCATAGGCGCTCTGGCTCGAATGCTGCCAGTCGTTCCACCACTGGCTCTCGTCGTAGCGGAGATACCGTCCGTTGTGATAGTCGCCACTCGTGTCCCACCCACCCGTGGTCGTGGTCGAGGAGCGTTGGTTTCCGAGGGCATCATATGTGAAGTCGTCTTGGAGCCACGTATCGGCCGTGGTCTTCATGGCGATCCCGTAGATCCAGTTCTTGGTGTCGGTCCAGGAACTGAGGAGCCGCCCCATGCGCGTGTACTGGTTTGCCGTTGAGATCTCCTCGAAGGAGATCTCACTCGGCGACTTGCCAAGACACGCCGCATCGCCACATACGGTCAGGGAATCGTTGACGGACAATCTCTGATCTGCCGCGTTGTAAACCGCGTGCTCGAAGAGGCGATATAGGGGCTTATTCACCCCCGGCAGCGTTTCACGTACCCGATGGGTGATCACGCGTCCATCGTCATCGTACTCGTAGGTATCTTCGAGACCCTGAACGAGGAGGCCAGACGAACTGAGCTTCCCGCGCGCGCTGCGCTGCACGCGCCCATCCGGGTCATACTCGTACAGGTAAGAATTCCCCTGCGGGTCTACGATCCTGTGGAGATCCCCCGTGTTCGGATCATACTCGTAATCCGTACTGGACCCGATGAGATCCGGCATCCCCAGCGTGTACTGCATGGCCGCACGTCGCCCGTCGAGGTCGTACCGGTAGCCTAGCCCGTACGCATGGGGCTCGGTGGACGGATCGGTCTCCGCCGTCAGCGGTGCTCCCGACGTCGTACGGATCACCAGGGTATCGGCCTTCAGTGCGCCATTAGGAAAATAGGAGCGCCGCACGACCGCATCCGCGTTGGAGGCTAAGACAATTCCGCCGGTACCGGGGTCGTATTGGTACTCCTCTGTATAGCCCGCGACGTGATAGAGACACGTCCCATCGGATGCTGCCGAATTGTGGTACAGGGGGTACGGACGGGTGAGCCAGTCGGAGTCGTTGTTGGAGGGGTGTCCGTCGCACGCGATGGCTCCGGTCTGATCTGCAATCCCGACCTTCAGCTCCCGATACGTGAGATCGGGAACCACCCGTTCCTGCAGCCGGTTCAACGCATCGTACTTCATCGTGATGGATACACGTTCCCCGGTCGACGGATCGTATCGCCGCGTGAAGACGGTGACCGGATTGCCCGCTAGGTCGTAGACGGTGGAATCGGCCTTCTCGTCCGAGGCGATCTTCAGGAACGGCCGTCCCAGTGCGTCATACTTGGTCGAGTCCACGACCTCCCCAATGTTGGCGAGGTTCGGCACGGACTTCCGTCCCACGGCCGTGAGTCGGCCATTCGCGTCGTAGTTCTTCCGCACGACGAGGTTGCCCTCGCTGCTGTCTCCGTACGTGGTAATGATCGAATCGCGATCCATGATGTCATACTGGATCCAAGTGTGCTTCGTACGAAGAGTATCGATCGGCGTGTAGACTGCCGTGTCCCGCCCGATCGCATCCGGCTTGTGGGTGGTAACTGCCCCCAGCGGACTCGTCTCCGTGAGGAGGTTCCCGTTCACGTCATCGTACGTATAACTCCAGGGGTCACTCCCCAGCTCGCGCTCCGACGGGGTGGTGATCGAGTTGACCAGCGCGGTGCCCGGCTCATAGTCGAAGCTCACGCGTGAGACCTCCCCCCGGCCGTCCTGCTGCCAGAGCCGGTTGCCGGTGAGTGAATCGTAGGCCATCTCCGTGATCTCACCTTCCGGCTGCGTGATGCGGGTGACGAAGTCGGGCCAGTGCGAGTCCGCATACTCGTAGCGAGTCACGGCGTCGATGCCCTCTTCGTAGGGATCGACTTCGCGGCTCGTCTCGATGTTCCCGCGGCCGTCGTACATGGCCTCGACCACACGCTGCGATCCGTCCGCCAGGCGTGGGTACTCTACGCGGGTGACGAGCGCCGGATAGATGGAGTCCTCGCGGAGAAGCACTGTCTCGCGGCCGAGTGCGTCACGGATCTTCCACGGACCTCCGAACGGATTGATCCAGAATCTCGTGTAGTCCTTTGCGTCCTGATCTTGGCGCGGGCCATCCATGAACGTGTAGACAGAGTCGGCCTCGACTCCTTCGGTGATGCCCTTGGTTTCCGCGGGCTGGAAGGTGGTCGATGCCTGTCCCCGCGTTACTTGATGGAGACGCCCGCTCTGGTAAGTATACGTGGTGGTGTGATTCGTTTCATCGTAGCGCGTCTTCAGCCGATTCGTCCCGCTCTGGTAGACGAATTGGAACCGGTGAGTGTCCTGTCCCATCAGGTACTGCAGCTTTCCACCGTTGAGCGTCAGATAGGTGTTTCGTTGCCGGGTTCCGTTCCCTACGTGATCATAGGGCGCAGTAATGAAGACGTTGGAGCCCAGATAAGTGAAGCCATATACTATACTTCCCGTGCGCGTCGGCACCTCGATCAGGCGCAGTACCGAATCCGCAGCACCCGCCTGGTACTGGAACTCAGTCCGATATCCGAGCCGGTCGACCGTGGCCCTGTGGAGGCCCGAGGCGCTGAACTCTACCCGAGTGCCGCCCGGAAGCAGGCGGATGTATTTCGCTGAATCAGGTGCACCGGCCGGGCTGATCAGTACGTCCGGCCGGTCCACGCTGGGCGCCACCCAGAGAGTGTCCGACACCTTGCGATATACGCGGGCGCTGCCATCACCGCCGACCCAGAGAATCGGTTCCGGTCCCAGCCCGGTGGTATCCGACAGCGTGACGTCCAGGTGCTCCAGGCCGGCGATCCACCAGCCGGCCCCCCAGGGACTCTGCTGCCGGTTGACCACCATGAGTACGCCACTCTGAAGGGCGCCCGACCTGGCGGTCCCATCCGCGTAGATGGCTGTGGCCTCGACGGTATACGGGTATGCGCTCGTCGCCAGCGCCGGGAGGATGGAATCGTCCGTCACAACCAACCGGATCCTCTTCCCCGCCGGCCAATCCGAGCTATCCCATGTGTGCGTGATGGTGCCGTGGTTCGCGATGCGCACGACCAGCTCCAGCTGCGCCGGCATGGAATCCAGCCCGGCCGGGAAGAGCACGGTCGCGGCGATGAGCGGCTGCGGATCGGCCGCCTGCGAGTTGTACAGCAGTATGGGAGTGCGCCACTTGTCGAGCGTGCGCACGGAAGGAAGTGCATGCACCACCCGCAGATCGCCGCACTCGTAGGCGGACTCATCGGCCACCTTGATCGTCAGGCACCGGCCGCGGTCGATCACGGGGATCGAAGTGGCGGAGTCGAGTTCCAGAATGGGCGCGCCCTCCGCCAGGTCGCTCACCACGACCCGTGCGGCGCCGTCCGCAGTGGCTGAGGTGTTTCCATGCTGTATCGCCCTGAGCCGCAGCTCCCCCACGCCCGCGCTTCCGGTCTGGAAGAAGACGGAAGCGGAATCCTCCTCTCCCGGAGCCAGCGTGAGCGAGCTCGGGCTGACGGATGGACAATCGACCACCGGTGCGGTGCAGGAGGCGGCGAGATCGAACTTCGTCGCGCTCGACCCCGGGTTCCGTACCGCGAAGCTGGCGGTGCCCGACCCGTTCGAGGCGACGACCTGATCCAGAGCGGATGCGAACACCTCGGGGATAATCGCGGCCTCCAGGTTGTGGACGTGAACACGCAGACCACCGGTGCCCTGGACCTCCGGCACGTCGACTCGGGTCGCGCTCAGGTACACCGTCGCCGAACCCGAGGAGTCGCCCACGACTGTAACGAGCACGGTGTCCGTCGCCCCGGCAGGGACCGCCACGGTGTCGCCCTCCGTCGTGCAGCTATGCACCACCGTCGTATCGGAGCAGGTGACCTGGAGCGCGAAGCTCTCCGAGATGGAACCCGAATGCGCGAGATGGAAGGTAGCCGTCCCACTCGTGTTCAGTGCCAGATCCAGCAGCGACGGCTCCGCCGTGATCGTGGGCGGTGTGGAGTCCGTGCGGAAGGTGTACTGGGCAGAGACGGTCTGCGTGCAGTTGCCGCTGGCGTCGCACACTTGCGCCTGGAGCGTGTTGCTGCCGATCCGGAGCTGGAGGGTGGCGGTATCGACCTCTTCCATCACCCGTGTGATCCCGTCTACGGTACTCGTGAGCTGGCTCTTCTGCTTGAACCGGCCGAGAATGTTGTCATCACCGTTGAGTGAGACCACCCGGCGTGAGAGATCCAGGTTGTCGTCGTCATTCCAGGTGATCGTGACCGGAAGGTTGGCGTCGTTGACGACGGTTCCACTGGCCGGGTTGATGCCGATCGTCGGAGGACGCACGTCCGTGATCGTGATCGTCCGGGTCGTACTCTTCGTATCCTGCGAGCTGTCGCTGGCGGTGAGGGTGACGGTGTAGGTCCCCGAGTGGCTGTAGGCGTGCGTCACCGAATCGCCGCTGGTGCCGTCCTGATCGCCGAAGGCCCAGCCGAATTGGAGCGAATCCCCATCCGGGTCACTGCCCCAGGCCTTGAACGTGACGCTCTCGCCCACAGTGGCGCTCGTCGGGTTCATCGTGAAGCTTACGGAGTCAGGGGCCTGGTTGCCGACGGTCACCAGCGCCGACGCCGATCCGCTGTAGCCTGTATCGCCCGCATCCGTGGCGGTGAGAGCGATGGTCGCGCTGCCCGATAGTCCCGCCATGACGTTCACGATCGCACCCCTGCTCTGACCCGCAGGAATCCAGAGATCGCTCGGCACGCTGGTTATCGTGATTGACTCGTTGGCGCCGCTTGCCGTGAACTGGAAGGTGCGGCCCGTGTTGCTGTTGTTGCGGACCGAGAACGCGACAGCGCCCGGGCTGCCGTGCTGAACCGTCTGCGTTCCCGCGGCACCTACGCTCGGGTCCGCCAGCACCGTGCTGGTGGTGACGATGAAGGCGCCCGTGCCCGAAAGAGAGCCGTCTCCCGTGTCGGTCGCGGTCAGCGAGATGGAGCTCGTACTCCCGGCGGTGTCGCCACTCGCCATCGTGTAGTGCACGAGCACCATCGCGGTACCGCTCGGTCCCAGGTTCGAGATCGGATCCGGATCCACCGGATCGGCCACGACGTTTGGGATCGAGCTCGCTGCCACCAGAGTGAAGCTGCGGGTCCCGGTACTGTTGTTCGTCACCCGGAAGGTATCTGTCACGGCCACCCCCGGCGCAGCGCTCCTACCCCCGGAAGCCGACGTGGCGGCAACGCTCGGGTTGCGCAGGACATCGCTGATGGGGATCGTATGCGAAGCGGATTTCGAGCCCCCGTGGCCATCACTTGCCGTGACACTCACTGTATGCAGCCCGGACGTGCTGAACGGGAGATCCACGGTCTGACCCGTCGGTCCGCTACCGTGGTCGATGCTCCAAGCGTAGCTCAGCGCGTCCCCGTCCGGGTCGCTTCCAGACGCACTGAAGTGGACGCTCTGCCCGACGTTGGCACTGGTGGGCGTAATGGTGAAGTCGACGGAGCTGGGCGGTTGGTTGCCGACGTTCACTACCGTGGAAGCCGACGCCGAGTAGTTGGAATTGCTCGCATCGGTGGCCGTCAGCGTGACGGTTGCGCTGCCCGAGCTTCCGGATGCGACGTTCACGAGCGCGACCCGCAGCACTTCACCCGGGCTGAGCACCGTGTCCGCCGAAACGCCCTGGACGGACACGGCGGTTGGGTTGGAGCTGGTCGCAGAGAAGTGGAAGGTACGGCTCGCGTTGCTGTTGTTCGTCACCGGGAAGCCGACCGAGCCCGTGGAGTTGTGCATCACCACCTGCGTCCCGGACGAGGCGACGGTCGGATTCGCCAGGACCGTGTTGGTAGTGATGGTGAACGAGCCCGTGGCGGAGTAAGCACCGTCCACTGCTTTCAGCGAGATCGTCGCCGTGCTGCCTGCCGTGACCCCGCCGCTGATCGTATAGGGCACGCTGATCACTTTGCTGGCGTGCGCGGCCAGCGCCCCTGTGGTCGTCGTGTACCCGCTCGGGGTGGGTACCACGGCGGTGTTCGAGCTCGTGGCCGAGAGCGAGAAGGTGCGCGTGGTGTCGCTGTTGTTCGTCACCGTAAAGCTCGCCGTCCCGCTCGCGCTCGGGTTTCCACTCTGACCGGACGGATTGGAAACACTGGGGTTGCGGAGCGTGGCTGCGACTCGGACCACCTCAGATGCACTTGTTGCGGTCCATGGATCGCTCGCGCTCAGGGAGACGTTGTAGACCCCCGGCGTATTGTAGATCTTGGTCGCCGTAGCGCCGGTCGCCGTAGTCTGGTCACCGAAGCCCCAGACGTAGCTCAGGGGGTCTCCATCGGGGTCGGTTGCCGATCCGGTGAAAGTGATCGTCTGCCCGGTGTGGGGGCTCGTCGGGCTCAGGGTGAAGTCCACAGAGGTGGGCGCTCGGTCGCCGACGCTCGCGCTGAGTGAGCTCGTCGCACCGTAGTCGTCCGGATCCGTGGTAGTAAGCGTAAGTGTCGCCGTACCGATGCTGCCGGCCGTGAAGTTCACCACCACCCCAGTGGGTGACGAGTACGCGGGGAGCGTCATCGACGCCGGGGTCTGCGGCCGGGCGACGGAGGTATTCGAGCTGCTGACCGAGAAACTGAACGTCCGGGCCGTGTTGCTGTAGTTGCGGATTACAAAGGCGGCCTGCCCTGTCGAGCCCGCGTGCGCCTGCGCGCTACCCGAGGCCGTGAGCGTCGGGTTCGCCAGCACCGTGCTCGTGGTGAAGGTGAAGGCCTTCGTCTGCGTCAGCGACGTGCTGCCCGTGTCCGTCGCCTTGAGGGAGATCGAGCTGGTACTGCCGGCTGTCGCTGTGCTCGCGACGGTATAGGAAACGTCCACTCCCGCGCTCTGCCCGGCCCCGATGCTGACCGTGGCCGGGTCCGCCGGATTCGCTACGACGCTCGTTTTCGAGCTGGTTGCTACGAACGAGAAGCTCCGAGTGGCGGTACTGTTGTTCTCCACCGTGAAGTGGGCCGTGTGCGTGCTTCCGGGTGTGCCGCTCTGGCCGCTGGGAGTGGATACGGTGGGGCTTTGCAGGACGTCGCTGATGGTGATCGTGTGTGTCGTCGACGCGCTGCCGTGTCCGTCGCTGGCGGTGGCGGTGACGGTGTACGTCCCCGCGCTGGTGTACGTATGACTCACCGGATTGCCACTCGTTCCGCTCGCATCTCCGAAACTCCACCCGTAGCTCAACACGTCCCCATCCGGATCGCTGCCGCTGGCGCTGAAGGTAACGCTATCGCCCACGCTGGCGCTCGTCGGGTTCATCGTGAAGCTCACCGAGCTGGGTGGCTGGTTGCCCACGGTCACCAGCGTAGATGCCGATCCGGAGTAGCCATAGTTGTACCGATCCGTGGCCGTGAGAGTGATGGTTGCGGTGCCGGAATCCCCGGAGTGTACGGTCACGATCACGCCGTAGCGCGTTTCACCTGGAATAAGCGTGATGTCGCTCGGCACGCTGTAGATTGCGGCTGCACCCGAATTGGAGGAGGTTGCCGAGAAGGTGAGGGTCTGGCTCACGGTACTGTTGTTGTGGACCATGAAGGCGACCGAACTGTTCGTGTTGCGCATCAACGTTTGTGAGCCCAGGGACGTCACCGTCGGGTTCGCCAAACCCCGATCCAGGGTGATGGTGACGGCCGGACCGCCCTCACCGAGAGCGATATGGGGGAGGAGCGACACGCCGGCGAGGGCGACCAGAGCCGCGAGGCGCAGCGGGCGCAGGAGAGAGTCGATCATGAGGAAGCCGTATCGGTAGGGTGGAAGCCGCACACGCGTGCGGCGGGCAGACTTCGGAATCGATAGAGGACGCTCGGTCTACTCCCGCTGCGGAGGGCTCCGCGGATTCGTTCTCCGCAGCCAGCGCCACCAGCGCTTCAGCCACGAGGCGTGCGCGGTGTCGGCGGCCGGGAGTGCCACCTTCTTTCCGTCGACCTGCGTATCGACGAACTGCCGGAAGCGCGCGCGATTCTCCGGCGTGAACTCGCGCTCGACGTAGTCGCGCGAGCCGATGATGCGCAGCCGCACCCGCTCCGCGCGGGCGATGCTGCGCAGCACGTCGGCGGACGCCGCATAGGAGGCAACCTCCTCCACGCCCAGGCCGAAGTGCGTGCGGCGGTTCGCGCGGCTGCCGAAGCCGTCCAGCCGGATGCGCTGGCTGTCGGCGAGCACGATGAGCGACTCACCCGGCGGGATCCGAAGCCATTCGTCGCTGTCGCGGTAGCGCACCTGGAGCGCGTAGGCGGGCGGCTCGCCCTGCCGGCGCCGCACGACGGCGTTCAGCTCGATCCACTCGCTGCCGTGGTCGGGGTTGCCCAGCACGTCGCCGTGCATGCGGACCTCGGACGTGCCCAGGAACTCGTCCCGCGCGGACGAGACGCCGTAGCGCGGAACGCAGCCCCCCATGAGCACTGGCAAGAGCACAGCGAGGAGCGTCGCACGGGAGCCTCGCCCGATCCGCCGCGGGCTCACCACCGCTCCTCCCGGCGCTTCACCGGCGCGGTGTGCTCGATCATCGGTCCGTTGTGCTCGATCTCGTGGTGGATCGCCTTGCTGCGCTCCTGGAGCTGCCCGCTCGCGTCGTCCATCTCCTCGTCGGTGCGGATGACGTGCGGGGTGAGCAGGAGGAAGAGCTCGGTGGTCGAGTGGCGCTGCTGCGTGGAGCGGAAGAGACTGCCGATCAGCGGCAGGCTGCGCAGCACCGGGATGCCGCCGTTGACGTCCTCGCGCTGCTGGTCCATCAGGCCGCCGATCACCGCGGTGTGGCCGTCCTTGAGGAAGAGCTGCGTCTCCAGCTCGCGAGTGCTGATCACCGGCGCGCCGAACTGGGTCTCGGTGGTGGCGCCGCTTACCTCCTGCTTGAGCTCGAGCGTGACGTATCCGTCCGGGTTCACCGTGGGCGTGATGGTGAGCGACGTACCCACGTCGCGGTACTGGACCACCTGGTCGCGGACCGCGTCCTCGGTCGGCAGCGACCGCGAGATCTGGATGAAGGGACGCTGCGTCCCGACCATGATCCGCGCCTCCTGGTTGTTCTGGGCGAGCACGATCGGCCGGGAGAGGATCTTCACGCTCGACGTGCTGGCGAGGGCGTGGAGGATCACGTCCGCCTTGACGGAGCCGACGCCCAGGATGTGGAGCGCCACGTCGCCGGCGGAGCTGCCCGTGAGAGAGCCGCCGATCGTGGCGCCGCTGCGCTTCTCCTGCTGATCGGGGACATCGAGCGTCGCCCCGAGGTCGAACTCGTGATCGTGGCGCACCTCGGCGATCAGCACCTCGATCAGGACCTGCAGCGGCCGGATGTCGAGCTCGCCTATGGCGGCCTGGAGGATCTGGTAGTCGTCGGCGTCGCTGCGGATCAGGAGCGTGTTGGTGAGCGGGTCGGGGACGATCTGCACGGAGCCGTGGAGCTCGGCCGGCAGCGCGGAGACGGCGGCGCCTCCGGGCGCCGGCGATTCCGGCGTGCCGGACGGCTGCGCCGGCGCCGGAGCGGCCAGCGGGTTCGCCAGCCGGTAATGGGGCGCGCCCCCGACGCGGCGCGTGCCCGACGAGCGGCCGTCTCCGTCCTTCGACGCGATTCCGAAGAGGCTGCGGAGCGTCTCGGCGACGTGCTCGGCGCGGGAATGGCGGAGGCGGTAGATGTAGAGGTGCACGCCGTCGCTGGTCTCCACCTGCCGCTCCTCCGGCGCGGGCCGGGGCGGCGCAGGAGCCTTCTCGGGAGGCGCGGCGCTGACCACGCGCGCCAGGCCGCCCTCCTCGACGAGGGAGAGCCCCTGCTGGCTCAGCACGCTCTCCAGCATCGAGCGGAGCTGGCTGCGGCGTACCGGGGCGGCACTCCGGAGCGTGACCTTCCGGCTGGGGAGCCCCGAGTAGGAGACCGTGAGGCCCGCGAGCTGGGCGAGTGAGGCGACGACCACGCGCAGATCCGCATCCTGGAAGTTGAGGGTCACGAGGGAGTCCGCCTCCTGTGCGGCCGCCGCCCGGGGGAGACCGAGTGCGAGGGCCAGAAGCAGCCATCCGAACCTCCGCGTTCCGACACGGCGGCACGCGCGGATCAAACGAACTCCGGACTGCGACAAAGGCGCTCCTATGGGTTCGGCGATTCGGTGTGGAGCACGAGCACCGTGTCCTGCCCGGAGAGCCGGGCCTCGGTCGCGCTCACGGAGACGAGCCTGAAACCGGAGACCGCCTCGCCCACGTTCACGACCCGCTCGGCGGCGCCCGGGCTCTGCAGCGCGGCCATTCCCTTCCCCGCGCCGAGGACGACCACGCCGACGAGCCGGAGCTGGGGAAGCGGGGGTCGGGGCGGCGGCGGGGGGGGCCTGGACGGCGCGGGCGTAGCGGCCACCGGCTCGGAGCCGGGCAGGTGGTAGCGCCCCTCGGGGCGGCTGCGCGCCTGCCGGAACGGGTCCCGCTCGACGACGTCGAGCGCGAGCCGGTCTAGCTCATCGGCGTCGGTGTGGAGTACGATGGGAGAGACCGCTTGCACGCCCACCCGACCGCCCCGCGCGAGCCCCGCTGCCCACATCGCCCCGCCGGAGGGATCCTCGCCCACTGCCTGGCGAGCCACGAGGAGGCGAGCGGCGACGGCACACAGCACGACGAGCAGCACGCGAACGCCCCGGTGAAGGAATGACCAACGCATCAGCGCGCTCCCTCCGGCGAGCCATGCCGCCCGGCCGTGTCGGCCGGCTCGGCGAGCGTGTAGCCCTCCACGGTGAAGCGGAACGAGACCACCTCCGCGTCGTTTCCGGTGCCCGCCGCTCCGCCATCGGGGCGGTCGTGCGCATCCACGGAGAGATCCGAGAGGCTGGCCAGTGTGGGCCCGGCCTCCAGCGCCGAGACGAGCGACAGGAATCCTTCGAGGTCGCTCTCCCCCTCCACCCGGACCGGAAGGGCGAGATAGCCTCCGTCCACGGGGCGGGGAGCTAGCGGCTCCACGCGCGTGAGCAGGGCCGGGCCATGGAGCGCGATGCGGTCGATCTCACGGCTGAAGGCCGCTTGCGCCTCGGCGGGTGTCTGCCCCGGGAGCAGCTCCGGAATGGACTGTGTGAACCGGTTGGCGACGACCGACACCCGCCTCGGGAACGACGCGGCTTCACGCAGGAGCGATTGCTCACGCCGCAGCAGCGAGTGCTCGTCCGCCACCTCCTCGCGGGCCGCGCGTACGGCCGCGAGATACGGGAGTACGAGCAACCGGAGCACGAGGGCGAGCACGAGCACGCTGCCGCCGACGAGCGCGGCGCGCCGGTCACGGGGCGAGAGCCGTGCGCCGATCATGGCCGTTCCGCCCCCCGCGCGGAGTCCGGAGCGGCGAGCACGAGCGTGATCGAGAAGCGCTCCCAGGTGCGCCCGCCGAGGACCTCGCGGCGCAGCGGTGAGCCGAGGTGGACGGAGCGGACCCACGGAGCGGCCTGGAAGACGGGCACGAGGGCGGTCGCGGAGCGGGCACGACCCTCGACGCGCAGGCCGGAGCCATCCAGCCGGAGCGAGGTGAGGTGGGCGTCATTCGGGAGCGCCCGGGCGAGCCGCTCGAAGAGGACGATCGAGCGGCTGCGCCGGTCGTGCAGGCGCTTCAGGGCCGACACGCGCTGGCTCACTCCTTCGATCCGGTCCCTCACGTGGAGCGCCTGCTCCACCGCGGGCCGGATATGCGCCCGCCGTTCGCCTACCACCTCCGCCCGGGCGCGCAGCAGCCCGAGGTAGAGCTGCGCGCACAGGACGATGAGCACCCCGGCCAGGAGCCCGTACGCGGCCTCGCGACGACGCGCTCTACGCATCACCACCGCCCGCCTCGCCGGGGTCAGGATCAGGGTCTTCTCCGGCGGGCGCAGGCCGGCGCCGTACGCGGCGACGCCGAGATCCGAGAGCTCTCGGATGGGGTGGACCGTCGAGGCCGATCCGTCCCAGACCGCCCCGATCGCCTCGGCGCACTCCGCAGGCGCGGCGATCACGACATTCGCAGGCGCAGTCCACGTCTCGCCGGCCGCCTCGATCCACTCCCGTACCAAGGCGAGTAATTCGTCGACCGATCCGCTGGAGGGGCGCGGCGCGGAGCGGACGTCGTGGAGGCGCCCACGAGAGAGGAGCAGCAGCTGCACCGCGCTCGCCGTCGCCAGGACCACGATGCAGCGGCCACGGCGGCTCGCGGGCACGAGGCGGCACACGCCGCGCGCCGCGGCGGCGCAGCCCACTTCCACCGCGCCGAGGCGATAGCCCGCCCCGCCCGCAGCGGCTTCAGCAGCCTGGACGAGCGGAGCGCTGGCCACCGCGGCCGCCACCCGGCAGTGCCGGCGGCCGGCGCGGCCGCGATGCTCGTAGCCCACGAGCGCCGCGGCCCGACCGGGCGCCGGGAAGAACCGTTTGATGCCGCGCTCCAGCATCCGCTGGAGGTCCGCCGGCGCGAGCGCCGGAAGCTCGAGCTGTTTGTAGCTCCCGTGAGGACGGCAGAGGGCGAAATGGACACGGCCCTCCCGAGCACCATGCGCCTCGCGGATCTCCGTAAGAGCCTGCGTCAGTGCGGGCCAGCCCCCGTCGTCCGGCGGCGGGATCTCCAGCGGATGCTCGGCCCCGGCGCGCGCACCGCCGGTGAGCGTGCGGTGGATCTCGACCGCGACGCACGACGCCCCGTCGAGTGCGATCGCGAGCTCGACACGGCCGCCGCGCGGTGGCGTGACCCGGTCAGGGGTAACCGGCGCGGGTTCCTGCGGGCGCGGGTTCATTCCTCTGCGCTGGAAACGAGTTGGATCGTGCTTCCGGCCCGAACTCCGATCGCGACGAGCGGGGCCCGCATGCGGGCCCCGTCCACCCGGCCCGTCACCGTGATCTCCAGGAGCGACGGCTCGAAGCTCGCCGTCCGCGCGAGATCGGCGTAATGCCGCTGGATCTCCTCGCGTGCCTCGGGGCCGAGATCCGTAGGCAGTGCGAAGAGGTTGCGGAGGAAGTCCCCCCGCTCGCGTCGGGCGAGCACGCTCGCCACGGCTTCGTCGCTCATGCCGGGTAGCGCGCGGAGCACGGGGGCGGGCGCGGTGTTCAGGTTCACGTGTCCGTCGCCGGAGAGGGTGAGGAAGGCGCGGACGTCGCCCGGTAACGACTCCGTCCCCTCCGCCTGGAAGACCCCCTCGATAGAGGTGTACGGCCCCTCCCTGTCCCTCCGGTCGACGATCTCCTCGCCGGCGGCCGCGGCCACACCGTCCGCGACGCCAAGAGCGGTGAAGAGATCCCGGAATTCCTCCGCCGTGGCGGTGTTGATGGAGAGGCGGGATGCGACGTCCCGTACCTCGAAGCGGTAGTGCTCGCCGCCCGGCAGGTCGCGCTCACCCGTGCTCGCGCCGAGGGTGTCGATCCGGTTCCACGCCCCGAAGAGGTCCGGGTCGGATCCGGTCGCGGAGACGGTCCGTGCCTGGAGCGCACGCAGGCGCAACAGTGCCAGAGCGAGGCCGCCCCGGGCGGCGGCGCGCGCACGGACCTCGACTGCCAGGTTCCACGCCATCTGCCGCTCCGAGCGGGCGCGCACGGCGGCGTCGAGCGACAGGCCCACCACGACGGCCAGCACGAAAACGGCGGCCACGAGAGCGAAGCCCTCTTCCCGGTCCCGCACGTGCCGCCCGCGGCTCATGCGCCCCCCCCCGGCACGATGAAGAGGGGCACGCGAAGGAGCGGCGGGATCGAGTCCCCGAAGACCCGGATCTCGATCGCGTCCGGAAGCTGTGACGACGACTGCCACTGGTTCGTCCACATGCGTGTGCCTTCGACCGAATGGAGGTAGCGGATCACGAGCGCCGTCGCGCCCGGCACCAGTTCGCTCCGCCGCTCCTCCTCGTCGGGGCCGCCGAGGGAATCCGGGTGGACGACGACGAGCCCCCGCTCGGGCGTGTCCGGGTCGCGGTCGAGCCTGAGAGCCAGCCGTGCGGTCCCGGTCTCGAAGGGCCCCGGTGCGGCGGTGGTGAAGCGCAGGACGGGATCGGGCTCACCTGCCTCCGAAATGCGGTTGGATCCATCGAAATCCCACGCGTCGGCGGTCCCGTTCACGACGGCGGCGCGGAGCCACAGGGCGATCTGACGGCGAACGGCGACGCCGTGCATGCTGGATTGACGTGCCTCCGCTGCGCGGCGCTCCATCCTCACCACCGCGCCGAAGCCGGTGCCTACGAGAAGCGCCACCACTCCGGCGACACCGATCGCGACCAGCACCTCCACGAGCGTGAATCCCCGGCGGCTCACGGCGCCTCGCCCGGCGTGGATGCGTCGGCCGGGGGCACGAACTGACTGGACGCGGTGACCTCGCCGCCGCTCCAGCGCACCGTAACGGTGGCTTCGACGAGATCGGGCTCCGCAGGCGATGGATCGATGATCATGTTCCATTCGTAGCGGTCCATGGGAGCGGCAAAGCGGCCGGTCGAGGCCTCGCCGAACTGGGTCAGCGAGTCCCACCTCAGGAACTGGCTCCGGAACAGCAGGTCTTCCGCGAGCGCGGACGCCTCCGCCACCGAGGCGGCCTTTCGGGTTGCGCGCAGGTCCGCCGCGGCAGCGCCGAGCGCACCGCCGAGGACGAGCCCGACTACCACCAGCGCGACGACCGCCTCGATGAGCGTGAACCCGCCGTCGTCAGGGGACCTCGACATCGCTCCGGCCGCTCCACGGGTCGACACGCACGATCCGCCGGTCTCCGCGCCCGTCCTGGACCTCGACGGGACCTCCGTCCGCGCGCCCCAGCGGGCTGAACCGGATGCGTAGAACACCCGCGCCGCCCACGCTGCCGCTGTCTCCGTCCTCGAGGTGGACCCGGGGTGAGGCCAGCGAACCCTCCACGAGCAGAGAGTCCGCTCCGCCGGGGTCGATGCGCACCATGCGGTACCGCGCGCTCCCCGGCTCGATCTCGACCGCCACGTTCACGGCGCGCAGAGCGGCGTGTTCACGGGCGCTTTCCAGCACGCGGCCGAGGGCGCGGGCCGCATCGTCCGCTGCCGAGGATCGGGGGACCGAGGGTGCAGCGATCGCGAGAACGACCCCGATGACCGTGAGTACCACGAGAATCTCCAGGAGCGTGAAGCCGAGTGGGTCATGGGGGCTACACCCCCTGCGTCTGGATGCCATAGATCGCCTGCAGGAGCGCGAGGGCGACGAAGCCGATGACGAGGCCGAAGACGACGATCATCACCGGCTCCACGAGCGCCACCATCCGCTCGATCCGGCGCTCGAGCTCGCCCTCCAGCAGCGTGGCCGCCCGGTCTAGCAGGCCGTCCAGCTCGCCCGTCTCCTCCCCGACCTCCACCAGCCGGATGACTGCGAAGGGGAAGCCGCGCCCCCGGGCGAGCGCGCGGGAGAACGAGTCTCCACGCCGGACGGCGTCCCGGGCATCCCCGAGATCGGCGGCGATGGCGGTGTTGCCGATCGTCGCCTGGGCGATCTCGAGCGCGGCGAGAAGCGGAAGCCCACCGGAGAGCAGCGTGCTCAGCGTCCGGGCGATGCGCGCCGTCGCATGCCGCGCGCGCAGGGGTCCGAGGAGCGGAATCCGGAGCCCCATGGCATCGATACGCTCCCGTCCATCCGGCGTGGAACGCCAGGCGATGAAGGCAACGATTCCCACCACCAGGGCAATCCCGAGAAGAGGCGCGGTCCGGGTGAAGTCGGCCGAGAGGGCGAGCAGGAACGCGGTCGACTTCGGGAGCGCACTGCCTGTATCCGCCAGCAGGGCTACGAAGCGCGGCAGCACGAAGCCGAGCAGAGCACCCATGGCGCCGATACCGGCGAGGAGCATCAACGTCGGATAGATCATCGCCGAGGTGATCCGGGAGCGCAGTGCGCGCTCCCGCTCCAGGTACTGCGCCAGGCGCGTTGCGGCCTCGGCCAGATGCCCGCCGCTCTCTCCAGCGCGGATGAGGCCCACCGCGATCCCGGGGAAGAGCCGCGGGTACGCCGAGAGCCCGTCGGCTACCCGTCCGCCCTCCCGCACCGTTCTGCGCGTCCGCTCCACCGCCTCCGCCAGATCGGCCCGTGCCACGCCCCGGCCCGCGACCTCCATCGAGCGATCCAGGGAGAGACCCGCCTGCAGGAGGGCCGAAAGGGTACCCACGAAGTCGGTCACGTCCGCGTGGCGCCCGACCCACCATCGGTGCCTGACCTGATTGTTCTCGGCCCCGTTTCCGGCGGTGGGCGTGGCCTCGATGAGCAGGAGGCCCCGCCGGCCAAGGCGCTGCTCCAGCTCGCCCGACGAGGCGGCTTCCTCCGCGCCGCGAACCACCCGTCCGTCCGGCTCGACGGCCCGAAAGGCGAACGAGGTCACAGCTCAGTGCCAGCTCTGGAGATCCGCATCCTCGCCCGTCCCCCCCTCCTTACCGTCCCGGCCCAGGCTGCTGATCTCGTACTCGTGCAGCGGATCGGCCCCCGGACTGCGGTAGACGTAGGCATGCCCCCACGGATCGAGCGGCACCTCCTTGTTCAGGTAGGGCCCCTGCCAGTCACGCGGCAGCGGGTCACCCGTGGGCGCCAGCCGCAGCGCTTCCAGGCCCTGCTCGGTGGACGGATAGCTGTCGTTGTCCAGGCGATAAGCGTCCAGTGCAGCACCGAAGAGCTCGAACTGCGACCGGACCGCGGCCTCGCGCGAGGCACCCACGTGTCGGAAGACGTTCGGCGCGACGAGGGCCGCGAGGACGCTGATGATCAGGATGACGACCAGTAGCTCGATCAGGGTGAAGCCACGCTCTCGATGAGTCCGGCGCATGATGCGATTCCGTGCGGAATGAAGAAGGGAAGGCGAGACGACCGGCACCGTCTAGGCGTGGGAGACGCGAAGCACTTCCTCCGGCGTGGTGACTCCTGCGGCTACCTGGCGCCAACCGTCGGCGCGCAGGGGCCGCATGCCGCGTTCGAGCGCGAGCCCGCGCAACGGGCCGACGCCCGTCCCCGGCCGGAGCAGCTCGCTCCGCAGGTCGTCGTCCAGCGGCAGTAGCTCGTAGACGCCGGTGCGGCCCCGGTACCCGGTCCCGCGGCAGGCTGGGCAGCCCCGTCCGCGATGGATCCGGTCCGCACCGAAGCCCGCGGCCTCCATCTCGCGCGCGACCAGCGGGACCGGTTCTTCCGGTTCGGCGCACGCGCCGCAGACCACGCGCACGAGGCGTTGCGCGAGCACACCCTCGACGGTACTCGCCACCAGGTAACGCTCGACTTCGAGGTCGACCAGGCGAACCAACGCGCCCGGCGCATCGTTGGTGTGCAGAGTGGAGAGGACGAGGTGACCCGTGAGGGCCGCCTGCACGCAGATCTCCGCGGTCTCCGTGTCGCGCATCTCGCCGACCAGGATCACGTCGGGGTCCTGGCGCAGGATCGAGCGCAACGCAGAGGCGAACGTCACGCCGGCCTTCCGGTTCACGGGAACCTGAGCGATCCCGTCCAGTGCGTACTCCACCGGGTCCTCCACGGTGACGATCTTCTCCCGGCCGGTCCGGATCTGCTCCAGGGCCGCGTACAGCGTGGTCGTCTTCCCGCTTCCCGTCGGGCCGGTCGTGAGCAGCACCCCGTGCGGGATCGCAAGGAGGTCCTCGTAGAGAGCGCGTGTGTCGGCCCCCATGCCCAGGTCGCCGAGCCCCAACCGACGCCCCTCGGACTCCAGCAGGCGCAGCACGACGCTCTCGCCGTGCAGCGTCGGCAGCGTGCTGACCCGCACGTCGACCGCGCGGCCTTCCAGCCGCAGCCGGATGCGGCCGTCCTGCGGACGGCGGCGCTCGGCGACGTCCAGATCGGCCATGACCTTCAGACGCCCCACCACGGCAGGAACCAGCGCGGGCGGCGGCGAGGGCGCCTCGACGAGCACGCCGTCGACCCGATAGCGAACCTGGACGCGGTCGCGGCCTGCCTCGAGGTGCAGGTCCGAGGCACGCGCTTCCAGCGCCTCGGACAGCAGCAGGTTGACCAATCGAACCACCGGCACCTCCTGCGCCTGTGCCAGGAGGTCGCCCTCTTCGAGCACCACCTCCGGCTCTGCCGCGGGCTCGACGTCCAGGGAGGCGATCAGCGTCGCAGCCGTCTCCGCGTGCTCCTCCTCGATCTCCGCGATCTCGGCGTCCAGCACGTCCTCGGAAACGATCTCGACATCTGGCCGCCGCCCGATCGTCCACCAGAGATCGTCGAACACCCCCGGATCGAGCGGCGCGCTGCTCCGCACCACGACCGACCCCTCCCGTACGTCGAGGATCACATGCCACTGACGCATGTACTCGAGTGGGAGCGCTTCGGGCGAGGTCGCAAGCGGGGTGGAACTCATGGGCCTGACGATCGCGGTGGAGGGGTGACGTATGCGACGAGCGGGGGTGGGTCCGACCACTGAATGCAATATTCAAGGAAGGTCCAAAGCAATCAAAATCGGTGACGGCAACTTATTGCCGTCACCGTGTGAACTGCGCGCCCACCACGATTCCAACCGCCACTCCAGGCCCAGGAGTCTCCGAGCCCGCGTGGGGGTGAGCCCGAAGTGCTGGTAGTAGCGGTTAGAGAACCCCATCTCGTCCGCATAACCCAGCCGGAGCGCGACCACGAACGGGTCCAGGTCGGGGTCACGCTGGAGCGCCAGATCCGCCCGCAGCAGGCGCGCGCCGCCATACCAACGCTCCAGCTTCGGAAGCCCTGCCTGCTTGAGATGGTACGTGACCGTGCGCGCAGGCACGTGAATCCGTGAGCACAGATCCGTGAGATCGAGGGCGATCGGCGCGATACGGATGATGTCGCGCAGGAGGATCGCGTCCCGGGCATCCAGCCCGTGATGAACGCGGATCCAGCGGACCCATTTCCTCGCCAGGTCCCAGGTGCGCGTGAGGCAGCGCCGGAGTCCGTCCGTGAGATCGTGAGCCTGCAGGAGAACGCCGGAGAGCCCGAGCGCCGAAGCACGAGTGACCAGTTGGATAGCGGCGATCGAGCGGATGTCCGGGAGACGGAGCACGATCGGGATGGCGCATCCGGAGCAGACCTCGTGAACAGCGTTCGCTATCTCAGCGGGAGGCACTCGATCGGGAAGGGCGAGATCCAGGAGTCCGACGGAACCTCGGGGCGGTGGATCGGACGCGGGGAGGAACGGAAGCGGAGGAGCGTCGTACGGCGGCGGCAGATAGGAGAGCAGGGCGTCAGGAGGTAGTACCCACGTGTGGTGGGATGCTGGATCTGCTTCGGAGGACATGGGACAGAGGAGGATGACGGGTGGACGGACGGAACGGCGTCGGAGACGTGGGGCTCGCGCCAAGGGATAGGCAGGCGATCACCCACACGCACGGCCAGAGTATCGGTCGGTGTCCGGATCTGCAGGAGTGGCTCACATCAGGCGCCCGGTGTGCGCCACTCTCTCACGTCACTTCGAAGCGCTTACGAGAGGACCAGGCACCGAGGCGGTTTGCTGGTGCCGGAGGGAAGAACGGAGCACGAAAACGGGCGGCCATCTCTGGCCGCCCGTCTCGTCGGTGGGGATTGGCGCGGAGCGCCGCTACCGCCCGCCGGGGCTCCGCTCGGCGATCCGGACGCGGCGCGCGCTCAGCCGGCAGGTCTCGTGGACGAGGCGCCCCGCCGCGGAGTCCTCGTCGACCGACTCCCAGGTCGCGGCGAAGAGGGGTCGATCCACCGAGCTGACGGTGTGCTCGCCCTGCAGCTCGGCGAAGGCGAGGACGGCCATCCGCTGCCCGTGGCAGTCGACGGCGCGGAGCGCGATGCTCGTCCCGTAGCTCTCGCCGCCCGGGTCGCGCTGGGGGCGCGCGAAGCTCCAGCGGGTGCGTACCTGGTAGACGCCGTCGCCGAGCGAGACGACCTGCGTGGTGTCGAGGTCGAGGGTGCCGAATTCGATGCTCTCGACCGGCGCCCAGTCTCCGCGCCGGTCGAGGGCGAGCTCGGCGTTGGGCGCGCTCTGGGCCGCCGCGGCGCGAGAGGCGCCGAGCAGGAGGATGAGCGACAGGGTCGCGAAAACGGTAACGCGTTCGGTTGCGGAAGACATTGCGTGCTCCGGTCGGGAGGTGCACTGCGTGCCTTCCTACGGGCAAGCGGTGCGCCTGACGCACGGGTTCACGCACCGTTCACCGCAACCCGTTGCGGCCATGCTGCTTCAGCGGGCACCGGCGGGGCACCAACGGCCGCTCGCGGTGAGAGGCGGTATGGCGAGATGCAAGGAACCGGGCAATGTCGGGCAGTGAGGAGGGCGCGGTGGACGGCGCCGCCCGGTCGACGTACTCTGTGCCGTGACCGACGCCCGCAGCAGGCGACACCCCGAATCGCGAGAGATCCGATGCCCTACATCAGCCAGGAGGCGCGGGCGCGCCTCGACGACGGCGGCGAGCCCGAGAACGCGGGCGAGCTGAACTACGTGCTCACCCGGGTCGCGGACGAGTACCTGGTCCGGAAGGGACTGAGGTACGCGAACCTGAACGAGGTGGTCGGAGCGCTCGAGTGCGCGAAGCTGGAGCTCTACCGGCGGGTCGCGGCTCCCTACGAGGAGGAGAAGATGAAGGAAGCCGGCGACCTCTACCGGTGCCTGGAGGACCGGAGCGGCGGCGGCTGAGCCCGCGCCGCGCTACCGCGCGGGCCCATCCGCCGCCTTCCGCACCCCCGTACCGCGCGTCACCCCGCGCTCGTTCACCGCGTCGACGGTGAAGTAGTAGGTCACGCCGCGGTTCAGGCTGTGCAGCTCGAGCCGGGTGGCCTCGCCCACGGAGTAGCTGGAGTAGAGCTTGTCGGGCGCGATGCCGTAGCGCACGACGTATCTCTGCGCGCCGGCGGCGGGCGCCCAGCGCAGGACGGCGTCGCGGCCGTCGGCCGGGTTGCGCCGGACGGTGAGCTTCGCGACCTCGGCCGGGAGCGCGCCGGGGCCCAGGCCGAAGACGCGCAGGCCGCGGATGGCGAACTTCCCGCCGCCGGCGGTGTGCCGGTTGGTGATCTTCACGTAGCGCGCGGTGCGCGGCTGGTCGAGCTGCACGTAGGCGTGCGGCGCGTCCGTCGTGCCGCGGCTGCGGTCCACGAGCGTGGACCAGTGGGTGCCGTCGTCGGAGGCCTCGACGACGTACTGCTCGTAGACGGAGGAGTCGCGGCCGAGCGCGCGGGTGTCCTGCTCGCCGAAGTCGACCTGCAGCGCGTAGATGTGTGAGGGCGCGCCGAGATCGACCTGGAGCCACTCGCCGGGCGCTCCGGTGCGCGCGCTCCACTGCGTGCGGATGTCCTCGTCGAAGGCGAGCCCCACGCGGTGGCCGTCGAGGGTGGACGACGCGGTGGCCCGCTTCCCGCCCGAGAGCAGCATCCAGCCGACGAGGTCGTGGTCGAGCGGGTCGCTCGCCACGCCGGGCAGGTACTGCGGGTAATCGCCCAGGTAGGTGTTGGCGCGCATCACGCCGTCGGCGTCGAAGCCGGCGGGGAAGAGGCCGAGGCGGCGCTCGAACTTGTGCTTCACCGAGATGACCATCGTCACCACGCGCCAGTAGTTGCCCTGCTTGTCGCGGAAGGTGCCCGCGTGGCCCGCGCCGCCGACGAAGCCGCCGGGCTTGTAGGAGAACGGGCTGTACGGCGCGTAGGTGAAGGGCCCGATCGGCGACTTCGAGGTGTAGACCCCGTCGGCGTAGGTCTTCCAGATGGTGCCCGGCGCGGAGTACTGGAGGTAGTAGGTCCCCTCGTGCTTCGTCATCCACGAGCCCTCGACGTAGGGCGCGATGCGGAAGCCCTCGCGCATCCCCGCGGCGCCCAGGTTGTCCGGGCCGGAGCGCTCCCAGCCGTGATCGGCGTAGTCGGCGGTCAGGAGCGTGTACGGGCCGCCGATCACCCGGAAGTCGTGCGCGGGGTCCAGCTCGACGGCGTGGATGGAGCCGTTGAGCGACGAGCCGTAGTAGAGATAGACCCTGCCGTCGTCGTCGCGGAAGAGCATCGGGTCGGCGTAGCTGCCCAGCTTCGCGACCTCGTGCCACTCGCCGCCCTTCGGGTCGTCCGTCGCGTAGATCGCCCCCGCCTTGTGCGCCGTGTAGTAGAGGCGGTCGCCGTCGACGAGGACGGAGGGCGCGGGGTTCTCGAGCGGCAGCCCGTGCGGGACGACGAGCGTCCAGTGGCGCATGTCGGGCGAGTACCAGTAGCCGCCGGAGGTGGTGGCGAAGAGATAGTAGTCGCCTTTGTAGAGCGTGATGACGGGATCCGCCGCCGCGCGCCGGCTCGGCAGCGTCGTCATGAAGCGGTAGTCGAGGTCGAGCGGGTTGGCGAAGGTGCTGGCCGGTGCCACCTCCGCGGCCGATGGCGCGGGTGCGGGGCCCGGCTCCGGGGCCCGTGCGGGCGCGCCACAGGCCGCGGCGAGCGCGGCGGTCAGGAGCGTGACCGCGAGGGCCCGCGGCCGGGAGTGCGGGTGCCCGCTCATCCGGCCGCCACCTGCTCGGTGCCCGCCAGAACCGCGTCGGGGCCGAGCCTGTCCACCACCTGGATCGCGGCGCGGAGATAGCCGAGCGCGAAGGCCATGCCCGCGTGCCAGGGGGCGTCGCAGCTCATCTCGGGGGTATGGTCGGGGATGAGGACTCCGTCGTAGCCGACCTTCTTCAGCAGGGCGATCGCCCGCACCATGTCGATGTCGCCCTCGTCGATGAAGACCTCCTGGTAGTACGGCACCCTCCCGCGCACGTTGCGGCAGTGCACGTAGGCGATCTTCCCCTGGCTACCGTACTGCTCGATGCTCTCGTAGACGTCGCCCTCGGGCATCTCCTGGAGGGAGCCGAGGCAGAACTCGAGCGCGCTGGCGCTGCTGGGCACCAGGTCGAGCATCCGCTGGTACTTGTCGGGCCGGTTGACGAGGCGCGCGGTCCCGCGGAGGAAGTCCGCGGGCGGGTCGTCGGGGTGGAGCGCCATCGTGACGCCGGCCTCCTCCGCCACGGGGAGGATCTCGGCGAGGAAGCGCTCGTAGCGGTCCCAGAGCTGCTCCGGCGAGACGGGCGCGACGGTGCCCGGCTGCGCGTCGGGATCGTAGATCATGTTCCAGATCATCCCGTTGGGGATGGGCGTCTGCGTGTCGAGGGCGCTCTCGTCGTAACGCTGCGAGATGGCGCCGCCGCGGCCGAAGGGGCCCTTCGTCCAGCCCCAGACGCCCGCCAGGGAGAAGTTGTAGCCCAGGATGGGGATCCCCGCCCGGCCGACGGCGCGGATCATCTTCTTCACGTCCTCCACCTGCTCACGCCGGCGGGGGCCGTCGAGGAGGACGTCGTGCCAGTGCGCGGGGTCGAAGTTCTCGATCGCCTCCCAGACGAGCCCGTGCGCCTCGATCTCCTTCCTGATCTCGACGAGGTCCTCGTAGGTCCAGAGCTTCCCGCGCCCCGCGGTGCTGCCCCATCCCATGCTCGCCTCGCCGCTCTCCACGACCGGGTTGCTTCCGGAGAAGTAGTTCACCAGGTGCACCACCAGGTGGGTGACGCCCGCCTGCTGGGCGAAGCGGTAGTTGTCCTCCGTGAGGAGGCCACGATAGAGGCCGAGTCCTAATTTCATCGGTTCGATTCGCGAGGGTGATGGTGCGCGGGTCGCGGGCTCATCGGAATTCCGTGCGCAGCAGGACCAGCCGGCGGTCGCCGCTGTAGCGGACGGCGAGGACATCGCCGGCATCGTTCAGCGGGGTGTTCACGGTGATCGTCCCGTGGGCCGGGACGCTGGCGCCCCGGGTGGCGCCGTTCAGCCCGATCT
Organism: Longimicrobiaceae bacterium; assembly: GCA_035707865.1. Taxonomy (GTDB): domain Bacteria; phylum Gemmatimonadota; class Gemmatimonadetes; order Longimicrobiales; family Longimicrobiaceae; genus DASSTO01. The sequence goes on along the minus strand of DASSTO010000070.1, from coordinate 7,171 downwards.
CCAGCTCCAGCGGCACGTCGGCGGGGTTCCACACGGTGGTGAGCATCTCCTTCCGCCCGTCGGGGACGCGCATCCAGACGGTGCCGCTCCCCTGCGGGCCCGCGTCTTCGGCCAGGCTCGGCGAGCCGCCGATGCTGAAGCCGTACGGCCCGTAGGGGCGGCGGCCGCGCGCGACGTACTGGATGGCCGGCCGGGTGTTCCAGCCGCCGCCCGCCCCGGCGATCTGCCACCCCTCCTTCTCGTCCACCCGGAGCGGGTACTTCGCCCTGATCGGCTCCGGCACCACCGGGACGCCGTTGACGATGAGCCCGTTGTAGACGCCGACGACCAGCCCGTGCTCCGACTGGTAGTCGCCCCACACGATGGGCTCGCGGACGAGGGGATAGGGCTCGTGACCCGCGGCGGAGGCCTGGTAGCGCACGAGGTTCACCAGCAGCCGGTCGGCGACGGGGAAGAGCCCCGCGCGGTCGACGAGGTCGAAGCCGGAGAGGACGATGGAGCCCCTGCCGGAGAACATCTCCGCGAGCGCGACGCCCTGGAGGCCGTGGCCGTAGTCGGCGAGGATGGCCGTGTGCGCGAGGGCGTCGCGCGCGGTGAGGGTGAAGCCTCGCGTCACCGGGTAGACCTGCGGGAAGCCGGTCCGCGACTCGTTCCAGCCCGTCCAGTCGGACCAGAGGAAGAAGCGGTCGCGGTCGAGCCCGGCGAAGACCGGGTGATCGGGGCGCTCCGGGTTCACCGCCATCCCGTTGCGGTACGGGCGCCCCGGCGGGTAGACGAGCGGATGGTCGAGCGGCTCGGTCTGCAGCTCGATGGGCGTGGGCAGCCAGGAGCCGTCGAAACGGGTCGGGTCCTGCCTGAGCAGCAGCACGCGGCCGCCGGCGGAGACGAAGTCCTTCAGCGCCTTCTTTCCGCGCGTGAGCGTGTTGGTCCACGCGTCGGCGCCGATCACCAGCTCGTCGCGCGCGGGGTCGAGGCCCCGCAGCGAACGGACCTCCCGGAAGGGGATCCCCGCGCGGGTGAAGGCGCGGCGCGTGTCGCCGCGGGTGTCGTAGACGAGCACCCGGCGCGTGGCCGGGGCAATCGTTCCCGCGTAGCCGGGCGCCGCGACGAAGAGCGTCGTCTCGTTGCGCGAGACGGTGTCGGCGCCCTGCAGCAGCCGGCCCTCCAGGGTGTAGCTCCCCGTCGGGAGGCCGGCCGGCAGCATGATCTCCAGCGGAACGCCGCGGGTGCCGTAGTAGGCCACGTCCGGCAGGGCGCGCCGCCCCTGGAGCCGCACCGCACCCTTCGCGTCCACCAGGCGGTAGCGGAGCGAGAGGTCGTGCAGCGCGCGCCCGGAGTCGGCGTCGTTCACCACGTGCGCCACCGGGCGGATGGCGTGGCCGGCGTACGCCTGCGGCGTCCACAGCTCCCAGCTCAGCAGCACCGGCTGGTAGCTGCGCGCGTACTGCTGCGCCACGGGCTTCGGGTCCATGTCGGCGAAGCTCCCGATCCCCCACCAGTGGTGGAAGAGGATCGTGAAGGGCATGAGCCCCGCCAGGTACGGATCCTCCGCGCGCGTGCGCCGCATGATCTCGATCGCCTGCCCCGCCATCCACGCCTGGTAGGCCAGGGAGCGGCGCGCCTGCGCGCTGTCGGGGGCGTGCCCCGTCCAGTTGAGCTGCGACGCCGGCTGCTTGGTGTTGGGCACCAGGTTGAAGCGGCCGTCGACACCGGTGTAGTTGCCGGTGTTCTCGGTCATGGTGATGGGCTGCACCCTGCCGGAGCGCCAGCAGGTGTGCGGGTCGCGCATCGTGTAGAAGCTCAGGAAGGTGTTGTAGTACCAGCCCCAGTAGCGGTGGATGTCGCAGATGTCGCCCGAGCGCCCGAAGCCGTAGCCGGCGTTGCCGATGTAGAGCCGCGTGGGGTCCCACTCCTGGAGCGCGTGGTAGGCGCGCGTCAGGAAGGCCTCGATCTCCGCCGCGCCGCGGCTCTTGTAGGAGATCTCGTACGCGGCCTGCTCGTTGGAGAGCACGTAGACGACGACGCTCGGGTGGTTCGCCAGCGGCCCGAGGACCTCGTCCTCGTACCAGCGCAGCGACTCCTCGAACGGTGCCCTGGGCGGCGCGTCTCCGCTGGCCCCCTCCGGCTTACCGTAGTTCCCCTGGAAGAACATCATTCCCAGCTCGTCGCCCGCGTCGAGCCACACCTGCGAGGTGTTGGTGAGGCGGATGATGTTCACCCCGATGCTCTTGAGGTAGCGGATGTAGTCGGCGACGAAGCGCGGGTTCTCGTCCAGCGAGTCGGGCACCATCCGGCCCGGCGGGTTGATGGAGTTGCCGCGCAGGAAGATGGGCCTGCCGTTGAGGAGGATGCGGCCGTCCTTCGACTCCACGCGGCGGAAGCCGAAGCGAACGGTGTCGCGCAGCGCACCGGCCTCGAGGGTGAGGCGATAGAGGTCGGGGTGCTGCGGGCTCCAGAGGCGCGGGTGCACCCCCGTGACGCGGCCCGTGAGGCGCACGCCGCCGCCCGGCGCCGCCTGGAGCCGGCCGAGGCTGCCGCGCCAGAGCGCCGCGCCGCCCGCCACGGGGGTGATGACGCCGCGCACCTCGGTGCCGGCGAGCGCGCCGCCGTCCGGCACCTCCACCTCCACGCGCACGCTGGCGGTGTCCGGGAAGGTGAGGACCCGCGCCGGGGGCGCGGTCTGGGCGGGAGCGGGGGCGGCGCGGATGAGCGCCGCCGCGGTCAACAGGCCGAGAGCTCGGAAATATCGACGCATGATATCGGGTTCGAGTGCGTGATGAGCAGTTTCTTGCGACGGCGTCAGCCGCCCGGCGCGGGCACCACTCCGACGGTGGCGAGCCAGCGCAGCGCGAGTGGTGGCCACTCGGCGGCGGCCTCGCCCGCGGCGGCGCGCATCCCGTAGCCGTGCCTCCCCTTCGCGAAGAGGTGGAGCTCCGCGGGCACGCCCGCGCGTTCGAGCGCGAGGCCGTAGATCAGGCTGTTCTCCGGGCCGATCGGGTCGTCCATCGCCTGGACGAGGAAGGTCGGCGGCGTACCGGACGACGGCTGCACGCGCGGATCGAGCCGGCCCCCGTGCGCGTCGCGGACCAGGTACGCGGGGTAGATCAGCATCGCGAAGTCGGGGCGGCAGCTCCCGGCGTCGGCCGCGTCCACCGGGGCGTAGGCGCGGTGCGCGTACTGGTTGCTGATGAGGGCGGCGACGTTCCCACCTGCGGAGAAGCCGATCACGCCCACGCGCGCCGGGTCGATGCCCCACTCCTTCGCGTGCAGCCGCACGAGCCCCATCGCGCGCTGCGCGTCCTGCAGCGGCTGCAGGTAGCGGGTGGAGTCGCGCGGCTGCGGGACGCGGTACTTCACGAGCCCGCACGCCACGCCCGCGTCGGTGAGCCAGCGGCAGATGTCCGTGCCCTCGATGTCGAGCGCCAGGTACTGGTAGCCGCCGCCGGGGAAGACCAGCACCGCCGCCCCGCTGCGCTTCTCCGGCGACGGCTGGAAGAGCGTGAGCGTCGGCGCGCTGACGTCGGTGACCCGCGTGATGGGCCCGCGGACGGGGTCGGGCGGGCGCTGGATCGTGCGCTCGGGGCCGGCGCCCGGCGCGGAGCCGGGGGCCGTACCGGGCCAGAGGCGCATCGTCAGCGGCTCGCGCAGGTGCCAGACGACGGGCCCGTCGCCGTGGCGATGCGCGGAGACGATCCAGCCGTGGAGCCAGCCGCCCTTCCCGTCGTGGACGGCCCCGTAGACCGCCTGCACCCAGCCGGTGGGGGTGCGCGTCTTCGCGTCGGAGACCGACGCGAGCCGGATGGGCGGAACGTCCGCGCAGCGGTAGAACTCCGCGCCGTCCTCCACGATCGCGCGCGCCACGCCGCCGCCGCGCACGTTGATCCAGCTCCACTCCAGCATCGTGTAGCGGATCCCGCGCGCCCGGTCGGCCGGCGGCCCCAGGTCCTCGGACGGGTCGCCGTAGATGGCGTACGGGATGGCGCTCGTGCGCGCCGTGTTGAGGTACCGCATGTCGCCCGGGATGGAGCGGACGACCACCCGGTCGGGCACGGTCATGAGCTGCGCGCAGGCGCCGCCGTTTCCATCGCGCTGGCCCTCGTCCACCCAGGGCACGAGCGGCGCGGGGCTCCAGCGCTCGGCGTAGGGGACCGACTCGCCGCGCGCGGGGCGGTGGTAGCGCAGCCCCACGCTGTCCAGGTCCGCGACCAGCACGTGCCCGTAGTGGACGGCGCTCGTCGGGTCGTTTCCGGCGAAGCCCCAGCCGCCGCGGTGGAAGAGCATCGGCCGGCCGTCGGTGGCGGGGACGATCTCGCGCGCGTCGAGCCTCGCCATGCCCGCCTGCGGGCACCAGACGCCGTGGCCGGGATCCGGCTGGAGGATCTCCGGCGTGAGCGTGAACCCGCTCGGCGAGCCGTCGGGGTAGCGCAGCTCCACGACGGGGCTCTTGAGCCGGACGCACAGGTCGGCGTGGTGCTGGTCGGGGTTGTTGAAGTGGCCGGTGTAGCCGCCGGTGTCGGCGACGGGCGCGGCGAAGGTGCCGGCGAGCGCCGCGACCTGCGCGTGGAGCCCGCTCGCGGAGCCCGCCGCCAGGAGGAGCGCGCCACCGAGCACCGCGGCGGCGGCGCGGGATCGCAGGAATCCGTTCATGGCTCGGCCCTCCTCACCCGGATGGCGTTCAGGACGGGCACGCCCTTCTCGGGGTCGAAGGAGATCGTGAGCCCCCTACCCTCTCCGGCGTGCGCGGCGATGCTGATGTCGGTGGCCCGGGCCTGCCCCGAGCGGGCCGCCAGGTCCACGCCCTCCAGCACGCGTCGGCCGTTCACCGAGACGTCGAAGACGCGCGCGCCCGGCTCGTCCTCCGTGGGCTCCGCGAAGCGCAGCTGCACCACGTAGTCGCCGTCGGGCACGTCGAAGCGATACGCCCGCAGCCCCTGCCGGTAGCTGAAGTAGAGCGGCTCCAGCGAGGTGCCCGTGATGGGGATGTCCTTGTTGAAGATCGCCGCCTCGCCGCCCACGTAGCCGTAGCTCCCCGGGTGGTAGGGCTGGTCTCCCATCCACACCTCGCCGGTGCGGTCGGTCACCTGGGCGAGCGAGCCGACGTTCACTCCGAGCGCGCGGAAGGCGGTGTCGGCGCGCAGGTCGGCCGGCACCACCCGGAAGTGGATCGTCACCCGGTCCGAGTACTCCCGCCCGCCCTTCTCCCCGCGCGCCACCACCACGTTGTCTCCCGGCGTGAACGGCACCCGCCAGACGGCCGCGTGCACGTCGTCGGGGGCCTTCGCTCCCAGCGAGCGGCCGTTCACGAAGAGCTCCACGCGGTCGAGGTTGGAATAGACCTTCACCGGCTGCGTCACGGGCGCGGGGCCGATGCCCGCCCGGTGCGTCCAGTCGCGGCTCGCGACGTGGACCATCGGCGCGGGGTTCCAGTTCGCCTTGTAGAGGTAGTAGACGTCCTTCGGCTTGCGGTCCCACGTGAGCATCCCCTTCTGGTTCTCGTAGGGAATGCTGCCGCCCGTCTCCGGCTGCGAGAAGTCGAACTCGTTCCAGATCGCCGTGCCCGCCAGCCACGGGCGCGCCTCGATCTGCCGGAGGTAGCTCTCGTGGAAGGCCTGCTGCCACTGGCCGCTGAAGTCGAAGCGCTCGGGCCGTGTCGAGTTCACCCGGTCGTCGCTCCCCGCGCCGTACTCGCTGACGAAGATCACCTGCTCCGGGTGCTCCTCGTGCCGGCGGTCGAGGGTGCGGCCGAAGCCCTCGAAGGTCCCGCTGTACCACCCGCTGTACTCGTTGACGCCGAGCACCTGCGTGATCTCCGCCACCCCCGCCCGGTCGTAGTCCTTGCTCCCGTGGATCGCCATGGTGGTGTAGCGCGTGGGGTCCTCCGCGCGCACCAGGGCGTTCAGCTTCGCGGCGAAGTCTCTCACCTGCCGCATGTAGGTGGTGTCGTTCTGCTCGCGGATGCGCGCGCCCTCCGGGCTCCAGAGGAAGACCTCGTTCATGATCCCCCACATGATCACCGAGGGGTGGTTGTAGCCCTGGCGGATCATGTCGCGCAGCATCTCCTCCGCGTTCTCCGTGAAGCGCTCATCCACGGTGATGTAGTTCACCACCGGGCTCTCCTCCCAGATCAGCAGCCCCAGCCGATCCGCCGCGGCGAGCACCGCCGGATCCTGCGGGTAGTGCGCGAGACGGACGAAGTTCGCCCCCATCTGCTTGATCCACTCCAGGTCGCGCACGTGCTGCGCATCGCTCAGCGCGCTCCCCAGCCCCTCGTAGTCCTGGTGCCGGTTCGTCCCCTTCAGCTGCAGCTTCTCCCCGTTCAGGAAGAAGCCCCGCTCCGGGTCGAAGCGGAACCAGCGGAAGCCCAGCGGCACCACCTTGCGGTCCAGCAGCCGCTCCCCCGCCCTCACCTCCGTCGTCACCGAGTAGAGGTAGGGATCCTCGGGCGACCACAGGTGCGGCCGCACCACGCGCGGCAGCGAGAGCTCGAACGCCCCCTTCGCACCCGCCCCCACCCGCAGCTCGCGCCGCCCCTCGGAGACCACCCTCCCCGCGGCGTCGGTGACCGTGCTCTGCACCACCACTGCGGCCGCCGCCGTGGAGTCGTTGACCACCGTGCCGCGCACCCGCACCTCGCCCCGCTCGCGCGAGACGCTCGGGGTGGAGACGAAGACTCCCGGCGAGGCGTGATCCGTCACCTCGAAGTGGACGGCGTCCGTCGCCAGCAGCCACACGTCGCGGTAGAGGCCGCCATAGAGGGCGTAGCCCACCGAGAGCGGGGGGATGAAGGGGTTCTGACTGTTGTCCACCTTCACCGCCAGCAGGTTCTCGCTGGCCGCCCCCCCGTCGAACTTCAGCTGCTTCGTCACGTCGCAGGCGAAGGCCGTGTAGCCGCCCCGGTGCTCGCAGACGTAGGCGCCGTTGACGTAGACGTCCGCCACCTGGTTGGCCCCCTCGAAGTAGAGGAAGACGCGCTTGCCCTTCAGAGAGTCCGAGAGGTGGAGCGTGCGCCGGTACCAGCCCACACCCCTGCGGTAGCTCGGCGCATCGTCGAAGGGATCCTGCGCGTTCCAGGTGTGCGGCAGGTTCACGCGCGCCCAGGCCGCATCCGGGGTGGAGGCGATCCAGGCGAAGTTCTGCCCGCGCGGCAGGAACCTCCAGCCGTCGTCCAGCG
>DASSTO010000069.1:0-11257 GCA_035707865.1 Longimicrobiaceae bacterium | reverse complement strand
GCCGCCGTGCTCGCGCCTGGAGGCCTTGGTGTGCGGGAGTCGGCCATGACTCTTCTGCTCGCGCCCCTGCTCCCCGCCGGGGTCGCCGCGGTTCTCGCGATCGCGGCCCGGCTCTGGTCCGTGGTCTCGGAGGTCGTGCTGGCGCTCTGCGCTTTGCTGATCTTCGGCCGTAGTCGAGGCGCGGACGCCCAGCAAGTGAGTCTGTAACCCCCGGGGCACGCGCCCTGCATCCTCTGTTTCACCGGGGTTGAATTCTCTCCGCCCCGCACACATACTACGCCATCGAACCCGCTCGGGCTCCGGCCGTCGAGCGGGGATTGCGCTTTTGGGCGTGGCTTTCCACGCCTCTCATCCGTCGCGACGACGGCACGCCGGGGATCAACGATGATCGAAGAGCTGAAAGCCCGCCTGGGAGAGGAGATCGAGCGTCTGACGCACGAGCTCCAGGTGACGCTGCCCGCCGCCATCAAGACGGCGGTGGAGCACGGCGACCTGCGGGAGAATGCGGAATACAAGTCCGCGCTCGAGCGCCAGCAGTTCGTGCAGGCGCGGCTGAACCACCTGACCAAGCGCATGCAGGAGCTGTCCAAGATCGATCTCTCCGAGATCCCCAGCGACCGCGTCGGCTTCGGCTCCCGCGTCACCGTGGTGGACCTGCGCACGAAGGACGAGGAGACGTACACGCTCGTCTTCGGAGACTACATCGACGTCGACACCGGCCAGATCTCGATGGCCTCACCGCTGGGCCAGACGCTCCTCGGCAAGCACGTCGGCGATGAGGTCTCGCTGCAGCTTCCCCGCGGAGAGCGCCGCCTGCGGGTCAAGGGGCTGACCACGCTGCCGGAGATGGCGGGGGGAACCGCGTAGGCGACGCACCAGGTACCGAACTGCGGCTGGGGCCCGGGCATCGCGCCGATGCCCGGGCCCCAGTCGCATGAGTTACGAGTTACGAAGTACGAGTTACGAGTCAACCGCAGGGCACGATGCGTACCCCAACTCGTAACTCGTAACTCGTAACTTCCCTCACCTCGCCCCGCGCCGCCGCAGCTCGTCGACCTCGCTGCGCAGCGTGGCGATCAGCTCGGCGATGAAGCCGAAGCCGAAGAGCATGAAGCCGACGGTCTCGAGGAGGAGGACGAAGGTGAGGAGCGGCCGGTAGCCGAAGGGGGGCATCCAACCGCCGACACGCAGCGCGACGGTGACCAGCCCCACCAGCATGCCGAGGGCGATGAGGACGAGTCCGCCGCCGCCGAAGAACTGCATCGGCTTCGCGCTGAACTTCAGGTAGAACCAGACGACGAGCAGGTCGCCGACGCCGACGAGGATGCGGCGGCGCCCGGAGTACTTCGCCACGCCCGCGTGTCGCGGGTAGAGCTCGATGTCGATCTCGGTGACGGAGTAGCCCCGGGCGTGCGCCAGGACGATGAAGAAGCGGTGCCAGTCGTGGCGCAGGGGTACCTCGTCGAGGATCTCCCGGCGGAAGGCCTTCATCGAGTTCAGGTCACGGACGGGGACTTCGAAGAGCGTCTGCGAGAGCCGGTTGTAGACCGAGCTGACCGCCCGCTTCTCGTAGCGGCCCACCTTTCGGCCCGTAACGATGTCCCAGCCCTCGGCGAGCTTGGCGAGGAAGCGGGGGAACTCCTCGGCGGAGTGCTGCAGATCGGCGTCGAAGAGGATGAGGTAGTCGCTCTGCGCGGCGTCGGCGCCGGTGACCATCGCCTCCGTCTTCCCGAGGTTGCGGCGGTGACGGAGGACCTTCAGCCGCGTGATTCCCCGCCCCTCCGCGACGGCGCGCTCGAAGGTCCCGTCGGTCGATCCGTCGTCGATGAGGATGACCTCGCCGTCGAGACCGTGGCGCGCGAAGCTCTCCCGGACGGCGCGGAAGAGCGCCGGCACGTTCTCCACCTCGTTGTACGCCGGGATGAGCACCGCGAAGTTGCGACGGAGCTCGGCCGGGACGCTGACCTCCCCGGCTCCCATTGCATCCTCGAAGGTTACAGGGGACAGGTCACAGGGGACGGCCTGCTGGCCGACCCCTGCCTCCTGCCTCCCGACTCCCGACTCCCGAGTCCTGTCGCTCACACCCGCTTGCGCATGCGCGCCGACAGAATCCCCAGCTGATCCCTGTACTTGGCCACCGTGCGGCGGGCGATCTGGATGCCTTCCTTCTTCAGGATGTTCACGATCGCCTGGTCGGTGAGCGGCCGGGACGGGCTCTCCTCGGAGACCAGCTTCTGGATCTGCGCCTTGATGCCGCGTGCGGAGACCTCCTCTCCCGAGGCCGTCGAGAGGCCGGAGGAGAAGAAGAACTTCAGCGGGAGCACGCCGCGCGGGGTCTGCACGAACTTCTCGTTGGTCACCCGCGAGACGGTGGATTCGTGCATGTCGATCACCTCGGCGACCTCGCGCAGGGTGAGCGGCTTGAGGTACTGCACGCCCTTCTCGAAGAAGTCCCGCTGCCGGTCGACGATGAAGTTCATGACCTTGAGCATCGTCTGCCGGCGCTGCTCGATCGCCTGGATCATCCAGTTGGCCGAGTTGAGCTTGTTGGAGATGAACTCCTTGTTCTCACCGGCGAACTTCTTCTTGTCCTTGGCGATCTCGCGGTAGGTCTTGGAGAGCTTGAGCCGGGGGAGGTTGGTGTCGTTGAGGAAGACCAGGTAATCGTCGGCGACCTTCTCCACCACGAGGTCGGGGGTGATGTAGTTGTCCTCGTGGTTGCCGTACTTGAGGCCCGGCTTGGGGTCCAGCTTGGAGATCTCGTCGGCGGCGTCCTGCACGTCGCGCGGGGTGATGGAGAGCTCCTTCGAGATCTCCGACCAGCGGTGATTGATGAGCTGGTCGAAGTAGTCGCGGGCGATGCGATACGAGAGGCTCTGCGAGAGGAGCTCCTCGATCTCGTGGGGCGTGGGCTCGATGCCGTTGGCGGCGGCGGTGAGGTCCTGCACGCCGCAGTCGTAGAGCTGCAGGAGGATGCACTCGCGCAGGTCGCGCGCGCCGATCCCGGGCGGATCGAAGCCCTGGATGACGGCGAGCATCTGCTCGACCTCCTCGGGCGTGTAGGGTGCCAGCTCACCCGCGCTCGCGTTCCACTCGTCGCCGGCCTCGTCCAGGAAGTCGTTCAGCGAGTGGACGATGGTCTCCAGCGGGCACGCGAGATAGCCCTCGTCGCTGATGTTGCCGATGATCTCCTCGCCCAGGAGCAGCTCGCGCGGGGAGAGGCGCAGCAGCGTGAGCTGGTCGTGGAGGTGGTCGGCGAGGTCGCGCGTGGCGACGGAGATCGGCTCGAAGTACTCGCGCTGCTCGTACTCCTCGCGCCGGCCGCCGGCCTCGAAGCCGTTCAGCAGGATCTCCTCCCAGTCGATCTCCTCGTCGTCGTCCTTCTTCTCGGCCTCGACCTCCGGGGCGTCCTCGCTCTCCGCGTCCTCGGCCATCTCGAGAAACGGGTTGTTGAGGAGCTCCTGCTTGAGGTGCGCCTGCAGGTCCAGAAGCGGCATGTAGAGCAGATCCATCGCCTGATAGAGGCGTGGATTGATCTTCATCTCCTGCTTCAGCTGCGTGCCCTGGTACAGACCCGTCTTCATGGGTGCTCCCCCTTACTCGGGATAGGTGTAGCGTTGGCGCATCCGGGCGGTCAACGTGGGCCCCAGATAGATCTCCGCCGCCTCGTCGTTCCACACCAATTCAGAAACCGTACCGGAAATCCTAACTCTTCCGTCGTACATGATGTAGGCCCGATCGACGATATCGAGCGTCTGCTCCACGTTGTGGTCGCTGATGAGGACGCCGATGTTGCGGCGCCGCAGGTCGGCGACGATCTGCTGGATGTCGTGCACCGCGATGGGGTCGACTCCGGCGAAGGGCTCGTCGAGGAGCATGAACTTGGGCTGCCCCACGAGCGCCCGCGTGATCTCGAGGCGGCGCCGCTCGCCCCCGGAGAGCGCGTAGGCCTTCGAGTGGCGCAGGTGCTTGATGCCCAGCTCGTCCAGCAGCTCCTCCAGGCGCCGATCCTGCTCGCGCTTCGGCAGCTTCATCATCTGCAGGATGGCCCGGACGTTCTCTTCGACCGTGAGCTTGCGGAAGATCGAGGGCTCCTGGGCCAGGTAGCCGATCCCCTTCCGGGCGCGGCGGTACATCGGGACGTTGCTGACGTCCTCCTTGCCGATCGTCACGCGGCCGTGGTCCGGCGCGATCAGGCCCACCATCATGTAGAAGGTGGTGGTCTTCCCCGCCCCGTTGGGGCCCAGGAGCCCGACGATCTCGCCCTGGGAGACGTGCAGGGCCACGTCGTTCACGACGCGGCGCTTGCGGTAGATCTTCACCAGGCCCTCGGCGGACAGGGTGTCGTGGCCGGGCTGCGCTGCCACGGCCGACCCGGTCACCGTCGCGGGTTCCTCGGGGGCGCGGACCATCTGAGCGATCCGCGCGTCGATGCGCCTCTGCAGCTCCGGCTCGGCCGCCTGGACCTCGGGTGTCAGGCGGACCCAGAGCTCGCCCTCGCCGGTCTCCCGGGCCTCGACCACGTCCGAGTTGACGAGCTGCGGGACGATCTGCTGCCGGACGTACTGCGCCGCGTCCTCCGACGGGTGCGCGAAGAGCGCGGCCGGCGGCGTCACGCGACCGGGCCCGACGCCGGGAAGGGTGCTCAGCCGCGCGAACTCGTCCGGAAGCGCCTCCGCCAGCGCGGCGCCGGGTATCCAGGCGCCGACGACGTCGTGCGACGCGAGGACGCGCAGCGCGAGCAGGCTCGAGAGCTCGCGGTCGTCCAGCTGGTCCAGCAGGCCGTCGGTCTGCGACTCGGGCATCATCGCTCCCCTCCCGCCACCTCGCGCGACCCGGAGGCCGCGGGCGGAGCGGGTGTGCCCGGGGTCGCGGTCGTGTCCGCCGGGGCGCTCGCCGGCGCTTCCTGCGTCGAGTTCGGCTCCAAGTAGATCCCCTTCTCGAGGCCCGTCACGTTGGCCACCTGCAGCTCGCCACCCTCAAAGGTGAGTTCGATTTCCTTTCCCGCAAGGAAGTTGATGCCGCCGGCACCCGCGCCCTTGCCGCCGGAGCCCTTCTGGTCGACGTGGTAGAGCGACTGCGCGGCGCCGCGGGCCACGATCCGCTTCACGACGACGGAGGCGGTGTCGCGGGCCGCCGAGTCCGCCGCCTGCGCCGCTCCGCCGCGGGCGTGCGGGCGTGCCGTGTGCCCCGAGTCCGCCTTCTCGAAGTAGCCGATGATCGTGTCACCCACGATCCAGTCGTTGGCGAGGAGCGGTCGGGCCCGGGCCTCGGCGAGGGCGCGCGCGCGCGCCGAGTCACGTGCCGCGGGCGTGGCGGGTGCGGCGTGGGCCGTATCGGCGCGAGCGCTGTCCGCGCGAACGGTGTCGCCGCGAACCCGGACGGTGCGCGCAGTGTCGGCGCGCGCGGTGTCGATGCTCACGCCACGCGCGTTCCCGATGGCGATCACCTTGTCGAGCTGCTGGCCGGGCATCTGCGCTTCCATCGAGTCGGCCTGCAGGCGGAAGGTCTTCGACGTGGCCACCGGCTGCGCGGTCGTTTTCGCCACGGTGCTGTCCGCCCGCGCCCGGGCCGCCGTCTTCGCCGCGGCGCTGTCCATGCGCGCCACCGTGCGGGTGAGCTGACCGTCGGTGAAGAAGATGCGCAGGTCCGGCGCCTGGACCTGCAGGTCCTTTCCGGTGAGCGTGGCGTCGGTGCGCGCCTCGACGCGCGAGAGCTGGCCCTGCGGCATCTCCGCCTGCACCACGGCGCCGGTGAGCGTGTATTCCTTGCTCGTCACGCGCGCGTTCTCGCGGAGCTCCATGCTCTCGGTGGTCCCGTTGTAGCGCCCCTGCTCCGCGGTCGCCCGCATGTCGGGCCGCACCACCACGACGTTGCCGAACGCGGAGAGGTCGTTGTCACCCACGATCGTCATCCGGTCGGCATCCACGTCCAGCGGCTGGTTCTCCTTGCCGTTGCTCCTGGGGACCAGCGTCAGGTGCGGGCGCTGCGCGGCGTTCGCCTGCGGCTGCGGACGGCCCTCCATCGCCCTGAAGTACTCCAGCTCCGGTCCCTTCAGCGTCATTCCCTGCTCCACGCTCGTGAAGACGACGTGTCCCGTGGCGTACAGCCTGCCGATCGAGGCACTGTACGTCGCCTGGTCGGACGTCAGGTTCCGCTGGGGATCGTGGAAGCTGACGCCCCCGCTCAGGTAGACCTCGCGGGTGGTCCGATTCAGCGTGCCGGCGTTCGCGTGGAGCTCCGCGCCGTCCTCGCAGGTCACCGTGAACGCACCGGTAATGGTGATGATGGCGGAGCTCTGGTCGATCTGCTGGCTGGACGCGAGGTTGCACTGGCTTCCACCCGGTGTCTGCGCACCGAGCGGGACCGCCGCGGCCGCGAGCAGCACGAGCCAGAGTGCAGTGCGCCGCAGCATCAGAACGTGACGCCTCCCTTCGGCTCCGGCAGCCCGCCGGTCGTCGTCGCGCCCTTCACGGTCCAGTTCTCGAACTTCGTGTCGGAGCGGAAGCTCTGGCCGCGCGTCGTCTGGCCGTTCTGAGTCATCACGAACGGCACGTCGCTCCAGAGCTGGTCCTGCGACTGCGCGTAGGTCAGCTTCTCCGTCTCCAGGTGGAGCGGGCCGTTCTCGTTCTCCGTGTCGAGCACGACGTTCCCGATCGCGGTGAAGTTGCCCTGACGGACGTCGTAGTTGCCGGTGCGCGACGTGAGCGTTCCCGTCTGCCGGCCCGAGTCGTTGTAGAACTGCAGATGCACCCCGACGAGGTCGAAGACCTGCCCCGACTCCCGCAGATACGCCGTGTCCGCGTCGAGCACGGCGGTGCGAACGCCGTTGGTCGTCATGACGTGGTGCAGGCCGAACATGATGTCGTCCGCGGGGAGCTTGGAGACGTCCGTAACGGCGGACGGGGTGGCGGCGTCCTGGGCACAGCCGCCCAGGGCGAGGCAGACCGCGAGCACGAGGAGAGGATGAGAACGCTTCACTGGATCAGACCGCTCCGGCACGCATGAGATCGTGCAAGTGGACGATTCCGACGACGCGCCGCTCGGCGTCGATCACGGGTAGCGCCATGACCCCGGCGCGCTCCATGAGCCCCACGGCGCTCGCGGCGAGCTCTTCGGGCGAGGTGGTCCTGGGCGAGCGCGTCATGATCTCGGAGACCGGGACGGCGAAGAATGCCTCCTGACGCTCCATGAGCCGCGTCAGGTCACCCGCGGTGACGACGCCCTGAAGGACCCCGCGCTCGTCGGTCACGGCGACGGTGCCGCGTCGCTCCGCGAGCAGGACCACGCACTCGCGCATGGAGGCGCGCGGGGGCAGCAGCGGCAGGTCGGCGGTCACCATGACGTCGTCGACGCGCAGCAGCAGAGCGCGCCCCAGCGTCCCGCCGGGGTGGAGGCGGGCGAAGTCGTCGCGCCCGAAACCCCGCTGCCGCAGGAGGGCGACGGCGAGCGCATCGCCGACGGCGAGGGCGGCGGTGGTGGAGGAGGTCGGCGCGAGGTCGTGCGGGCAGGCCTCCTCCGCGACGCCGCAGTCGAGGACGATCTGCGCGTGACGCGCGAGCGTGGAGTCGTTACGTCCAGTCATGGCAACGACTTGTACACCCGTTCGGGCAAAAAATTCCACCAGCCCCAGGATCTCCGCGGACTCGCCACTCTTCGACAGCAGGATCGCGACGTCGCCCGGCCGCACGATCCCGAGGTCCCCGTGCATCGCCTCGACCGGGTGGAGGAAGCTCGCGGCCGTACCGGTCGAGGTGAGCGTCGCTGCGATCTTTCGCGCGATGATCCCCGACTTGCCTACACCCGAGACGATCACCCGGCCCGGCGAGCGGAGGACCGCCCCGACCGCGTCGGCGAACGAGTCGTCCACGCGGTCGGCGAGGGCCGATACCGCCGCCGCTTCCACCTGGAGGACGCGGCGTGCGTCCTCCAGGACCGCCGGGCGGTCGATCTCCTTCACGGGAGGATCTCGCGCGGGGCGAGATACCGCTCGACCGCGGCTGCCCATTCGCCACGCGCCTGGAGGAGCGCCTCGGCGAACTCGCGGATCGCCCCGGCCCCACCCCTGCGCCGGGAGCGCCAGGCGGTGACCGCCCGCACCTCCGGCACGGCGTTGGCGACGGCGACGGGCAATCCCACGCGGCGCAGCACCGGGATGTCGGCCAGGTCGTCGCCGACGTGCGCCACCTCGTGCCAGGCGATGCCCAGCCGGTCGATCATACGTGCGACGATGCGCAGTTTGTGCGCGGTGGCGTCCTGGTGGCATTCGGTGATGGAGAGCTCCGCCGCGCGCATCGCCACCGAGCGCGACTCGCGGCCGGTCACGATCGCCACCTCGATACCGCGCTCCTGCAGCAGCTGCACGCCGATGCCATCGGTGATCTCGTAGCGCTTCGTCTCGATGCGCTCGCCCGCGTCCGTGGCCCCGAGGTAGATGCCACCGTCGGTGAGCACGCCGTCGACATCGAGCACGACGAGCCGGATGGCGCGCGCGACCTCCGCCGTGATCCCGCGCGCCTCAGCCATGCTGCGGTCCCCCCGCCGGGAGGTTCAGAGCCGCGCGGATTGCGAGTACCTGCTCGAGGAGAGGCTTCAGACGGTCGATCTGCAGCATGTTCGTCGAATCGGATGGGGCACTCTCCGGCTTCGGGTGCACCTCGAGGAAGAGCGCGTCGGCGCCCGCGGCGGTGGCGGCGCGCACGAGCGTCGGAATGAAGCGCGGCTCGCCCCCGCTCACGCCGCCGCCCTCACCGGGGCGCTGCACGGAGTGCGTGCCGTCGAAGACCACCGGCGCGTCGCAGGCCTCCCGCAGGCCCTCGAAGGAGCGCATGTCGACCACGAGATTGCCGTAGCCGAAGAAGTTCCCCCGCTCGGTCACGGCGACCGCGCCCGCGCCGGCGGCGCGGAGCTTTTGCGCGGCCCCGCGCATCTCGTGCGGCGCCATCCACTGTCCCTTCTTGACGTTCACCGGCCGGCCCGTCGCGCCGGCGGCCAGGAGCAGGTCGGTCTGTCGGCAGAGGAACGCCGGGATCTGCAGGACGTCGACGACGTCGCCGACGGGTGCGCACTGGTCGCTCTCGTGCACGTCGGTGAGCACGGGCAGGCCCGTCTCCTCGCGGACGCGCGCGAGCTTCTTCAGGCCCGCCTCCAGCCCCGGGCCCCGCGCGGAGCCGGGCGAGGAGCGGTTGGCCTTGTCGAACGAGGCCTTGAAGACGATCGGCAGGGCCAGCTCCTCCGATACCCGCCGGAGGGTGCGCGCGACGCCGACATTGAGCGTGTCGTCCTCGAGCACGCAGGGCCCGGCGATCAGGAAGAAGCCGCCGCCGCTCCGGAAGAGATCGGAGACGCTCACCGCGCCGCTCCCGCGACGGGGCTCTCCGGGCGCTCGGCCGGCTCGCGCGCCCGCGCGTCGCGCCGCACCATCGCAGCCGCGATGAAGGAGGCGAAGAGCGGGTGCGGGTGGTTGGGCCGCGACTTGAGCTCGGGGTGGAACTGCGTCGCCACGAACCACGGGTGCTCGGGGAGCTCGATCATCTCGACCAGGTTGCCGTCCGGAGAGGTGGCGCTGACCTCCATCCCCGCCTCGTGGAGCGGATCGCGGTAGGCGTTGTTCACCTCGTAGCGGTGCCGGTGTCGCTCGCTGATCTCGTGGGCGCCGTAGATCTCCGCCGCCCGTGAGCCGGGAACCAGCCGTGCCGTGAAGGCGCCCAGGCGCATCGTCCCGCCGAGGTCCGTCACCTGGCGCTGCGTGTCCATCAGGCAGATCACCGGGTGCTCGGTCGCCTGGTCCCACTCCATCGAGTGCGCCTGGTCGAGGCCGCAGACGTTCCGCGTGTACTCGATGATCGCGGTCTGCAGACCGAGGCAGATGCCGAAGAACGGCAGCTCGTTCTCGCGCGCCCAGCCGATCGCGTTGAGCATCCCTTCCACCCCGCGCACGCCGAAGCCGCCGGGGATCAGCAGGCCGTCGTACTCGCTCAGCAGATGGGCGGTGGCGGTGCCGTTCTCGAAGTCCTCCGACGAGAGCCAGTCGATCTCCACGCCGACGTCGTTGTCGATGCCGCCGTGGATCAGGGCCTCCTGCACGGACTTGTAGGAATCGACGAGCGCGACGTACTTGCCGACGACCGCGATGCGGACGGTGCCGTTCTTCGGGGCCTTCACCCGCTCCACGAGGGCGCGCCAGTCGGCGAGCGCGGGGCGCGGCGCTTCGATCCCCAGCTTCTGCAGCACGAGGTCGTCCAGGTGCTGCGCGCTGTACTGGAGCGGCACCTCGTAGATCGTGCCGGCGTCGGGCGCCTCGATGACCGCGGCGACGTCGACGTTGGCGAAGAGCGCGATCTTGCGGCGCATCTCGCCGCTGATCGGGTGCTCCGAGCGGCAGACGAGGATGTCCGGCTGGATCCCGATCTCCATCAGCTCGCGCACCGAGTGCTGCGTCGGCTTCGTCTTCAGCTCGCCCGCCGCGGCGATGTACGGCACCAGGGTGACGTGCACGAAGAGCGTGTGCTCGCGCCCGATCTCCTGCCGGTACTGGCGGATGGCCTCGAGGAAGGGCAGGCTCTCGATGTCGCCGACCGTGCCGCCGATCTCGGTGATCACCACGTCGTGGTTCGGCGCGAGCCGGCGGATGGCGCCCTTGATGGCATCCGTGATGTGCGGAATCACCTGGACCGTCGCGCCCAGGTAGTCGCCACGACGCTCGCGCGTGATGACGTCCTGGTAGATGCGGCCGGTGGTGATGTTGTTCGCCTGGGAGAGCGACTGGTCGATGAATCGCTCGTAGTGGCCGAGGTCGAGATCCGTCTCGGCGCCGTCGTCGGTCACGAAGACCTCGCCGTGCTGGAAGGGCGAGAGCGTGCCCGGGTCGACGTTGATGTAGGGGTCGAACTTCTGGATGGTGACGCGCAGCCCGCGCTCCACCAGAAGGCGGCCGAGCGAGGCGGCGGCGATCCCCTTGCCCAGGGACGAGACGACGCCCCCGGTGACGAAGATGTACTTGGTCGGTGTAGAGGTCGGTTCGGTCATCACGAGTCTTCGGACGATGGTTCGGTGCGGAGCCGCGCTTCGGCAGCGTCGGCGTCGGCGGGGGTGTCGATCCCGGGCTCGACCGCGGCCACGCGCGCCACTCCGATGCGCAGGCCCGCGGCGAGCGGGCGGAGCTGTTCGAGCCGTTCGAGGCGCTCCAGGCGCCCCTCGGGGAGCGCGACCCAGCGGGCGAGCGCGTCGCGCGTGTAGACGTACAGACCCACGTGGC
>DASSTO010000068.1:0-19651 GCA_035707865.1 Longimicrobiaceae bacterium | reverse complement strand
CGCGATGCCCGGGCCCCTCGTTCACCCCTTCGCGCCGTCATCCCGCTACGGCCACGCGGTGAGCCCGGCGAGCGCGACGCGGTATTCCTTCGCCTGGGCATCGTACGTGACCCGGTACGACGTCGGGTAGTAGCCGGGGGCGGGGTAGCTCTGCGGGAACGGGATCGGCGCGGCGAATTCCGGCTTCGACTGCAGGAACTCCCGCGTGACCATCGGCTCGTAGAAGGTGAAACGACCGTTCCAGGAGCCGTAGATGAAGGTGCTGGTGAAGGTCTCGCCGTGGAACTCCGGCGCACGCACGTCGAACCAGTGCACGCCCATCTGCGGCACGGCGGCGTCCGCGGGTTGACCGCCCGGGGGGACGAGGGGCACGTAGAACGGCGGCACGAACGCGCCGGTCGGGACGTTGTTCGCTTCCGCGGCGAAGTTCGGATCGCTCGGAAGGATGGCGTTCCTCTCCTGGAGGGAGATGGTGTAGAAGTGGAAGTCGAAGTGCGGCAGCGAGTAGATTCCCACCGGCGGATGTCCGTGCGGGTTCCAGTCGAGCTCGGCGAAACGATAGGGCGTGGGGGCGTGCTGCGGGAGCGGCAGGATGAAGGAATACTCGCCCTCCGCGGACGGCAGGCCCGTGAGTGCCTTCTCGCTCAGCGCGATGCCGAGCTCGAGCGGCGCCTGCGCCGATTTCACGTCGAGCACCACGTACGTGCGCGCCATGCCGTCGCCGATCTTCTGCGGCGTGCCGTACTGTCGGTGCACGCCGGGCTGTTCGTACCCGGCGCGGTTGGGTGCCGGCGCCGATGCGGGATCGGGGTTCGCGATCGTCGGTGCGTCGGGCGCGCACGCCGCGGTCAGCGCGGCCAGGATGCAGGCGACGAGCGGTGCGTATCTGCGGGCAGCGGGCATCGCGTCCTCCGGGTGGCGGGTGGTTCGCCGCGGCCTGGTGCCGCGACGTATGCTCGGAGGGTAGGGCGCAGACCGCTACGGCGCTGTCCCGAATTTATGGGGAGGTCAGGGCCGGGTGCCCGTGAGCGTCTTCCGGATCCGGTCCAGCTCGTCGCTGAGCTTCTGGATCTGCGCGTCTTTCGCGTCGAGCTGCCGGTGCAGGTCCGCCACCTCGTCGGCGAGGGCCTGGGACTCCTTCGCGGGCGCCACGACGCGCTTGGTGACGACGCGGGTCTCGGGTTGCAGCCCCGGGACGCGGCTCTCGGCGGGCATCGTCAACTGGTGGGCGAGCTCGTAGAGCGTCTGCGCCTCCGGCCGGCGGTGGATCGTGCCGAAAGCGGTGCTGTCCTCGGCGAGGTAGCGGAGCAGCTCCTTCTCCGCGGGCGCCGGGTCCCATGCGGGATTGCGCGGGTCGAGCCGGATGACGCCGAGATAGAAGACGCTCTCGCGCCCCGCGTCGGTCTGCGGGTATTCGACGGAGAGGCGGGTGAAGAGGGAGTCGGCGCTGATGAAGTCGCCGGCGGCCAGAGCGCGGTGCGCCTCGTCCCACATCTGATCGGCGGCATCGGATCCGTCGGGAGACGGCCCGAGATGCCCGAGGTGCGCGCACGCGGAGAGCGCCAGGAGCAGCACGGGCCAGAGGATCCGCTTCATCACTCTCGCGGGTCGGACGGTCATTCGGCCCCGGGGGTGGGGGGCGCCAGGGGAAGGAAGACGCGAACCGTCGTGCCCTGGCCGATCTGGCTTTCTGCAGCGATCGTGCCTCCGTGCGCCTCGACGATCTCGCGGCTGATCGCCAGACCCAGCCCCGACCCGACCGATCTCGGCTGCGCGGCGTTGTCCACCTGGAAGAACTTGTCGAAGATCCGCGAGAGCTTGTCCTGCGGGACGCCGACGCCGGTATCGCTGACTTCGATCAGTACGCCGCTGTCGTCCCGCCGCCTCGCCTCACGCGCCCGGAGCCAGATGTGGCCCTCGCGCGGCGTGAACTTGAAGGCGTTCGAGAGCAGGTTCCCGATCACCTCGCGCAGACGGTCGGCGTCCCCCTGGATCCGCTCCGGCAGGGCGGGGGCGAGATCCAGCCGGAAGTCGATGTCGTTCTGGAAGGCGAGCGCCTCGAAGGTCGTGGCGATCTCCCGGAGAAACGCGGGCAGCTCGATCGGCTGGACGTTGAGACGGCCGCCGCCGGCCTCGAAGCGGCTGACGTCCAGGAGCTGCTGGACGAGCCGCGTCAGCTGATCGGACTGGCTGCCGATCGAGGCGAGGATCTTCCGCTGCGCCTCGGGGACGTCGCCGTAGATGCCGTCCTCCATCAGCGAGATGTAGCCCTTGATGACGCTGAGGGGCGTCTTCAGCTCGTGGGAGGCGACGGAGACGAACTCCGCCTTGAGGCGGTCGAGCTCGGCGAGCTGCTCGGTCATCCGGGCGAAGGAGCGGTTGAGGTCGCCGATCTCGTCCGGGCGGGTGAGGGCGAGCGCCTGGTGGGGCTCGAAGTCGCCGGACGCGACGGAGGACATCGCCCCGCGCAGCTTCTGGATCGGCGGCAGGAGCGCGCGCGTCAGCCATGCGCCGACGGCGAGGGCGATGGCGAGGGCGATGGCGAGGGCGAGGAGAACCGTCGTCGCGGCGCGGGAGGCGATGTCCTGCGCCCTCTCCACCTGTACCCGCCCGGCGCGGTTGATCGCGGCGCCGATGGGGTCGAGCGCCGCGTTCATCGCCGCGAACGCGGGGTCGACGAGGCTGTTGCGGACCGAGTCGGCCTGCTGCTCATCGCCGACCTGCACCCAGTGCTGCTCCTCCGCGATGGCGCCCTTGAGCCGTGGCCAGGCGGTGCGCGCGTCGCGGGTCGCCGCGGCGTAGCCCCGCGTGGCGAGGAGCTTCAGGTCCCGCTCCGCGGCGGCCTCCTGCTCCATCACCCGGGCGCGTGACGGCTCGTGCCCGCCGTCGGGGCTCTCCGCCAGCGCCAGGTAGATCCGCTCCTGGTTCTCCATCTCCGTCAGAGCGGTCTGCAGGCGCCCCAGGGCGAGCGCGCCGACGGCGTCGCGGGTGCTGAGGTTGTAGGCGACCTGCCGCAACTGGTGGAGCGCGGTGAGCCCGTAGATCGCGGGCGCGACCAGGATGATCGCCACCACCAGCAGGGTGCCGATGAGTCGCTCCCTGAGCCTCATCGCTCCCCTCGCTTCACCTCGTCCCACAGCCCGTCGAGGATCGCCAGCTCCGCCTCGCCCACCACGACGCCACGCTCACGGGCGAGTCTCTCCAGCGCCCCGAAGCGCCGGGAGAACTTCGTGTTCGCCCTCGCCAGCGCGGTCGGCGCATCCACCCCGGACAACCGCGCGAGGTTCACCAGCGCGAAGAGCAGGTCCCCGACCTCCTCCTCGAGCGCCGGAGAGCCGGAATCGGGCAGCTCGGCGCCGACCTCCTCCACCTCTTCGCGCACCTTCTCCCAGGCGCCGCGCGCGTCGGGCCAGTCGAAGCCGACGGCGGCGACGCGCTCCTGGATGCGGTGCGCGTGCCGCAGCGGGTCGGCCGAGGGCTGCAGCTCCGAGAGCAGCCCGGCGCCCGCCGCGGCGGAGCCCCGCTCGCTCGCCTTGAGCGCCTCCCACGACCGCGCCTCGCCGAGCCCGTACAGCTGCGGGTGGCGGCGGCGCATCTTCTCCTCCAGGCCCCGCACCACCTGCTCGCGCGTGAAGCGACCGGCCTCCTCCCCGATCACCACCTGAAAGGCCAGGTTCAGGAGGAGGTCGCCGAGCTCGTCACACAGCAGCGCGCCGTCGTCGGCATCGATGGCGTCGACGACCTCGTGCGCCTCCTCTAGGAGGTAACGCCGGAGGGAGCGCGGCGTCTGCGCGGCGTCCCACGGGCAGTGGGCACGTAGAAACTCGACCAGCGCGAGCGCGCGGTCGAGCGCGACCCCGGGCGGGGGCGGGGCGGGCGATTCGGCTTGCGAGGCATTCACAGTCGGCCTATACTACGTCGCTTGTGTCCGACCCGTCAACCACGTCCCGGTCACGCGCGTGGGTCGAGGTGAGCCTCGACGGCCTGCGCGAAAACGCCCTCGCCGTCCAGCGCGCGGTCGGTCCGGGAGTGCGCCTCGTCCCCATGGTCAAGGCGGATGCCTACGGCCTGGGGCTCGGCGCCGTGGCTCGCGCGCTGGCCGCCATGCCGGCGCTGGAGGGGCCCTGGGCGTTCGGGGTCGCCGCGGTCGCGGAAGGGGAGACGCTCCGTGCGCTCGGATGGCGCGGCCGCACCCTCGTCTTCGCGCCGGCCCCGCACGACGAGTTCCACCGCGCAGCAGACGCCGGTCTCACCCTCTGCTTCTCCGACGAACAGAGCGTGCGCTTGTGGGCGGAGGTCGCCGCCGCGACCGGCCGCGACCTCCCCTTCCATGCCGAGGTGGACACGGGCATGGGCCGCGCCGGCTTCCCCTGGGACCGTGCGGCGGCCTGGGGTGCGCACGTCGCGTCGCTCGCCCGCGGCCGGCTGCGATGGGAGGGGGTCTACACCCACTTCCATTCCGCCGACGAGCCCGACCTGGCGGCCACCGATCGCCAGTGGGAGCGGTTCCGCAGCGCCGTGGCGGCCCTCCCGGCCGACGTCCGGACGGGCGTGGTGGTGCACTCCGCGAACAGCGCCGCGGCGCTGCGGCGCGAGGGCTTGGGCGGCGACCTGGCGCGCCCCGGCATCTTCCTCTACGGCGGAGCGGCCGGCGCGCAGCAACGGCCGGCGCCCGTCGCGGCCGTCCGGGCGCGCGTGGTGCTCGTCCGGGAGGTGCCCGCGGGCTGGACGGTCGGCTACGGCGCCACCTACACGGCGCGGCGACCGGAGCGGTGGGGCACGCTCTCCATCGGGTACGGCGACGGCATCCCTCGTGCGCTGTCGACGGGCGGGGGGGAGGTCCTCGTCCGGGGCCGGCGCGTGCCGATCATCGGGAGGATCTCGATGGACGTCACGACCGTCGACCTCACCGACGTGCCGGAGGTGGAGGTCGGGGACGTCGCCACGCTCGTGGGCCGCGACGACCCGGAGGAGATCACCGTCGACGAGGCCGCGGCCCGGTGCGGGACGATCTCGTACGAGATCCTCACCGGGCTGACCGGCCGGCTGCCGCGTGTCTACCTCGGGTCGGAGCCCCGTGGCTTCTGATCCGGCCGGGAACCCCTCGAAGCGGTGGGGTACGTGGAAGGGCAACTTCCGCCTGCGGAGCCGCACCGGCTCCGCAGGCGTTCACCAATCTTAGAGTGGTGCCGATGCGATCGATCCCGTTGGCGGCGCGGTACCTGGCGCTCGCGCTGGGCCTCGCCGCCCTGGCGGCCTGCGACAACAAGGTCCCGACCGCGACCGGTCGGGATCTCTTCCCCGGCGGGAGCGCGCCGATCTCGGTCGACCTCGTCCTGCCGGCATCGGACTTCGTGCTCCGGGACACGGTCTACGACTTCGGCCAGCTCCACGACGTGCCCTACCTCGTGGTGGCGCACCAGTTCGACGGTGCCCTCGAGGCGCACGGCCTCGCGAGCTTCGGAGACTTCCCCGACTCCGTCGCGTATCCGGCCGGCGGCACCAGCACCGAGTCGTACACGTTCGGCACCGGCCGGGTGATCACGCAGATCGACAGTGCAACGTCGACGCCGAACGCCACTCCGGTCTCTCTCCGGCTCTGGTTGCTCGAGCAATCCTTCGACAGCGCCACCGTCACGTGGGCGAACGCCTCGGACCAGGGCGGGAATCCGGTCGCGTGGAAGACCGCCGGCGGAACCCTGGGCCGGCTGATCGGGGAGACCACCTGGACGCCGGGCGACAGCGTTCACCTGGACACGTTGACGTGGACGATCGATTCGGCGGCCGTGCAGGCGCTCGCGACGCACCAGGCGAGCGGCGTCGCCGTGACCGCGGCCACCGCGGGGTCGCGGCTGATCATCCGCACGCTCCGGCTGATCGCCAGCGTGCATCCCGCGAGCGCGCCGGACACCGTGGTGCCGCTCGCCCCGAGCAGCGGAAAGCAGACGTTCATCGTGAATGCGCCGCCCCCGACGCCGCCCGGCGTGCTGCGCGTGGGCGGGATCACACAGGCGCGCTCGGTGCTCCAGCTCGACCTGAGCCGGCCGGTTCCGGCCTGCGCCCATCCGGAGACGACACCCGATTGCCCCAGCATTCCGCTGAGTGACGTCACCCTCGATCGGGCACTCCTCCTGTTCACGCCGGTGCCCGTGACGAGCGGCTACCGGCCGGTGAGCACGGCGACCCTGTCGCTGCGACGGCTCGCCGAGCCGGAGCTCGGGCGCCTGGCGCCGCTGGCGGGCGTCCTCGCGCAGGCCGACGCTTCACCCGCGCTCTTCCTCGCCGGGAACGACAGCAGCTTCCGGCTGGACGTCACGAGCGCCATCTCCTCGGCGGTGCAGAAGGACTCGACGTCCATCTCCACCGCGCTCCTCATTCCGCCGCTCCAGCCCGGGGTGCCGCAGGTGCCCGACGTGGGGTATTTCTGGTTCGACACCACGCCGCGACTGCGGCTCATCTATACGCTGCCCCTGAGACCGACGCTGCCATGAGCCGCTCCGACTGCCGTTCGCTGATGCGCGTCCTCGGGGCGGCGGCCGCTCTGGCCGTGCTGCACGCGGCCCCGCTGTGCGCTCAATCGCTCTTCGCCTCCCGGGGCCTCGGCCTGCTGATGGACCCCGTCAGCTCCCGCGCCGCGGCGCTGGGCGGCATTCCGCTCGGCCTTCCCCACGAGATCTCCTGGGCCGACCCGGCGAGCGCGGTCGGCCTCCCGGCGTCGGGGCTGACCGTCGCCTTCCACACCGACGATTTCCGCGCCAGCTACCAGGGGCGGGCGTTCAGCGGCCAGACGGCGCGCTTCCCCCTCATCCAGGCGGCCTTCCCCTTCCGCCAGCGGTGGGCCGTGGTCGCGGGCTTCGGCAGCTATCTCGATCAGAACTGGTCGATCCAGAGTCAGGACACGGTCCTCCTCGGGAGCGATCGGGTCCCCGTGCTCGACCAGCTCACGTCGCAGGGCGGCGTCTCCAGGCTCCGTCTGGCCGTCGCCCGCGAGATCGTCCCGCACCTCGCGATCAGCCTGGGAACGGACGTCTTCACCGGCGGCATCCAGCGAACGAACGGCCGGAGCTACTCCTTCATCCTGGACGGCTTCGCCCATGACAGTCTCTTCGTGAACGCGGGGTGCTGCACGGACAGCTGGACGTACAGTGGCGCGGGCGGGCTGGCGAGCATCGACTGGACGCCCAGTGGCGCGCTGACCGTCGCGGCGTCGGTCGCGGGGGGCGGTACCCTCCACGGCGAGGGCCGCGACTCGCTCGCCGCCGACCGGGACTACCGCCTGCCCACCGAGCTGTCGCTCGGCGCCACGGGCCGTGTCTCGTCGAACACGATCGTGGCCGCGTCGACGCGCTGGTCGGGGTGGTCCAGGCTGAACTCCGCACTCGCCGACCAGGGGGGCGCCCGGGACGCCTGGACGGCAACGGGTGGCGTGGAGTGGCAGGGGATCGAGGGTGCAGGGCGCTCGGTGCCGCTGCGGCTCGGCGTCCGCTATCAGCAGCTCCCCTTCCGCTGGAGCGACACCGCGGAGTACCCGACGGACCGCGCGATCACCGGAGGGGCGGGCCTCCTCCTCGCCGGTGGTGCCGTGAGCACCGACCTTGCGGTAGAGCGGGGTAGGCGGGGCGGCTCGGGGGCGGGGCTGGAGGAATCGTACTGGAGAGTCGGGATCTCGGTGAGGATATTCGGCCAGTGAACAACGACGCGGTCGTCGCGCCGCTCATCGTCGTCGTCGACGACAACCCGCTCAACGTCGAGCCGCTTTGCGACCTGCTCTCGGCGATGGGCTACCGCGTCGACCAGGCGCTCGACGGCCCGACGGCGTTGCGGCTGGTGCGCGAGCGCATGCCCGACCTCATCCTCCTGGACATCATGATGCCGGGGATGAACGGCTTCGAGGTCTGCGAGCGCCTCAAGGCGGACCCCGCCCTCTCCAAGATCCCGGTCGTCTTCGTGACGGCGCTCTCCGAATCGGAAGACAAGCTCCGCGCGATCGAGGCCGGGGGGGACGACTTCCTCACCAAGCCTTTCAACCGCCCCATCCTCCTCGCCCGCGTCCGCTCTCTCCTCCGCCTCAAGCAGGCGCGTGACGAGCTGGAGAACTCCTATCGGAAGCTCCAGGGGATGGAGCGGTTGCGCGACGACCTGATGAAGATGATCGTCCACGATCTCAAGTCGCCGCTCGCCGCCATCCTGGGGACGCTCGAGATGGCGGTCGAGGGCGATTTCGGGTCGCTCTCCGAGGAGCTGATGAGGCTGCTGAGCGATGCCTACCGGCGCGGTGGGGACGCGCTCCAGCTCATCGACGACCTCCTGGAGCTGACGCGGCTCGAGGAGTCCAGCCTCATCCCGGACGTGGAGACGGTGCCCGCCGATACGCTGCTCCAGCGCGTCGACGAGGCGTGGCGGGTCCGGGTGGAGCAGCACGGCGCGACGCTGGGGGTCGGGAGGTCTACCGGGCTTCCCGTCGAGGCCGACCCGCACCTGATCGAGCGGATCTTCGCCAACCTCATCGGCAACGCGCTTCGCCACGCGGGCCCGGGCGTGCACATCCGCCTCAGCGCCGAGCCGACTCCGGACGCGCAGGGGGTGCGCTTCACCGTCGCCGACGACGGGGTCGGAATCCCGCCCGCGTACCACGACCTCATCTTCCGCAAGTTCGGCAGCGTGCAGCGGCCGTCGGCGCGCTCGTCACCCGGCCTGGGGCTGACCTTCTGCAAGCTCGCGGTCGAGGCGCACGGGGGGCGCATCTGGGTGGAGAGCCCGGAGGGCAGGGGGAGCGCCTTCTCGTTCGTGATCCCGCGCCGCTCCGGCGTGCTCGCGGCGCACGAGCTCGCGCTCGAAGCCTGACGCCCGTGCCGTCCGTCACTCCCCCGGAGCGGGGGCTCTTCCTGGCGTTCGAGGGCGTGGAGGGCTCGGGCAAGACCACCCAGGTCGCGCGGCTGGCGGAGTACCTGCGCGCGGGCGGACGGCGCGTCATCGTCGCGCGGGAGCCCGGCTCGACGCCCCTCGGTGAGCGCATCCGCGCGCTGGCCCTCGAGCAGCACGACGTGGGCGTACCCGCGCGGAGCGAGCTCTTCCTCATGCTCGCGGCGCGCGCCGCCTTCGTGGAGCAGGTCGTCCGCCCGGCGCTCGCGGAGGGCGCAGTCGTCGTCGCGGACCGCTTCGAGCTCTCCACGCTGGCGTACCAGGGCGCGGGGCGCGGCCTCCCGACGCAGGAGATCGTGCAGAGCAACCGGATCGCCACGGGCGGTCTCGCTCCCGACCTCACCCTGCTGCTCGACTGCCCTCCGCAGGAGGGCGCGCGCCGCCAGCGGCTCGCGCGCAAGAGCCCGGACCGGATGGAAAGCGAGACGGCGGAGTTCCACCGCCGTGTCGCCGAGGGTTATCTCCACCTCGCCGACGAGGTCGCCGGCGTCGTACGCATCGACGCGCGGGGCTCGGAAGAGGAGGTATCAGCGCGGATCCGCGCCGTTCTGGCGGATCGATTCCCAGAAACTTTGGGGAATGGGCGGTTTATCATTTGATCGCACTCAGGACCGTCGTCGGCCCCGGGTTCCACTCGACCAGTGCAGGACGGAGGATGAATGAAGCTGAAACGAACGGTGCTCGGACCGGTGCTGGTCGGCGCGGTGGCGCTCGCCTCCGGCGGCTGGCTCCTCCAGCAGGGCGGCGCCACGCCGGACGAGTACAACGAGCAGATCTTCGACGAGGTCGTCGCGCACGTCCAGCGTGACTACGTCGACGAGCATTCCCCGAGCGAGCTCTACAAGTTCGCCATCGACGGGATGCTCCGCGATCTCGGAGACCCCCACACGAATTTCCTCACGCGCAAGGAGTACAACGACCTGCGCGTGGAGACCACCGGCGAGTACGGGGGGCTCGGCATCCAGATCGCCGTGCGCAACGGCTGGATCACGGTGATCGCGCCGCTGCCCGGCACCCCGGCCGAGCGCGCCGGGCTTCGCGCGGGCGACCGGATCGTCGAGGTCGAGGGCAAGTCCACCGCCGGGTGGACCGACGACCAGGCGGTGAAGGTGCTTCGCGGGCCCAAGGGCGCGCCGGCGCACATCAAGGTGGCGCGCCCGGGCGTCGACGAGCCCATCGCGTACACGATCGTGCGCGACGCCATCCACGTGAACTCCGTCACCTCGTACATGGTGTCGCCGGACGTCGGGCTGGTGCGGCTGAGCGTCTTCGCCGAGGGCTCGGCGGGCGAGATCCGCGACGCCATGACCGCCCTGCGGCAGAAGGGGGCGAAGAAGCTGATCCTCGACCTGCGCACCAACCCCGGCGGGCTGCTCGACCAGGGCGTCCAGGTGGCGGACCTCTTCCTGAAGCCCGGCCAGCCGATCGTCTCCACGCACGGGCGTGACCCGGGCGACGAGGAGAGCTTCTCGGCCACGCGGCCGGAGGCCGATCCGGGCGTGCCGATGATCGTCCTCGTCGACGACTACACGGCGAGCGCGGCGGAGATCGTCTCGGGCGCGCTGCAGGACCACGACCGCGCCCTCGTCATCGGCCAGACGACCTTCGGCAAGGGCTCCGTGCAGACGCTCTTCCCGCTCTCGGGCGGGAACTTCCTGAAGATGACCACGGCGCGCTGGTACACGCCCTCCGGGCGGTCGATCCAGAAGGCGCACGAGGCCGACGCCTACCCGGAGACGCTGGTGCTCCAGGACTCGACGCAGCAGGCGGATACGGCGGCGCGCCAGATCTACCACACGGACAGCGGCCGCGTGGTCTACGGCGGCGGGGGCATCGTGCCCGACGTCATCGTCCAGCCCGACTCGCTGACTCCGGCGGAGAAGGACTTCTTCACCGCCGCGGCGAAGAGCGGGAGCAAGTTCAACGACGTGGTCTTCCGTTACGCGGTGGACTACGTGCGGCAGCACCCCACGCTGAAGCAGGACTTCGCGGTGACTCCGGCGATGCGGCAGGAATTCTTCGACCGGCTGACGGCCGCGGGAGTTCCGGTGACCCAGGCGCAGTTCGCCGGCGCATCCGACCTCGTCGGTCGGCGGATCGGCTACGAGATCGCGCTCGCGAAGTGGGGGACGGACGCCGCGTCCAGACGCGCGACCGCCGACGACAAGGTGGTCCGCACCGCGCTCGACCTGCTGCACGGCGTGGACTCCGAGGACGCGCTCTTCCAGAAGGCGGGCGCGATGGAGCGCGCGTCGCGCTGACGACGACCAGGCGCCGGCTGCGACCGGCGGCGGAGGAGGGCTGGCCCTTCTCCGCCGCTTCTTTCTTGGGAGCGGCGCGCGCGCGCCGGGGAACGGTCGCCGGGGCGGCGGTACCGCCGGTGGCGCCGGGCGTGGTTCTCTTCGCCTCCGTCCTGGCGGTCAGCTGGGCGGCGCCGCTCATCCGGTTGAGCGACGCGCCCGCGCTCGCGGTCTCCTTCTGGCGTCTGGCTTTTTCCCTCGTTCTGGTCTCGGGGATGCTGACCGCCCGCGGCGAGTGGCGCGTGCTGCGTGCCCTGCGGGTGCGGGAGTGGGTGGTGGCGGCGGTGGCGGGCGTCTGCCTGGCCGGCCACTTCGTCGCCTGGATCGCGTCGGTGGGGCTGACGAGCGTGGCCGCGTCCGTCGCGCTGGTCTGCACGCAGCCCGTCTGGGTGGCGCTCCTGGGCCTGGTGACGCTGGGCGAGCGCCCCGGCTCGCGACAGTGGCTCGGGATCGCGCTCGCCGTGGCGGGCGCCGCCTGGATCGGCTGGGGCGACGTCGGCCGGGCTGCGCCGGCCCCGTTGCGGGGCGACCTCCTCGCGCTCCTCGGCGCCGTGCTCGTGGCGGTGTACTACGTGATCGGCCGGGGCCTTCGCCAGCGGATCCCCATCTGGCCGTACGTGCTGGCGGTCTACGGCTGCGCCACGGTCGTGCTGCTCGGGGCTCTGCTCGTCTCCCGGGTGCCTCTGGCGTCCGGCTATGGTACGGGCGACTGGCTGGTCTTCGCGGCGCTCGCCCTCGGGCCGATGATGGTGGGCCACACGGGGCAGAACTGGGCGCTCCGCTACCTCCCGGCACACACGGTGAACCTCTCGCTCCTGGGAGAGCCGGTGGGTGCGACGCTCATCGCCTGGCTCCTGCCGGCGATCTCCGAGCCGCCGCCGACCACGGCTCTCGCGGGCGGGGCGCTGGTCCTGACGGGTATCGTGCTGGGAATGCGCAGGAGGTGATGCAATGGAGGACCAAGCGGTGAGGGTCGTGCGCGGCACGGTGACCGAATCGACACATCGCGTCCACGCCGCCGTGGTGGACATGGAGGGTCGGCTGCGGGCCGCGGCCGGCGATCCCGACTGGACCACCTTCTTCCGCTCCGCGGCCAAGCCCTTCCAGGCGATCCCGCTCGTGGCGGACGGGGCGCTCGACCGCTTCGGCATCACCCTGGAGGAGCTCAGCCTCTGCTGCGGCTCCCACGCGGGAGAGCCGCGCCACGTCGACGCCGCGGGCTCCATCCTGCGGCGGATCGGGCTGGACGGGGAGTCCCTCGCGTGCGGGCCACACCCGCCGCTTCACGAGGCGAGCCACAGGGAGCTGGTCGAGGCGGGCCTCGAGCCCCTGCGGCTGCACAACAACTGCTCCGGCAAGCACGCGGGCATGCTGGCGCTCGCGCGCGTGCACGGGTGGGACCCGGCGGGCTACCACCTGCCGGAGCACCCGGTCCAGCAGCGGATCCTCGCCGAGCTCTCCCGGTGGACCGGCCTGCCTCAGGAAGCGATGGCCATCGGCGTGGACGGCTGCGGCGTCGTCACCGTCGGGCTGCCGCTGCGCTACATGGCGCTGGCCTATGCGCGACTGGCGAGCGCGGCGCGTGAGGGAGAGCGCGAGCCGACCTACGTCGTCGGCGCGATGACCAGCTACCCCGAGATGGTCGCGGGGGAGGGCCGGCTCTGCACGGAGCTGATGGAGCTCTCGCACGGACGGCTCTTCGCCAAGGTGGGCGCCGAGGGCGTCTACTGCGTCGGCGTGCCGGGCGCGGAGCTGGGGATCGCCCTCAAGGTCGAGGACGGCGCCAGGCGCGCCGTCGCCCCGGCGATCCTCTCCGTCCTGCGCCAGCTCGACCTCATCTCGGAGGACGACCTCGGCGCGCTCTACCACCACGCCTACCCGGACGTCGTGAACACCCGGGGCGAGGTGGTGGGGCAGATCCGGGCGGACTTCGACCTCACGCTCCCCGACGGCTGAAACGCCGTCGATCACCGATCGAAGCTGCGATGTTCCTCGACGAGGCGACGATTCACGTGCGGGCCGGGAACGGCGGCGAGGGTGCCGTCAGCTTCCGCCGCGTGGCCTACATCCCCCAGGGCGGTCCGGACGGCGGCGACGGCGGGAAGGGCGGCGACGTGGTGCTGCGCGTGGACCCGCAGCTGAGCACCCTCCTCGACTTCCGCTACCGCCAGGAGTACAGGGCCGACAGTGGTCGTAAGGGAGATGGCGCGAACAGGACCGGCCGCAGCGGGGCCGACCTGGTGCTGCGCGTGCCGCCGGGCACCGTGGTGCTCGACGCCGAGACCCGCGAGGTGCTCGGCGAGCTGGTGGAGCCCGGCGACGAGCTGATCGCGGCGCACGGGGGGCGCGGCGGCCGGGGGAACGCGACCTTCGCAACCGCCACCAACCAGGCGCCGCGCTACGCGCAGCCCGGCGAGGAGGGCGAGGAGCGCGATCTGCATCTGGAGTTGAAGCTGATCGCCGACGTCGGCCTCGTGGGCGAGCCGAACGCGGGGAAGTCGACGTTCCTCGCCGCCGTCTCGAAGGCGACTCCCAAGGTGGCGGCCTATCCCTTCACCACCCTCACGCCGAACCTCGGCGTGGTGCAGCTCTCCGGAAGCCGCACCTTCGTGGTGGCGGACATCCCCGGCATCATCGAGGGCGCGCACGAGGGCAGGGGCCTCGGCCACGTCTTCCTGCGCCACATCGAGCGTACCCGCACGCTCGCGCTCTTCATTCCCGCCGACACGCTCGAGCCGCAGGAGCTCTACCGCCAGCTACGGGCCGAGCTGCGCAGCTACTCGGAGGACCTGGCGCGGAAGCCCTTCTGCGTCGTCTTCACCAAGGCCGACCTGCTCCCTCCCGACTGGCCCGCTCCGCGGGTGGAAGCTCCCGGGGCGTGGGGCCAGTTCGTGATCTCGGCGGTCGCGCACCAGGGGCTCGATCGGCTGCTGGAGGATCTCTGGGCGCGCGCCTCGGCCGAGCAGGAGACGCCGGACGAGGCGGAATCCTGGGAGCCCTGATCCCGTGCCTCTCTCCCCCACCGCCCTGCGGCCGCTGCTGAGACTCGGTCTTGCGCCGGGAGTCGGGCCCGCGCGGCTCGCGCTGCTGCTCCGCCAGTTCGGCTCGGCCGAGCGGGTGCTCGCGGCCCCGGAGCGCGACGTCGCCGCGCTGCCGAGGATCGGGCCGGCCGTCGCGCGCGCGATCGCGAGACACGCGGGGGCCGTCGGCGAGCCCGCCGCGGATCGGGCACTCGCGGCACTCGACCGCGTCGGCGCGGTGGCCCTCACGCCGGACGACCTCGCCTACCCGGACGCCTTCCGGGTCCTCGCCGATCCGCCGTACCTCCTCTTCGCCGCCGGGAGCCTCGACCTGCTCGCCGCGCCCGCCGTCGCGCTGGTGGGCACGCGCTCTCCGACTCCGTACGGTGCGGGCACGGCCGCGGCGCTCGCGGCCGGTCTCGCCGGCGCCGGCTACGCCGTGGTGAGCGGGATGGCGCGCGGGATCGACACCGCCGCGCACGCCGCCGCTCTCGACGCGGGTGGCGGTACCATCGGCGTGCTCGGCCATGGGATCGACCAGGTATACCCGCCGGAGAACCGCGCCCTCTTCGGCCGCGTGGCGAGCGACGGTCTCCTCCTCACCGAGTACGTACCCGGCGAGGGGCCCCGGGCCGGGAACTTCCCGCGCCGCAACCGACTCATCGCCGCGCTCAGCCGCGCCGTGGTCGTCGTCGAGATGGGCCTCAAGAGCGGCGCGCAGCACACCGTCACCTACGCGCTCGAACAGGGCCGCGAGGTCATGGCCGTCCCGGGTCCGATCGGCTCGCCGGTGAGCGAGGGGACGAACCAGCTCATCAAGGACGGTGCCCGTGTCGTCACCTCGCTCGGCGATATCCTCGAGGAGCTGCAGGGCGTCGGCTCGGCCGAGCGGCCGCCGCGGCCCGCCCGCCCCGCGTCGCGGCCCGAGCCTCAGCCGGACCTCCCCCTCCTCACCCCCGGCCAGGACCGCGTCCTCCGCGCGCTCGCGGACGAGCCGCTCCACGTCGACGACCTCTGCGCCCGCGTCTCCCTCGACGCGCCCGCCGCCCTCGCCGTGCTCCTCGAGCTGGAGCTGATGGGCGCGGTGGAGTCGCTGCCGGGGAAGCGGTACAGGAAGAGCAATGTAGATTCGAGAGTGGAGAATGGAGAATGAACGGCGGCCGGAGCCGAGGGACCATTCTCCATTCTCCATGCTCAATTCTCAATTGAGTTCCGTGCTTCCCCGCTCCCTGTACGTTCACGTTCCCTTCTGCACGCGTCGCTGCTCGTACTGCGACTTCGCGGTGGACGTGGCGCCGGAGCCGCCGACGGGCGAGTGGCTGCGGGCCGTGGGCGGCGAGCTCGCGCTCACGGCCCGCGAGCGGGGGTGGGCCGAGCGGCTTCCGCTCGACACGCTGTACGTCGGCGGCGGAACCCCCTCGCTCCTGGGCGAGGGGGCGATGGCCGGCCTCGCGGAGGCGCTGTCTCCCCACGCGGCGTCGGGTAGCGGCATGGAATGGACGTGCGAGGCGAACCCGGAGAGCTTCACCCCGGCGCTCGCGCGCGACTGGCGCGCCGCGGGGGTGAACCGGCTCTCGCTCGGCGCGCAGAGCTTCCACGAGCCGGTGCTCCGCTGGATGGGGCGGATGCACGGCGCGGGGGGGCCGGCGCGCGCGGTGGCCGCGGCGCGCGCGGCCGGTTTCGACAATCTCAGCGTCGACCTCATCTTCGGCGTGCCCGCGCGCCTGGGGCGCGACTGGGCCGCGGACCTCGAAGCGGCGCTCGCCCTCCGGCCGGAGCACATCTCCCTCTACGGTCTCACCGCCGAGGCCGCCACGCCCCTGGGGCGCTGGGTGCGCGAGGGACGCGAGTCGCTCGCCGACGAGGACCGCTACGCCGAGGAGTACCTCCTCGCCCACCGGGTGCTGACCGCGGCCGGCTTCGAGCACTACGAGGTCTCGAACTTCGCACTGCCGGGGCGCCGCTCCCGGCACAACTTCGTCTACTGGACAGGCGCCCCGTACGCGGCGCTCGGGCCCGGCGCGCACGCCTTCCACCCGCCGCTGAGGCGGTGGAACCTCCGTGCCTGGGAGGCATATAGAGAGGCGATCTCCCACGGACAACTCCCGATCGGTGGCGAGGAGCGCGTCTCGGCCGAGGACGCGCTTCTGGAGCGCATCTGGCTCGGGCTCCGGACGGATCGCGGGCTCCCGCTCGACGACGTCACCCCCGTGCAGCGCGACCTCGGCCGCCTGTGGACGGAGCGCGGGTGGGCCGCGGAGCATCGGCGCGTTCTGCGACTCACGGCCGAGGGGTGGCTCCTCCTCGACCGGCTCGCGGTCGACTTCGCTTCCGCGGGCGAGCTGGCCGTGGGGTGAGCGCGGCGCCGTGCTTGCATTGACGCGGCGGTGCGGTACGGCTCACATTTCAGCGCATGCTGAACCGGCGAGAACGATGAAGGGAGAATCGCTGACGGATCGGGAGCGGCTCGTCCTCGACGCCGTGATCCGCGCCTACGTGGAGACGGCGGAGCCGGCGGGCAGCCGCACGGTCGTCCGCCGCTTCAACCTGGGGATCTCCCCGGCGACGGTGCGGAACACGATGAGCGACCTGGAGGAGAAGGGTTACCTCTCGCATCCGCACACCTCCGCCGGCCGGATGCCCACCGACCGCGCCTACCGGCTCTACGTCGATGGGCTGCTCGGGCGGCCGCGGCCGCGCATCGGCGACAGCCCCCTGCGCCGTGAGCTCGCGGCCGGGGATACGACGGCCGTCGAGCTCCTGCTCCGGCGCGCCGCGCAGGTTCTCGGGCTCCTGACGCAGGAGCTCGGCATCGCCATCGCGCCGAGCCTCGACGAGATGGTCCTCGAGCGCTTCGAGCTCGTCGGCGTCGCCGAGGGGAAGGTCCTGCTCGTGATGACGCTCCGGGCCGGCGGCGTGCGCACCGTCTTCGTCGACGTCCCCGCCGTCGTTCCGGCGTCCACGCTCGCGGCCGTGGCGCGGATCCTCAACGAGCGCCTCGCCGGCCTGACGCTGGCCGAGGTGCGCGGCTCGCTCGGCGCGCGGCTCCGGGATTCGGCCGGCTCCGAGCCGGGTGCCTCCGACCTGCTCAACGTCTTCCTGCAGTCGGCCGACGAGTGGCTGCAGTGGCCGACCGCGTCGGAGACCGTCCACCTCGGCCGGGCCTCGGTGCTCGCGGAACAGCCGGAGTTCCAGAACGGAGCCAGGCTGCGCAACCTCATCGAGCTGACCGAGCGCACCGATCTGCTGCAGGACTTCCTGGCCTCGCGCCTGGGTGCTCCGGGGCTGCAGATCAGCATCGGCGCCGAGCACGAGAACCCGGCGCTCGCCGACTTCACCGTCGTCACCTCGGAATACCGCGTGGGGGGCCTGCGCGGGGTGATCGGTGTGATCGGCCCGACGCGGATGCCCTACGACCGGGTGATCGGCCTGGTCGAGAGTACCTCCGCCCTGGTATCTGAATTCTTAACCTGACCGCTTTCGAACGGATGAGGGATTATTACGAAGTCCTCGGCGTCGCACGGGACGCGGACGCCGACGGGATCAAGAAGGCCTATCGGAAGCTGGCGCTGCAGTTCCACCCGGATCGCAACGGCGGCGACAAGGCCTCCGAGGAGAAGTTCAAGGAAGCGACCGAAGCCTACGAGGTGCTGCGCGACCCGGAGAAGCGTGCCGCCTACGACCGCTACGGGCACGCCGGCGTGAAGTCCGGCGCGGGCGCGGGCGGGTTCGGCGGCTTCGGCGGCGGCTTCGGCTTCGAGGAGGCGCTGAACATCTTCATGCGCGACTTCGGCGGCTTCGGCGGCTTCGAGGACCTCTTCGGAGGCGGGGGCGGTGGCCGGCGCCGCTCCCGGGCGCAGCGCGGGCAGGACATCCGCCTGCGGCTCGGCCTCACCCTCGCCGAAGTGGCCACGGGGGTCGAGAAGAAGCTCAGGATCTCGGTGCTGGACCCGTGCGAGGAATGCGGCGGCACCGGCTCGGCGACGCCCGGCGGCCCTCCGCCGTGCGAGACGTGCGGCGGAGCGGGCGAGGTGCGCCGCGTGCAGCGGAGCGTCTTCGGGCAGTTCGTCAGCACCGGGCCCTGCCCCTCGTGCGGCGGCGAGGGCGCCCGGAACACGAACCCCTGCGGCGCCTGCCGGGGCGATGGCCGCAAGCGCGTGGAGCGGACGATCGAGATCGAGATCCCCGCCGGCGTGGGCTCGGACAACTACATCACCCTGCGGGGCCAGGGCAACGCCGGCCCGCGTGGGGGCCCGCGCGGCGACATCCTCGTCGTGCTCGAGGTCGAGGAGGACCCGCGCTTCGTTCGCGACGGCGACGACCTCATCCACGAGCTCCCCCTCTCCTTCAGCCAGGCCGCGCTCGGCTGCGAGGTCGAGGTGCCGACCGTCACCGGGAGCGAGACGATCACCGTGCCTGCCGGCGTGCAGAGCGGCGAGGTGCTCGTGCTCCGGGGCCGCGGTCTCCCGCACCTCGGCGGCGGCGGCCGGGGCGACGAACGCGTCCGCCTGCAGATCTGGACGCCTCAGGAGCTGACCGACGAGCAGCGCGAGCTCTTCCGCCAGCTCGGGGAGATCGAGGGCGCGCCGCCGCAGCACGACGGAAAGCGCGGGGGCTTCTGGAATCGGGTCAAGGAGGCGTTCACTGCCTAGCCCCGACCGCTGGCTGGTCCTGACCGCCCGCGTCCCCTCCGACGATCCGCTCCGGGATCTGCTCGCGGAGGGGCTGCTCGCGCTCGGTGGCCTCTCGGTGATCGAGGAGGGCGACGCGCTCACCACCTATCTCCCGCCGCCCGACGACCCCGACGCCTGCCTCGCGGAGGCGGAGCGGTTCCTCGCGGAGTGGCTCCTCGCCGACGACGTTCCGGAGCTCTCCTGGCGCTGGCAGGAGGCGGAAGACTGGGCGGCCGAATGGAAGCGCGGCCTGCAGCCCCGGCGCGTCACGGACCGCGTCGTGGTGAAGCCCACCTGGACGGAATGGAGCCCCGAAGCGGGGCAGGTGGTGATCGAGATCGACCCGCAGATGGCCTTCGGCACGGGCGAGCACGCGACCACGCGCGGCTGCCTGCGCCTGCTCGACGCGAGCCTCCGCCCCGGCGACCGGGTGCTCGACGTGGGCTCGGGCTCGGCGATCCTGAGCATCGCCGCGGCGCAGCTCGGGGCCTCGTCGGTGGTGGCCGTCGAGTACGACGCGGACGCCAACCTCAACGCGCGAGAGAACCTTCAGCGCAACGGCGCGGGGGAGCGGGTGCGGCTGGTCGAGGCGCTGGCCGACGCGGGTCTGCTCGCGGGGCTCGGCCGCTTCGACCTCGTTCTGGCCAACATCCTGAGCGGCGTCATCCGGCCGCTCCTGCCCGCCTTCCGCGCAGCGCTGGAGCCGGGTGGGCGGTTGATCGTCAGCGGGATCCTG
>DASSTO010000067.1:0-9522 GCA_035707865.1 Longimicrobiaceae bacterium | reverse complement strand
CGAAGCGCGCGTCCCTCCACCACCGCATGCGCGCGTCGTGCTGCGCGGGCGTATCGCTCGCCGGGCTCTGCGCCGCCAGCGGAAGGGCGGAGGCGACGAGCACGACGAGGGCGAGCGCGAGAGAGCGGGATCGCATCGCGGACAATCTCCTGAGGCGAAGGTTCACGCGGCGCGCCCCGTGCGCCAGCGGTCGAAGGCGACGGCCAGGACGATGATGGAGCCGATCATGATCTCCTGCACGTAGTTCGGCCACCCCATCTGCTGGCAGCCGTTGCGCAGGAAGGCCATGATCAGCGCGCCGACGATCGAGCCCAGGATGCTGCCCTCGCCCCCGAAGAGGCTGGCCCCGCCGATGACGACGGCCGCGATGATGTCGAGCTCGATGCCCACCGCCACGGTCGGGTCGCCCTGGCGCAGCCGTGAGAGCTGGAAGACGCCCGAGAGGCCGAAGAGAAGGCCGGAGAGGCCGTAGATCCACAGCTTGAGCCGGTCGGTGTCGATGCCGCAGGCGCGGGCGGCGGCCTCGTTCGAGCCGAGGGCGAAGATGCGGCGCCCGAAGACCGTCCCTCGCAGGACCGCCGCGGCGAGCACCGCCAGCCCGAGCGCGGTCCACACGCCGGGTGAGACGATCAGCCACGACGGGGTGGGGAAGGTGACCAGGAGACTGCCGACCCAGGTCTCGGGCGTGTTCACCGTCTGCTCGTGGGCCAGCCACTTCGCCGCGCCGCGCGCGATCTCCATCGTCCCCAGCGTGGCGATGAAGGGAACCACCTTCATGCGGGTGACGATGAGGCCGTTGAGGAGCCCCACGGCTCCGCCGGCCACGATCCCGGCGAGTACCGCCGTCACGGGCGCGAGACCGCTGCGCAGCAGCAGTGCCGTTACCACGCCGCTGAGGGCGATGATGCCGCCCACGGAGAGGTCGATCCCGCCGCTCACGATGATCGCCGTCATCCCCACCGCGCCCACCGCGACGATCACCGTCTGCGAGAGGACGATGCGCAGGTTGAAGGGCGAGAGGAAGCGGGCCGGGGTGTCGGAGAGGATCGTGAAGGTGAGCACGACGAGCGCGAGGGCCACGAAGGGACCCAGGCGCGAGAGCCACTCCCGGAGCCGCTCGGGCGCCGGGGTGGGCTCGGTCAGGTCGGCGGAGACCGCCGCGGCCGCTTCCGGATCAAGCGTGGTCTGCATGGTCCTCCGGGTCGAGTTCGTCGCTTCCGGTCCCGATCGCCACGGCGAGCACGCGCTCCGGCGTCCACTCGGCCGTGGGGCGCGCCGCCGAGAGCCGCCCGCGCGACATCACCGCCAGACGGTCGCAGAGCCCGAAGAGCTCGGGCAGGTACGAGCTGACCAGCAGCACCGCCTTGCCCGCGGCCGCCGCGCCGGTGATCGTCTCGTACACCTGGACCTTGCTCCCGATGTCGATCCCGCGCGTGGGCTCGTCGAGCAGCAGCACCTCCGCTTCCTGGTGCAGCAGCCGCCCGATCGCCACCTTCTGCTGGTTGCCCCCCGACAGCGTGCCCACCGGCTGGTCCGGCGTGCGGGCGCCGCGCACGCCGAGCGCGCCGATGAGCGCGGCGGCGGCGCGGCGCTGCCGGCGGAGATCGAGCCAGCCGCCCCGCCGCGACGTCGCCGAGAAGCGTGTCAGCGTGAGATTGTCCGCGATCGACATCGGCAGCGCCAGTCCCTCGCCCTTGCGGTCCTCGCTCAGGTAGCCCACGCCCTGCCGCACCCGCGCGCCGGGGCTGCCGCGCGTGCCCTGGAGCGCGAGCACCTCGCCGCCGAGGCGCACCTCGCCGCCCGCGGGCGCGTCGAGCCCGAAGAGGGCGCGCACCATCTCGCTGCGGCCCGAGCCCATCAGCCCCGCGATGCCCAGGATCTCGCCACGCCGCAGCTCGAACGAGGCGTGCCGCAGCGCGGGCGGCGCCACGAGGCCGCGCACCTCCAGGAGAACCTCCGGCCGGGTATTCTCCGCCGCCGGGCGCTCGGGGAAGAGGCCGCGCACGGGCCGGCCCACCATCTGCGCGATGAGGTGGTCGTTCGTCACCCCGGCGAGCGCGCCCGAGTCGACGCTGCGCCCGTCGCGCAGCACGGTGTAGTGCTCGGCGATCTCGCGGACCTCTTCCAGGAAGTGGCTGATGTAGATCACCGCGATCCCGCGCGCGGATAGACGCCGCACGAGGGAGAAGAGCCGCTGCACGTCGTCGCGCTGCAGGCTGCTCGTCGGCTCGTCCATCAGCACGATCCGGGCGTCGGCGCTCATCGCCCGGCAGATCTCCACCACCTGCTGGGCCGCGATCGGCAGGTCGCCCACGCGCCGGTCCGGCGCCAGGTCGGGATGCCCGAAGAGCTCCAGCAGCGCGCTCGTGCGGCGCCGGCTCTCCGGCCCGTCCACCTTCCCCCAGCGCGCCGACTCCACTCCGAGCAGGACGTTCTCCGCCACGGTGAGGTGCGGGCAGAGCGAGAGCTCCTGGTGGATGAGCGCGATCCCCGCGCGGCGCGCCTCCAGCGGGTCCGCCGGCGCGTAGGGCCGGCCCTCGACGCGAACCTCTCCCGCGTCGGGCCGCAGCGCGCCGGCCAGCACGTTCATCAGCGTGCTCTTGCCCGCGCCGTTCTCCCCGATCAGCGCGTGCACCTCCCCGGGCCGTACCGCCAGCCGCACCCCGTCGAGCGCGCGCGTCGCCCCGAAGCGCTTCTCCACGCCCCGGATCTCCAGGGCGTACGGCCCCCGCGTCGCGTCCGGCGCGGAGGGCGCGGGCACCGGCGCCGGGGTGCTCATCCCCGGGTGAGGTACGGTAGAAGGGGCGGAAAGCGTCTCGGATCCATGGGCGCAGGAGGCTGGAGACGAGGGGGCGGGCAGGGCTCTACGACGGGACGCGGACCAGATGTCTATCGTTGGACACCCGGACGCAAGCTACCTGGATCGCCAGGCGAACGCAACCCGCCCCCGGTCGCCGGCTCACGCGAAGCTGGGGGCGGCGAAGAGTGGCGCGGCCACCAGTGCGGCGGCTCCGCGCAGGCGAGGGTTCCCGAGGCTCTGGTCGGGGAGGATCGGGGTGGCGAGCTCCATCTCCGTGAGGGCGCGCGCGCGCAGCTCGGCGCGCACGAGCGGGTCGATCACCTCCCACGCGCCGACGATCTCGCCGCCGACGAAGACGCGGGCGGGGTTGAGGGCGTGGATGAGGTTGACGAGCCCGAGGGCGAGGTGGCGGCCGGTCTCCTCGATGGCGGCGCGCGCCCGGGAGTCGCCGCTGCGCGCGCGGTTGATGAGGTCGGGCACGCTCAGCCCCTCCTCGGTGAGACGCTCGCGGGTGCCGGGCGCGGAGAGATCGAGCCCCAGGTAGCGCGAGAGCGTCGCCAGGTTGGAGGTGTGCGCCTCCAGGCAGCCACGGGCGCCGCAGAGGCAGCGCGTTCCCCGCGGGTCCGTCGGTACGTGGCCGAACTCGCCCGCCGTGTGCCCGGCGCCGCGCACGATCTGCCCGCCGACGACCAGCCCCGCGCCCACGCCGTCGAAGACGCTCAGGTACGCGAAATCCCCCTCCGGCGCGCCACCGCGGCGCGCCAGCCACATCTTGGCCAGCGCGCAGGCGATGGGCCCGTTCTCGATCTCCACCCGCATTCCCGTGGCGCTCGCCAGCTCGTCGCGCATCGAGACGTTGCGCCACCCCAGCTGCGGCGCGTTCAGCACCCGGCCGGCCACGCGGTCCACCATCCCCGGGATCACCAGCCCGATCCCCTGGCAGCGGCCTCCGCCGCCGTGCGTCTCCAGCAGCCGCGCGCTCCGAAGCGCCATCTCCTCCACCAGCCGCGCCGGCTCCAGCGACGTCGCGAACGCCTCCAGCGCGATCGTCCGCCCCGCGAGGTCGCAGAGCTCGATCTGCGTCACGCTCAGCCGCAGGTCGATGGCGATCACCAGCCGGTCGTGCGTCCGCACGTAGAGCATCTTCGGCTTCCGGCCCCGCGGCGCCTCCACGCTCTCCCCCTCCAGCAGCAGCTCCTCGCCGAGCAGCTCGTTCACCAGGGAGGTCACCATCCCGGGGCCCATCTCCATCCGCCGCGCCAGGTCCGCGCGCGACACCGGCTGCAGCTCCCGCACCAGGTTCAGCAGGATCTGCCGGTTGATCTCGCGCGCCGTCGACCGCGTGGCGAGCGTGAAGTTCCCCGGATCGATCTTTCTCATGGCGCCTCCGCGGGCCCCTCGGGACGAGTTTTTCCGTTCATGGAAAGAATGCTCGTCCGCCGACGCGCGCGCAATGCCGGCGGCGCGTGCGTCCCCGTTGCGCGCCCGCTCGCCGCGACCTACATTGGCCGGAGTATTCTTCGGTGGACGAATTATATCTCCCGCCCTCGCCCCCATGCTCCGGTCCCGAGGATCGCTCCGTCTCGTAACCGCGCTCGCTCTCGCTGCCTCCGCTGTGCCGGTCCCGGTGAGAGGCCAGGGAGCCGCTTCCGGCGGCTGCTCGGGCGCGCCGCGCGTCTTCGCCCTGGATGCGCCGGCGCTGCGTACCGCGCGGGCGCGCGTCCGGGCGGGTGATGCCGCGCTGGGGCCCGCCTACCGCGCGCTGCTGCGCGACGCCGACGAGGCGCTGCGCGCGCCGCTGGTGGCGGTGACGGACAAGCACACGCTGCTGCCGCCGAGCGGCGACGCGCACGACTACTACAGCCTGAGCCCGTACTGGTGGCCGGACCCCTCGAAGCCGGGCGGGCTCCCGTACGTTCGCCACGACGGCCGCACGAACCCGGAGAGCAAGCGCGACCTCGACCAGCCGCGCATCGCGGCGCTGGGCAGCCGCGTGCAGACGCTCGCGCTCGCGTACTACTTCAGCGGGAACGAGGCGTACGCGCGGCGCGCGGCGGAGCAGCTGCGCACGTGGTTCCTGGCCCCGGCGACGCGGATGAATCCGAACCTGCGGTACGCCCAGGCGGTGCGCGGGAACCCGGAGGAGCGCGGCAGCG
Organism: Longimicrobiaceae bacterium; assembly: GCA_035707865.1. GTDB lineage: Bacteria > Gemmatimonadota > Gemmatimonadetes > Longimicrobiales > Longimicrobiaceae > DASSTO01. The sequence goes on along the minus strand of DASSTO010000067.1, from coordinate 4,566 downwards.
GGATCATCGACAGCCGGCCCTTCATCCGCGTTGTGGACGCCGTCGGCCTGCTGGAGGGCTCGCCGGGCTGGACGGCACGGGACCAGGCGGGGATGCGGCGCTGGTTCTCGCGGTACCTGGACTGGCTGCGCACCAGCCCGAACGGGGCGCACGAGCGCGCGGCGAAGAACAACCACGGCTCCTGGTACGCCGCGCAGGTGGCGGCGCTGGCGCTCTTCACGGGCGACACGGCGCAGGCGCGGCGTACCATCGAGGGCGTGGAGCCGCGCATCGGCTGGCAGATCACGCCGCAGGGAGTGCAGCCGACGGAGATGGTGCGCACGCGCTCGCTGCACTACAGCGCCTTCAACCTGGAGGCGCTCACGCGGCTGGCGCAGATGGGGCGGTGCGTGGGGGTGGACCTGTGGCACTACCGCGCGCCCGACGGTGGGAGCCTGGAGGCGGCCGTCGACCACGTCGCCCCGTACCTGGCCCACCCCGGGACGTGGCCCGGCCAGCAGATCGACCGCGTGGACTCCGACGAGCTGCTCCCCATCCTGCGGCGGGCGAGTTACGCCCTCGGCGGGCGCTACGACTCCGCGCCGAAGGGTGCGAGCGATCGCGGCGTGCTGCTCTACCCGGCGACGCAGGGCGCCCCGGCGGACCCGCACCCCCACCCCAGCATCTTCATCAGCCACGAGGAGGCCGCGGCCATCCGGGCGGAGGCGCCGAAGTACCCGCTGCTCGCGAAGTCGCTGCGCGAGGCGGAAGTCGTGATGGATTCGGCCTTCGCGCACCCGATGGACGTACCGCAGCCCGGCGAGGCGGGCGGCTACGCGCACGAGCGCCACAAGCAGAACTACCGTGAGATGCAGGCGGCGGGTCTCCTCTATCAGATCACGGGAGAGGAGCGCTACGCGCGCTTCGTCCGGGAGATGCTGGACAGGTACGCCGTGCTGTACCCGACGCTGGGCCCGAGCCCCTACGCGCACAACCAGGCCCCGGGCAAGATCTTCCACCAGGCGCTCAACGAGGCCAACTGGCTCGTCGCCACCGCGATCGCCTACGACTGCGTCTACGACTACCTGACGCCCGAGCAGCGCGCCCGCTACGAGGCGAACATCTTCCGCCCGATGGCCGACTGGCTCTCGGTGAAGCAGGCGAAGGAGTTCGACCGCATCCACAACCACGGCACCTGGGCCGACGCGGCGGTGGGGATGATCGGCTACGTGATGGACGACACCTCCTACGTGAACCGCGCCCTCTACGGCACGAAGCGCGACGGCACCGGTGGCTTCCTCCGCCAGCTCGACCTGCTCTTCTCGCCCGACGGCTACTACATGGAGGGGCCCTACTACCTGCGCTACGCGCTGATGCCCTTCTACTACTTCGCCGAGGCCATCGAGCGCAACCAGCCGGAGCTGCACATCTACCAGTACCGCAATGGAATCCTGGGGAAGGGTCTCTATGCGGCGCTGGAGACGGCCTATCCCAACGGCGTCTTCCCCCCGATCAACGACGCCTCGCGCAGCATGAGCATCGGCTCGCCCGAGGTGACGCTCGCCCTCGACCTCGCCTACGACCACTACGGCGCGGACGAGAACCTCCTCGGCGCGGCGGCCATCCAGGGCGACGTGGTCCTCAACGGCGGCGGGCTGAAGGTGGCGCGCGACATGGCCGCGCTTCGGGAGCCGCCGAAGACGAAGTGGGGGAGCGTCGAGTTCACCGACGGCCCGGACGGCAAGGAGGGCGGCCTCGGCATCCTGCGCATGGGCGAGGGACGGGAGGCCACGATGGTCCTCATGAAGTACGGCGTCCACGGCCAGGGGCACGGGCACTTCGACAAGCTGCACTTCATCCTCTTCGACGACGGCAACCCGGTGGTGCCGGACTACGGCTTCGCCCGCTGGATCAACGTCGAGCCCAAGTTCGGGGGCCGCTACCTGCCCGAGAACGACAGCTACGCCAAGCAGACCATCGCCCACAACACGGTGGTGGTGGACGAGCGCTCGCAGAGCGACGGCGTCTACAAGGTCGACGAGGAGAAGGCCGGCCAGCGCCACTTCTTCGACGCGAGCGACCCGGCGGTGAAGGTGATGAGCGCGCGCGCCGACGGCTTCTACCGCGGCGTGGCGATGCAACGCACGATCTTCCTGGTGAGGGACACCCGCCTGGCGGACCCGGTGGTGGTGGACCTCTACCACCTCCGGAGCGGGGAGCCGCACACCTACGACTACCCGATCCACTTCCGCGGCCAGCTCGTCGCCACCGACGTGAAGTACGACGCCCACACCGGCGAGCAGAGACCCCTCGGCGACAGCGCGGGCTACCAGCACCTGTGGAACGAGGCCACGGCCGCCACCGACTCGGTCGTGCGCATGACGTGGCTGGACGGCCACCGCTACTACTCCGTCGTCACCGCGCCGGAGCCGGGCGCCCGCGTGATCTTCGCCCGCACCGGCGCCAACGACCCGAACTTCAACCTGATCTCCGAGCCCGTGATGATCGTGCGGCACCGCGCGGGCGACGACCTCTTCGCCTCGGTGATCGAGCCGCACGGCTACTTCAGCGAGGCGGACGAGCGCTCCGCCGATGCGCGCGGCTCCATCCAGGCGGTGCGCGTGCTGGCCGACGACGCCGATGCGAGCGTCGTGGAGGTGACGGGGAAGGGTGGCCTGCGCTGGTTGCTGATGGTCACCAACGACCCCGCCTCCGCCTCGGCCCACCACCGGGTCACCGCCGGCGGCCGTACGTACGAGTGGACGGGCGATTACGCCGTGGAGGGGGTGAGGAAGTGAGTTACGAGTTCGAAGTACGAGTTACGAGTTGGGGGCGCCGAGAGGTCGAGGGGCTTCGCGGCAGGCCCTCACCGGGCGGTTGAAACCGCAGCAAGAACGACACGAAGTCCGCCTTCGCGGACCGGGGCGACGGGCACTTGCGCAGTGGCCCGGCCGTACCCTCCTGACTCCTGATTCCTGACTCCTGAAAGAACCCATGCAATTCGATCTGAACGGAAGAGTCGCCCTCGTGACCGGCGGTGCGCGCGACATCGGACGGGCGGTGGTGCTCGAGCTCGCCCGGAGCGGCGCCGCGGTGGTGGTGAACTACAACCGGAGTGAGGCGAAGGCCGAGCAGGTGGTCTCGGAAGTGGAGTCGGCCGGCGGGCGGGCGCTCGCCGTGCGCGCGGACGTGACCGAGCAGGACGACGTGGATCGTCTGGTTGCGAGCGCCGTCGAGGCGTTCGGCGACCACATCGACATCCTCGTGAACAACGCGGGCGGCCTCGTCGCACGCAGGAAGATGGAGGAGATGGACGGCGACTTCTGGGACGAGGTCCTCGACCTCAACCTGAAGAGCGCCTTCCTGGTGACGCGGGCGGTACTGCCGCACATGCCCTCCGGCGGTGCGATCGTCAACCTCTCCTCGCTCGCCGCGCGGGACGGCGGCGGTGGCGGCGCCATCGCCTACTCGGTGGCGAAGGGCGGCGTGCTCACCTTCACGCGCGGGCTCTCCAAGGAGCTCGCTCCGCGGCGGATCCGCGTCAACTGCGTCTCGCCGGGGATGATCGACACCACCTTCCACGACACCTTCACGCCGCCGCAGGTGCGCGCGGCGGTGGCGATGAAGAGCTCCGTCGGCCGCGAAGGCACCCCGGAGGACGTGGCGAACACCGTCGCCTTCCTGGCCTCCGACGCCGCGGCGTACATCACGGGCGAGTCGGTGGAGATCAACGGCGGCGTCTATTTCGTCTGATCCGACCGGCCCCGGCACCCCGCCGGGGCCGCGCCCACCCCTCCAGCGCCGAGTCCCATGATCCCCAGCACCGCGACCGCCGCCGAGACTCGCCCGGGCCAGCCCCTCCCGCACGGCACGAGGAGCCGCTTCCACGGCCTGCGCTGGCTCATGGTCGGGATGATCTTCCTCGTCACCGTCGTCAACTACGTCGACCGGATGACGCTCTCGGTGCTCGCGCCGACGATCATGGACGAGTTCCGGATGAACAACGAGGCGTACTCGCACGTCGTCGGCGCGTTCCTCATCGCCTACACCATCTCGCAGTCGCTCGCCGGGCGCTTCATCGACCGCATCGGCACGCGCATCGGCTTCATGGTGATGGTCGGTGTCTGGACGGTCTCCTCGATGCTCCACGCGGCCGCGCGCAGCGTGATGGAGCTGGAGATCTTCCGGTTCATGCTCGGCATCGGCGAGGGCGGCAACTGGCCCGGCGCGGCGAAGGCGGTGGCGGAGTGGTTCCCGGTGCGCGAGCGCGCCTTCGCGATGGCGATCTTCAACAGCGGCTCCAGCATCGGCGCGGTGCTCGCGCCCCCGGTGATCGTATGGGTCGCCCTCACCTTCGGCTGGCGCTACGCCTTCTTCATCGGAGCGTCGCTCTCCTCGGTGGTGATGGTCCTCTGGTTCCTCTTCTACCGCCGGCCCGAGCACCATCCGCGGCTCTCGGCGGAGGAGCGCGCCCACATCCTCTCCGACGGACTGGACGACGAGCAGCCCGGCGATACCCAAGGCCCGGTCGTGCGCCGCTCCTGGATCTCGCTCTTCCGCTACCGCCAGGTGTGGGCCGTGGTCGCC
>DASSTO010000066.1:0-15170 GCA_035707865.1 Longimicrobiaceae bacterium | reverse complement strand
GAGCCCCACCCGCGCAGCCGCCGCCCCCGCATGCGCCTCCTCTGCTGGTTCGCTCCCCGCACGCCAGATCCGCCGGTCCGCTCCGCGGCCCCCCGTCCCCTCGCCCGCTTGCGGGAGAGGGTGGCGCGTCTCGGCGCGCCGGGTGAGGGCCAGCTGCGGCATGCGCCGACGTATCCGAGCCGGTCTCATCGGCCACCCCCGAGGCGCGAGAGCCTCACCTCGTCGACCAGCGCGGTATTCACCAGGCGGTTCATGTTCTCATCCGAGGGGGTGTAGGCGAGGGTGAGGGTGTGACGGCCCGCGGCGAGGCGCACGCGCAGGGGATTGCTCCAGCCCCAGTCGCTCCAGCGATCGTCGCCGCGCTGCGGCATCACGAGAGCCCCCACCCGCGCTCCGTCGACGCGCAGCGAGCGCACCGCGGCCTTGTCGCTGGTGTTGATGGGGCCGCTGCCGTTGGCGTAGCGCACGTCCACCGCGTACTCGCCGGTGACGGGCACCTGGACCGTCACGCGGACGGCGGTGTCGCGCCCGACCTCCAGGCGGAGGAAGCCCGCGCCGGTGAAGCCGGTCACGCCCGGGTCGGCGGCCTCGCCGGGGAGCTGGGCGGTGAGCACCGCCGAGGCCGGCGCGACGCGCACGGGCTCGCTCAGGAAGGAGCGCAGCGCGCCCTCTCCCACGCTGAGCACCTGGTACTCCGCCAGCGCGTCGCCCACGCCGAGGGAGCAGGTGGTGCCCGTGGTCGTGGCGAGCGGCTGGCCGTCGCGGTAGACGGCGTAGCTCACCGCGCCGGGCACCGGGTCCCACGCGAGGCGGTCGCCGTCGCGGCGGAGGTGCGGGGTGTCGGGCGCGAAGCGGTCGGCGACGCGGTCCAGCTCGCCACCGGGCAGGCGGCCGTCGAGGTCGATCTCGATCGTGTGCGCACCCGTGAGCGAGGCGGGGATCTCCGCGCGCGCCGTGGGCCGCCCGTCGAGGAGCACGCGCGCCGGGGCGGCTCCGAAGCCGCGCACGGTGACGTCGAGCACCGCACCGCGATAGTGGAAGCCGCGCAGGGTGTGCTCACCCGCGTAGCCCTCGGGGACGAAGGGGCGGAAGACGAGGCGGTCGGGCTCGAAGCGCATCCCGAGCAGGACGCGGTAGACGGTGGCGAGGTCCGCGGCCACGCTCCAGAGCTGGCGGTCGGAGTTGATCGCCGTGCCCTCGAAGTGGCCGGTGCTCGCGACGAAGTTCTCCTTGTTCGTCAGGAAGAAGGCGGCGGCGCGGTAGAGGGAGCCGAGCGAGTGCTCCACCACGCGGGTGTTCCCCGCCTCCGCCCCCGCCCACCCCCAGAATCCCAGCACCTGCGGCCAGACGGAGTCGTTGTGGTACGGCGGGATGCCGGGCGTGTACGGCCACACAGTCGGTACGCCGAAGGCCACCATCGGCATCCGGTCCGTCAGCGCGCGCGCCTGCTCGGGACCGGCCACGCCGAAGAGGATCGAGAAGGCCTCGCCCACCGCCTCGGCGCGCGGGGAGAGCGCGGGGAAGACGCGGCCGTAGCGGTACTGCCCGTACCAGCCGCGCCGCGACTGCCAGAGGTGCGCGTTCATCCCCTGCCGGACGGCCGCCGCCACGCTGTCCCAGCGCGCGGAGGGCTCGCCCAGCCGGCGCGCCATGCGGCCGAGCACGCGGTAGGTCTCGTAGTGCAGCGCGTTGGTGCCGAGCGCCTCGGATAGGTAGATGTCCTTCGGCTCCATCCAGCGCGGGTAGGTCTGCTCGCGCCAGTCGAGGAACGACGACTCGCCGTGGAAGAGCCCCGTGGCCGGGTCGAAGGCCGTGCGCAGATCGGCCTCGGCCGATCTGCGGATGACGTCGTACGCCGTCCTCAGCCAGTCGCGGTCCCCGGTGACGGCGTAGAGCTCCCACGCCGCCACCGCCCAGGCGACGCGATCGGTCGAGATGGGCCACGAGCCGCCGGTGCCCGTGTCCTGGATGATGCGTCCCTCGGGGTCCACCTTCTTCAGCAGGCTGCGCCGCACGATGTCGGGCGAGACGGCGGCGAGGGAGAGGAGGGTGGAGAAGGAGACGTCGCGCGTCCACACCCCCGGCCACCTCGCGCCCGCGGCGTAGGTGGTGTCGGTCTGCACCAGCTGCGTCAGCTCCTCCAGCGAGAGACGGTAGAGCGCATCCACCAGGCGCTGCGAGGAGGTGTAGGCGGGAAAGCCCGAGAGGTCGGCGCTCTGCTCCCACACGGCCCGACCCTGCGCGTCCATCGGCCGCGGGTACTCCGCCGTGAAGGGGAGGGTGACGGTGTAGATGCTGTCGCCGTCCGGATCGGTGAGCTGGAAGGGCGAGCCGGGGTGGAGCCGCGAGAAGTCCCAGCTCAGCGGCTCGGTGTTGCCCACCACGTAGACGCCGTGGAAATCGTCCGCCCGGACGCGCGGGCCGTTCGCGGGGTCGAAATAGCCGCGCGCGCGGAAGCTGCGCAGCACCGGCCGCAGGTCCACCCGGAAGGTCACGCGCGCGGTGCCCTCCTCGCTCGTCGCCGACTCCTCCGGCCGCGGTGCGCGGATGGAATCGGGCACTCCGAAGGTGTACACCGGCGTGACGATCCGCCCCGCCTTCGGCCGGATGAAGATCCCGTGGTCGCCCCCCGGCGGGAACTCGCTCTCGTAGCCGTTCAGACTGAACTTGAAGCGGACCTGCACCGCGGTGCGCGGATAGTTCGTCACGATCCGCCGCGGCGAGAGCGCGACCGCCCGGAAGCCGCCCTGCCGCACCGAGCTGTCGGTGACGACGAAGGTGGGCGAGCGGTAGAGATCGGCGTGCGTCCGCGAGCGCGGCTGCGCCAGCGCCTGGGCGTGCAGCGGTCCGGCGGCGAGGACCGCCGTGAGCGCCGCGAGCGCGGGGAGCGCCGCGAGCGCGGGGAGGAAGCGAGACCGGGTCGGGCGAGTCAAGAGAGGATCCGGGATTCAGGGGTCAGAGGTCAGGGGACGGAGAGCCGGGCAGCGGTCAGCCGGATCGCGGCGTGGGGCTCGGGCACTCGCGCAGGGCCCTCACCCGGCGGCCTGAGAGCCGCCACCCTCTCCCGCAAGCGGGCGAGGGGACGGGTGTGGGCCGGCACTGCCGCCCGTGCGCGCACCATAGAATGGGCAAGACGCAGCGTGCGCATCAGGGTACCCGCGCCGAGGCCCGGTACCCCGTCCGCGAAGGCGGACGTACTGCTGTTCTTGTCGCGGTTTCCACCGCCCGGCGCGGGGGCCGGCCTGCAGCCCTGGCGAGCCTGGATTCCCGCGTGCGCGGGAATGACCACCAAAGATACCGGTAGTATTCCCCTCGCCCGCATGCGGGAGAGGGTGGCGGCTCTCAGGCCGCCGGGTGAGGGCCCTGCGCAAGTGCCCGAGCCCCACACCCACCCCCCGTGCACCTGGCCCTCGGCACCTGGCACTCGGCACTACGTCCCCCCGCCCAGCAGAAACCGCGCGTGCTCCCGCGCGTTCGAGTCGCCGCCGATGAAGACGGTGAACCAGCCGGGCTCGACGACCCAATTCATGTCGGCGCCGTAGAAGCCGAGGTCCGCGGGAGTGATGCGGAAGGAGACGTCCTTCGACTCGCCCGGCTGGAGGGCGATCTTCCGGAAACCGCGCAGCTCGCGCACGGGCCGCGCGATGCTCGCCACCTCGTCGCGGACATACATCTGGACGACCTCCTCGCCCGCGCGTTTGCCGGTGTTGGTGACGGTCACCGTCGCCGTGAGGGAGTCGCCGGGCGCGATGCGCTCGCGGCTCAGGCGCACGTTCGAGAACGAGTAGGTGGTGTAGCTGAGCCCGTAGCCGAAGGGATAGAGCGGCGAGTTCGGGACGTCCAGGTACTTCGACGTGTAGCGGTCGGTCGCCACGGCGGGCCGGCCGGTGCTCAGGTGGCCGTAGTAGATCGGGATCTGGCCGACGTCGCGCGGGAAGCTCGCCGTCAGCCGCCCAGAGGGGTTGTAGTCGCCGAAGAGGACGTCGGCGACGGCGCTCCCGGCCTCGGTCCCGGGGAGCCACGCCTCCAGGATGGCGGGTGCGTGCTCCGCGACCCAGGGGATGGCGAGCGGGCGGCCGTTGACGAGCACGACGACCGTCGGCGTGCCGGTCCGGAGGATGGCCGCGAGGAGCTCCCGTTGCACGCCCGGCAGGTCGAGCCGGGAGCGGCTGCTGGCCTCGCCGCTCATCATCCCTCGCTCCCCCAGCACCACCACCGCAGCGTCGGCCCGGCCGGCGAGCCGCACCGCCCCGGCGAAGCCGGCGGTGGCGGTGTCGTCGATGCCCGCGCCGGGCGCGTAGAGGACGCGCGTGCCCGGCGCCACCCGCTCGCGGATGCCCTGCAGGATCGTCTTCGTGTCCCGCGGGACGCCCTGGGCGTGGACCGGGCCGAGCACCTCCACGCTGTCGTCGGCGAGCGGGCCGAGGACGGCGAGCGTGCCCACGTCCTTCCTCAGCGGTAGCACGTCGCCCTGGTTCTTCAGCAGCACCATCGACGCGCGGGCGACCTCGCGCGCGACGGCGCGCGTCGCCGGGGTGAGCGTCACGGCCGCGGCGTGCGCGGGGTCGGTGTGGCGGAAAGGATCGTCGAAGAGGCCGAGCCGGAACTTCATCCGCAGCACGCGGCGCACCGCCTCGTCCACCCGGTCCTCGCCGACCCGCCCCTCGCGCACGAGCCCGGGCAGGTAGCGCCAGTAGCTCATGCTGTGCAGGTCGACGTCCACGCCGGCGTTCATCGCGAGCGCGACGGCGTCCGCGGTGTCGGCGGCGACGCGGTGGTCGATCAGCTCCGGAATGGCGTCGTAGTCGGAGACGACCACCCCGCCGAAGCCCCACTCGGAGCGCAGGATGCCGCGCAGCAGCGCCGGGTCGGCGGTGGCCGGGACCCCATCGAGGGCGGTGAACGCGGCCATGATCGTCGCCACCCCCGTGTCCACGGCCGCGTGGAAGGTCGGGAGGTAGACCTCGCGGAAGCGCCGCTCCGAGACGTCGACGGTGTTGTAGTCGCGCCCGGCCTCCACGGCCCCGTAGCCCGCGAAGTGCTTCGCCGTGGCCGCGAGGCTGGTCGGGTCGCCCAGGCTGTCGCCCTGGAAGCCGGTCACCTCGGCGCGGGCCATCGCGGCGCCGAGGAAGGGGTCCTCGCCCGGGCTCTCGACGACGCGCCCCCAGCGCGGGTCGCGGGCGACGTCCAGCATCGGCGCGAAGGTCCAGTTCACGCCGGCAGCGGCGGCCTCCACCGCCGACATGTGCTCCGCGCGCCGCACCAGCGCCGTGTCCCACGTGGCGGCCATCGCCAGGGGGACGGGCAGCGTGGTCCGGAAGCCGTGGATCACGTCGCCCATGAAGGTGAGCGGGATGCGCAGCCGCGACCGCATCGCCAGCCGCTGCATGCGCTGCGTGTACCGCGCGACGTCCTTGCCGGGGAGCACGCCGTTGGTGCCGCCGAGCGCCCCGCTCACGACGAGCGAGTCCAGGTCCGGCCGGCCTCCGGTGATGCTCAGCTGCCCGGCCTTCTCCTGCAGCGTCATGAGCGCGAGCACGGAGTCCACACGCGCCTCGAGGCGCGTGTCGGGGGCGCGGGTCGGGGCCGGGGCGGGAAACGGCGGTGCGGCGGCGCACCCCGCGGGCGGAGCGGCTACCAGGAGGACCAGCGGGAGCTTCGTCCATCCCCTCACGACCGGCCCTCGCAGCCCTCCGGCACGGCGACCGCCTGCCCGTCCGGCGTGGTGAGCTGGAAGTTCACCGACTTCACGTCCGCGGAGCTGCCGCCGGTGGAGACGGTGAACCAGCCCGGCTCCGCGACGCGCTTCATGTCGAGGCCGTAGAAGGCCAGGTCGTTCCGGTCGAGCGAGAAGGTGACGGTCTTCGTCTGGCCGGGCTGCAGCTCGACGCGCTGGAAGCCGCGCAGCTGCTCGACCGGACGGGTGACGCTGCCCACGAGGTCGCGCAGGTAGAGCTGCACCACCTCGGTACCCGCGCGCTGGCCGGTGTTGGTCACGTCCACGGCGACACGCAGCGTGTCGTCGGGGCCGATCGTGGCGCTGCTCAGCCGCGGCGCACCGTAGGAGAAGGTCGTGTAGCTGAGCCCGTAGCCGAACGGGTAGAGCGGCGTCCAGGGGACGTCGAGGTACTTCGAGGTGTAGTGCTGATCCGCCTGCGGCGGCCGGCCCGTGTTCTTGTGGGCGTAGTAGATCGGGATCTGGCCCGTCACGCGCGGGAAGGTCACCGGGAGCTTCCCGCTGGGGTTCACCTGGCCGAAGAGCACGTCCGCGACGGCGTTCCCCGTCTCGACGCCCAGGAACCAGCTCTCCAGGAGAGCCGGGGAGTGCTCGGCCAGCCAGTCGACGGTCAGCGGGCGGCCGTTCATCAGCACCGTCACCACGGGCTTGCCGGTGGCGATCACCGCCTTGGCGAGCTGGAGCTGCACGCCGGGCAGATCGATGGTGGCGCGGCTCGTCGCCTCGCCGGTCATCGCGGCCGTTTCCCCGACCACCAGCACCACCGCGTCGGCCTTCTGCGCCGCCGCGACCGCGGCCGCGAAGCCGCTGCTGTCGGTGCTCAGCACGTCGGGAACGCCCTTCTCGTAGAGCACCGTGGTGCCGGGCGCCACGGCCTTGCGGAGGCCGGCGAGGACCGTCACCGCGTCCTCCGGCCGGCCGGCGCCCGCCCAGCTGCCGAGCGAGGAGGGCTGGTCGTCGGCGAGCGGGCCGATCACCGCGAGGGTGTGGACGCTGCCGCGGTCGAGCGGGAGCGTGGCGCCCTGGTTCCGGAGCAGCACCATGGACTCGTCGGCCATCCGGCGCGCGACGGCGCGGTGCTCGGGCGTGAGCTCCAGCGCCTGCTCCCGCGCGACGCTGCTGTAGCGGTAGGGGTCCTGGAAGAGGCCGAGGTCGTACTTCATCCGCAGCACGCGCCGCACGGCGTCGTCCAGCTCGGACTGCGGCACCCGGCCCTGGCGCACCAGCTCGGGGAGGAAGTCGAGATAGATGCGGCTGACCATGTCCACGTCCACCCCGGCGTGCAGGGCGAGGCGCGCCGCCTCGGCGCTGTCCGCCGCGATGCCGTGGTGGAGGAGCTCCATGATGCCGGTGTAGTCGCTCACCACCACGCCGTCGAAGCCCCACTCGTTGCGCAGGATGTCGGTGATCAGGTGGTGGTTGGCGTGCGAGGGCACGCCGGAGATCTCGTTGAAGCTCGGCATCACCGACTCCGCGCCCACGCAGACGCCGGCGTGGAAGGGCGGCAGGTAGACGTCGCGCAGCCGCCGCTCGGACATGTCGACGGTGTTGTAGTCGCGCCCCGCCTCCACTGCCCCGTACGCGGCGAAGTGCTTCAGCGTGGCGGCGACGGTCAGGCTGTCGGCGAGGTCGGTGCCCTGGAAGCCGCGCACCCGCGCCGCGGCGAGGGCGGAGCCGAGGAACGGATCCTCGCCCGAGCCCTCGACGATGCGCCCCCAGCGCGGGTCGCGCGCGATGTCGACCATCGGCGCGAAGGTCCACTGCACGCCGCCCGCGGCCGCCTCGACCGCCGCGACGCGCGCCGCCCTCCCGGCCAGCTCCGGGTCCCAGCTGCTCGCCTCGGCCAGAGGCACGGGGAAGATGGTGCGGTAGCCGTGGATGACGTCGAACGAGAAGAGGAGCGGGATGTGCAGCCGCGACTGCTCCACGGCGATCCGCTGCAGGTCGTGCGTCACCTGAGCGCCCCAGACGCCCAGGAAGGAGCCGATCTCGCCGCGGCGGATCTGGTCCTCTCCGCCCACCGGCGCGGCGGGACCCGTGTTGCTCCACCGCCCGGGCGACATGTTGAGCTGACCCGCCTTCTCCTCGAGCGTCATCTGCGAGAGGAGCGAATCCACGAACTGCTCCTCGCGCGTTGCGGCGGGGCCCGGCGCCGCACCCGGGCGCGCCGCGCCGGTGGGCGGCGCGCACGCCGCGGGCAGGAGCGCGCCCAGGAGGAGCGCGGCGGCGCCCGTTCTCTTCATCGTTCTCGACAGTTCCATCTTCCTCTCCACGGTTCCTTGCGGAATCTCTGCGTATTCGTCGTCAATCGTCCACGGTGCGCCCGGCCCGCCCGCCCGCTCGGCCACGGGGGCGAGCGGCGGCGGGTCGGTGGTGGGCTCGGTCAGATGGCAGTATGCCGTCGGCGACCAGTCGTCGCGGCGGTAGAAGTTGATCTCGGGAGATTCGGGACATGCGCAGGGCCTCAATCCGCGTAGTAGACTTCGAGCTCGGCGATGCTGGTGAAGCGCAGCTCGCCGCCCGGTGCTCCGATGATCCTCACGCCGTCGCCCCAGGTGTTACGGAAGGAGATTCGGTAGCTCCTATTCGGGCCGGCGCTCGCGTCGTAGGGGTAGTCGGGCGTGATGGAGAGCTCCCCGACGTCCACCCACCGGAAGTCCTGCCGCACCTGCACGTGGAGCCCGCCCGCCGCGGCGAACCAGCCGCCGTCGGCGGAGGTTTCGCCCGTGGTGTAGACCACGCGGTCGAGGTTGTAGGGCCGTGTCCAGGTGTAGCCCCAGAAGTCGACCGGCTTCTGGGCGTCGTAGTCGAGGCTGTCGTCGCTGCCCCGCCGGCCGCCCCGGTCGTACGCATCGAACCGGCCGTAATGGGCGCATTTCTCGATCGGAGTCGCGCCCTCGCCGTTCACTGCGAGGTCGTTCGATGCGTCAGGCCGGTTCGTCGGCTCGCCCGGGGCGAAGGGCTCCACGGTCATCTTCCGGAGCGAGAAGTTGTAGTTCGACGCGCCGCATGCGTAATTCCATCGCTCCCAGGTGTTCGACTGCACCCACATCGTCCGGCCGTCGGCGCTGATGTACTTGGAGGGGACCGTGGTCGGATAGCCGCCCTCGTTGAGGCCCGGGCACGCCGGATCGTCCGACTCGCCGAAGAAAGGGGCCGCGCCGAAGTCCTTGTGCATGAAGAGACGCCACGGGCCCCACGGCTGCGGCGCTTCGTAGAACTCGAAGGTGTACCAGGTCCAGGAGCTGTAGATGTAGCGCTTCAGCGGCGCGTTGTAGACGACGCCGCCCTGTGAGATCACCCCGACGTTCGTGGCGACGTCGCCCACAGGGCGGCCGCCGCCCAGGAGGGCCGGGTAGACGGTCCGGCCGTCGTGCAGCACCGCTCTCCGCGCGGCGAGGTCCACGTTCCACGTCGGCGCCCCGCCCACGTTCAGCCCGGAGAAGAACTCCCACGCGGAGCGGTCCATTATCCGGTCCCTGGGGACGCGCGCGAGGTAGAGGTCGGTCGGCTTCGGCCGCGACGGGTCGGTCGGGCTGCGCCAGTTGTGATCGATCCCGTAGGCGTAGGCGTAGCGCGCACCCTCCGGCCCCAGGACCCGGACGTGCTCGCCGCTCTTCCCGTAGTCCAGGAAGAAGATGGTGGTGAAGCGGTAGTCGGTGAACATCGGGGCCTCGGTCGTCTGCCAGCTCTTCCCGTGGTCCACGGACCTCGAGATGCTCGCCCTCGGCGCGTCGTTGAAGCACGCCGGGCACGGCCGGGCGTTGAGGTCCTGCACGGCGAGGTAGAGCTCGTCGACGCCGTCCCCGTCCCCGTCGATGGCGAGCATCCCCGTCGGCTTGCGGTTGTAGTGGTCGCCCCAGACCTTCGCCACGTCGGCGCCGCGCGAGAGGACCTCGCCGCTCAGACCCGTCTCCGGCGTCCCCCTGACGCGGCTCACCACGATGTCGGCATCGTCCGCCTTGGTCCCGAAGCCCCAGCCGTCTCCGTTGGCCGTGTAGAGGTGGTCGTCGTCCGCCCAGCAGGACGGCCAGAGGTCGCCCCGGCTGTCCGTGTCGTGGCTGCTGAACGTCTCGATCCCCACGGTCGAGAAGAAGCGGCTGTCCGGGTCGACGTGGCGCCCGATGTCGAGCGCAGGCAGGCCCGAGCGCGGGGGGCGATAGACGCTGCAGCCCGGGGCCAGTGTCAGCCCCACGCCGGTCACCACGGATCTCTTCACGAAGTCCCGCCGGCTGAGCTTCCGCTCCATGGGATGTCCTCTCTCATGGGGTTGGGGAGATTGTTCGGTCCAAGGGGCTATCAGCTATCAGCTATCAGCTATCAGCTATCAGCCAAGCAGTAGCTGATAGCTGATAGCTTCCGTCAGCTTCCATCCCTCACCCGCAGCGCCCCTCGATCCACCCGCCCGTGAACCCGGCGCGGCAGAGGCCCCGGACGATGTACGGGTTCGTGCGCAGGAGATCCCAGATCAGTCCCGAACGGTAGTTCTCGAGCATCAGGACGATCGGCCCCTGGTCGATACCGAGGTACTGGTCGTCGAACCAGCCCACGCCCGGCACGATGTGGCCCGCGGAGACCTGCTCGTTCCCGCGCAGCGTGGGGTTGAAGGCGTCGTAGAAGCCGTACTGGCCGAAGAGGTTGTCGCCGTAGCTCCGACGCATCGTCTGGAGCGCCTCGAGCGCGATGTCGGGCGCGAAGGCGACGGAGCCGCCCGCGGCGGTGGGAGCGATGGTGCCGTCGTCGCGGATGGCGGTGGCGTCGGCGCCGCGCGCCCAGTAGGTGTGAAACGTCCGCGAGCGGCCGTCGACGACGAGCGTGGCGCCGACCGGACCGTCGCTCGCGGTGAGCCCCCAGACATTGGCGCCGTAACCCACCCAGCCGCCCGGGTTGTCGGCAGCGTAGGACTGCTGCGCGAGGGTGGCGCGGCGCGAGTTCTCGAAGTAGTCGATGCCCTTGCCGCGCATGAACGCGTCCTGGATTCCCCGGAAGTCCACCCAGATCTGCGAATACTGGTGGCCGAAGAGGGGAGCGAAGTTCACGTGGGTCTGCCCGTAGAACTCCTTCCAGGGGTAGGTGCTCGTGAACGCCGGCCAGGCCGTGGCCTCCACCGGGTGGGTGGGCGAGCCCAGCGCCAGCAGGTAGAGGATCATCGCCTCGTCGTAGCCCTCGTAGGCACTGGTGAGGCGCCCGTTCTCGGGGTTCCAACCCATGCTGACGAGCCCGGAGGGATCCTGCATCCACGCCCAGTCCACGCGCCGGTAGAGCGAGTCGGCGAGCGAGCGGATCTCCCGCTCCTGCGGCTGGTCCTGATCGAAGTACTCCTGCACGGTGAGCACGCCGGCCATCAGCAGGGCGGTGTCGATCGTCGAGAGCTCCACGGTCTTGAAGCGGAGCCCCGTGTTCATGTCGAGGAAGTGGTAGTAGAAGCCGCGGTAGCCGGCGACGCCGGTGGCCCCCGGTCCCTGCGGTGCGTTCCAGAGGAAGCGCAGCGTGGCGAGTGTGCGCGCCCGCGCCTCGTCGCGGGTGACGTAGCCGCGCTCCACGCCCACCGGGTAGGCGCCGAGGCCGAAGCCGACGGCGGCCACGCTGGAGAACGGCGGGTCCGGCCAGCGGTCCGGCACGAGACCGTTGGCCGGGTTCGCCGTATCCCAGAAGAAGCGGAAGGTGCGCTCTTCGAGGGTGTCGACGAACGCCTCCCGCGAGGGTTGGGTCGTCGGGGGTGGAGTGGTGGGGGGCGCCGACTGGTTCGCGCACGCCGCGAGGAGCACGGCCCCCGAGCACGCGACGAGCCGGCGGAGCCCCTTCCCCACCCCTCCCCCCCTCGCGGACGAGCCGACGAGGCTCACGGCGAGCGCTGCGCGGCCGCGCAGCCGCACGAGCTGCGCACGACGAGCCGGGTGGGCACGATCTCCGCGCGCCCCCCCAGCCCCACCCCGTCCCGACCCTCCACGGCATCCAACAGGAGCTGACACGCCCTACCTCCCAGGTCGTTGATGAGAACTTCCATCGTGGTCAGCGGCGGGTTCACGTACCGCGAGACCGGGATGTCGTCGAACCCGACGATCGCGATCTCCTCCGGCACCCGCACGCCCGCCTCTCCCAGGGCGCTCAGCGCCCCGATGGCCATCCCGTCGTTCGAGGCGAAGATCGCCCGCGGCCGCTCCGGCAGCGCGAGCAGCGCCCGCGCCGCGCGGTAGCCCGACGACTCCGAGAAGTCGCCGAGCACCTCGAGATCCTCCGCCCACGCGCCGCCGAACTCCCGCATCGCTTCGCGGTAGCCGATCAGCCGGTCCTCCGCGTCGCGGTTGCCCGCGGCACCCCGGATGATCGACACGCGCCGGTAGCCGTGCTCGATCAGGTGACGGGTGGCGGCGCGGGCCCCGCCGCGGTTGTCCACCGTGAGGGATTGGTGCACCCGCGCGCCGCGGCGGCAGTTCAGGAGCACCGCCGCGGTACCGTCGGGAATCGTCTCCTCCACCCGCCCGGCGTCCAGGTCGGGAGCCATGACGATGATGCCGTCCACGCGCCCCTGCATCGCCTGGATCGCCGCCTCCAGGCCCCGGTGCTCGTCGTGGCAGTTCGAGACGAGCAGGTGGTAGCCGTTCTGCTGCGCCATGTGGTCGATGCCGCGCAGCACTTCGGAGAAGAACTCGCCGAAGAGATCCGGCAGAAGCACGCCAAGGGTGTGCGCACGGTTGGTGATCAGGCTGCGCGCCGCCGCGTTCGGCACGTAGCGCAGCCTGTGGGCCGCGTCGAGCACCCGTTCGCGGGTCTCGGGACGCACCGGCGCGTTCCCGTTGAAGACCCGCGAGACGGTCGCCACCGAGACCCCCACCTCCCGCGCGACATCCTTGATCGTGGCCATTCGGTATCCTGTTCCGCTCTCAGTAGCCGGGGTTCTGCTGCAGACCCGCAATCTGCACCTCACCGGAGGGAATCGGATAGAGTACCATGAACGGCTGGAAGTTCTTCCCGACCGCGGCCATGAGCTCCTGCGCGCGGCCCTGGCGGACGATGTCGAACCAGCGGTGCTGCTCCATCGCCAGCTCCCAGCGGCGCTCGTGCCAGATGGCGTCCAGCAGATCCTGCCCGGTCGCGGTCACGTCCGGCAGCAGCGCCTGCGCCTCCACCGTCACCACCAGCGGCGTCGCCGTCGTTGCGCCCGAGTCGCTCTGCTTGACGCGCAGCACCCCGAGTGCCGCCGTGCTCCCCGGCGAGAGCGACTTCAGCGCGTCGAAGTAGCTCTGCAGGGTCGTGACCGGCGTGCCGTTGACCGACTGGATCATGTCGGCGTTGAGCACCTGCACCGGCGGAACGGTGGAATTCGGGCAGCCGCCGCCATCGGCGCACTGCGCGTCGAAGCTCCGCAGGCCCGCGGCGTAGGCCGCGCTGCCCGGGTTGGCGTAGCGGACGAAGACGCGGCTCGTCCCTGGCGCCAGCCCCAGCACGTCCCCGGCGATCGACTCCGCCATCTCCTCCGGGCTGAAGCCCAGCGTCACGCTCTGCCCGCCGCGCGCCCGCTCCCGCACCATGTTGAGCCACGTCTGCGCTTCACCCGGCTTGTTCAGCTGCTCCGCCGCCTCGGCCGCCATCAGCAGCACGTCGGAGTAGCGGATGATCCGGATGTTCTTCCCGCTGTTGCCCGATCCCCCGGGCGTGTCGGGCGAGACGAACGCCTTCTGGTTGTAGCGGTTGTTCTCCATGCTCGGGTTGAAGTACACCACCTGGCCCGAGCCGTCCGGGAGCTGCTCCCACGGGTAGAGGATGGTGGCCTCGAGGCGCGGGTCGCCGGGCTGGAAACTCGCCTCCAGGCCGGGCGAGGGGTCGTTGAAGCCCCACCCGATGTTCGGCGTGCCACGCACCCCCTGCACCTGCGCGTACTGGCTCCCGCCGCCACCCGACTCCAGCGCCACGGCGCCCACCTCGAAGACGGAGCCGGGGCCGTTCTCACCCGCCTCGGTGAAGATCTTGTCGTAGTCCGGCTCGAGGCTGTACTCGCCCGAGTTGATCACCGCGGTCGCGTACTGATAGGCGCTCTGGTAGTCCTTGCGGAAGAGGTAGACCCTGGCGAGGAGCGCCTCGGCCGCGCCCTTCGTCGCGCGGCCCATGTCGGCGGCGGCGTACTGCGACTTCTCGGGCAGCACGGCGATGGCGGCCTTCAGGTCACTCTCGATGAGCGCGTACACGGAGTCGGCGCTCGCGCGCGGCTGCGTGAACTCACCCGGCGTCAGCGGCTGGGTGATGAGCGGCACCCCGCCGAAGGCGCGCACCAGGAAGAAGTAGTAGTAGGCGCGCAGGAACTGGTTCTCCGCGATGAGCCGCGCCTTCAGCGCGGGATCCATGTCCACGCCGGGGATGTTCTGCAGGGCGACGTTCGCCCGGTAGATGCCCTGGTAGTACCCGTTCCAGGTACCGCTGAAGGCGGAATTCCCCGGGTCGAAGTTGAGGTTGTCGAGGTCGAGGAGGAAGCTGGCGTCCGCCGGCGTGCTCCCCTTCGTGGCATCGTCCGAGACGATGTCCGTCATCCCGATCCACGCGAAGACGTGCACGTCCCACCCCCGCAGGATGCTGTAGGTGGCGTTCGTCGCCTGGATCGCCTGGTCGGCGCTGGTGAAGAAGTTGGGCGTGGTCAGCTCGCCCTTCGGCGCGGTGGTCAGGAAGTCGCCGCACCCGGCCGTCCCGAGCGCGAACGCGAGCGAGAGCACTCCGGCCGCCCTCCACCCCGCGCGCTGCATATGAGTTCTCATCTTCGTTACTCCGCTTTCGGTTGCGCTGGTTTCGAGGAGAGGCACCTCAGAAGCTCACGTTCACGCCCACCGTGTACGTCCGCATCACCGGGTAGACGCCGAGGTCGATGCCGGTGTTGAGCACAGTCCCACCCGGCAGCTCCGGCGTGTAGCCGCTGTAATCGGTGAGCGTGAAGAGGTTCGTCCCGCTCACGTAGATGCGGGCGTTGCTCGCGCTCAGACTCGTCAGCAGGCGTCGCGGCAGCGTGTAGCCCAGCTGCAGCGCATTGAGCTTGAAGAAGGAGCCGTCCTCGATGAAGCGGTCGGAGGCGACGTAGTTCGTCCCCGCGTTCGTCACGCGCGGCTCGGTGTTGCTCGTCCCCTCACCGTGCCACCGGTCCAGGTACGAGGTCTCGAAGTTGTCGGCCCCGAAGCGGACCGCCTTCTTCCCGTTGAAGATCTTGTTCCCCGACTGACCGCTGAACGACGCGGAGAGGTCGAAGTCGCCCCAGGTCGCCGTGCCGTTCAGCCCGTAGACGACGCTCGGGATCGGGGAGCCCAGGAAGGTCTTGTCGGCGTCCGTGATCGTCCCGTCTCCGTTCGTGTCCTGGAAGATCAGGTCGCCCGGCTGCTCGGTGCCGCGCTGCGGGGTGTTCGCCAGCTGGTCCGCGTTCTGGAAGACGCCGACGGTCTTGAAGCCCCAGAAC
>DASSTO010000065.1:0-27626 GCA_035707865.1 Longimicrobiaceae bacterium | reverse complement strand
ACTACGAGGAGCTGGAGCCGTACTACGAGCGCATGGAGCGCGAGTACCCGGTCTCGGGGCCGGCCTACTACCCGTGGGGGAAGCCGCACGGCTACCCCTACGCCCCGCTCGAGGCGGGCACCGCGGGGCAGCAGCTCATCGAGGGGTGCACGAAGCTCGGCATCCCGGTCGTGGCGGGCGGACCGGTGGCGATCCCGGCGGGTCGCGTGGGCAAGCGGCCGCACTGCATCATGCGCGGCTTCTGCCTGCTCGGCTGCAAGGTGGGCGCGAAGAGCAGCACGATGGTGAGCCACATCCCAGATGCGATCGAGCACGGCGCCGAGATCCGCACGGGGTGCATGGCCTACGAGGTCCCGCTCGACCGCTCGGGACGGGTCAGCGGCGTGCGCTACTATCGCACGCTCGAGGACGGTCGCGTGGTCGACGAGCAGCAGCGCGCCCGCGCGGTGATCGTCGCCGGTTACGCCATCGAGACGCCGCGGCTGCTGCTCAACTCGAACGACCTGGCGAACTCGAGCGGGCTGGTGGGAAAGAACCTGATGGCGCAGGCGGGGCCGGTGGTGTGGGGACGCTTCGAGAAGATGATCCGCCAGTACAAGGCGCCGCCGGCGTGCGCGATCAGCGAGGAGTTCTACGAGACCGACCCGCGGAACGACTTCGTGCGCGGCTACGCCCTGCAGACCGTCGCGCCGCTGCCCATCGCGATGTCTCACCTGATCGCCGAGGAGTCGGGCCTCTTCGGCGAGGAGCTGCTGCGGGCGATGCAGCAGTACAACCACTACGCCGCGATCGGCGTCCTGGGCGAGATCCTGCCGGACGAGCGCAACCGGGTCACCATCCACCCGACGGCGAAGGACCGGTTCGGCATACCGGTCCCCTACGTGTGCTTCAACCTCTTCGAGAACGACCGGCGGATGATGCGCGCCGGGATCGCGCGGGCGGAGGCCGTGCTCCGGGCCGCGGGCGCGGTCGAGACGCACTGGGTGAAGCGCTTCGCGCACCTGGTGGGCACCTGCCGGATGGGCGCCTCAGCAACGGATTCCGTCGTCGACCGCTGGTGCCGTAGCTGGGACGTCCCGAACCTCTTCGTCTGCGACGGCAGCGTGCTGCCCACGCAGGGCTCGGCGAACCCCGCGCTGACGATCTCCGCGCTCGCCGCCCGCACCGCGGACTGGATCCGGGTGAACGCGCGGGACGGCGCGCTGCGCTCGTGGGCTCGCGACGATACCGGCGTGGCGCGGGAGGGACGGGCATGAAGACGGCTCGCCGGCCGATCTGGCCGCGGCTGCGCGCCGCGCTCGGGTGGATCGTGCGCTCGTGGCTGCGGCCCGCGGGCGCGGAGGCGCGCTGGGAGCAGGATTCGAAGTGACCGCGCGGCGTCAGCCCGCGATCTTCGTCAGCGCTGAGCCCTTGTGCATGGCGACATGGTCGGTCCTGTCGCTCCTGATCTCGTACTGCGGCTCTTCCTCGCTGGCGTGGACGGTGTAGCTCTTGAATCTCTCCGGAGACGTGACCACACGGGTGATGTGGCCGCTGACGTGCCCCGCCTCGGAGTTCCAGCGCACGTGGTCGCCGACCTCGAAACGCTTCGTCGCCATGACTTCCTCCTTCGGGTGGTGATGGATTGATGCCGCAAGCACGGAGCCGCACGGGTGCGCGTCCATCCGGGCGAGGCGGCTCCGGGTGACCTCGTCCGCGCTCCGCCCACCGGGCACGCTCTGGACGATCGGCCACTCGAACTGCCCGATCGAGGACTTCATCGACCTGCTGCGCGCCCAGAAAATCACCCGCGTGGTAGACGTGCGGCGTTTTCCCGGCTCGCGCAAGAACCCGCAGTTCAACCCGACGGAGCTGGAGCACGCGCTCGCTCTCTCGGGGATCGGCTTCACGCCCCTGCCCGAGCTGGGTGGCCGGCGCGCGGCGCGCCCCGATTCCCCGCACACCGCCTGGCGCAATGAAGCCTTCCGCGGTTACGCCGATTACATGGACACGCCCGAGTTCGCCGCCGCGGCCGCGCGGCTCGCCGGTCTGGCCCGCGAGGACCGCGCCGCGGTCATGTGCGCGGAGGGCGTGTGGTGGCGTTGCCACCGTTCGATGATCGCCGACCACTTCAAGGCGCACGGCTGGACGGTGCTGCACATCATGGGGCCGGGCGAGCCGCGCGAGCACCCGTACACGGCGCCGGCGCGGGTGGAGGAGGGGAAGCTGCGCTATTGAGCCCGGCGCCGGGCGAGGTCCGGCGCCCCGCCGCACCTGTCCCCCACCGGCTGCGCACGATTATCTTTCGGCGAACGACGTCGCCGGAGCGAGAGGATGATCCGCAGTGCCGGAATGAAGCCGAAGACAGTGGCGGTGGCCGCGGCCGCCGCCAGATCCGATCGGGGGGTGTGGAAGACGCACGGACGGCCGCGATTCGCCGTGATCGGCGCGGTGAGCTTCGTCCACGTCCTCAACGACATGATGCAGTCGGTGATCGTCGCGATCTATCCGTTGCTCAAGGGCGAGTTCCGCCTCGGCTTCGTGCAGATCGGGCTGATCACGCTGACCTTCCAGATGACCGCCTCGCTGCTGCAGCCGGTGGTCGGGCTGGTGACCGATAAGCGTCCCATGCCCTTCTCGCTGCCGATCGGGATGTTCTTCACCCTGGGCGGCCTGCTGCTGTTGTCGGTGGCGCCGACCTATGCGGTCCTGCTGGTGTCCGTGGGGATGATCGGGTGCGGGTCCGCCGTGTTCCACCCGGAATCCTCGCGCGTGGCTCGCATGGCGTCCGGGGGGCGTTACGGGCTCGCGCAGTCGCTCTTCCAGCTCGGCGGAAACCTCGGCCAGGCAGCGGGGCCGGCGCTGGCGGCGGTAGTGGTGCTGTCGTACGGGCGCGCCCACGCCGGCTGGTTCGGACTCGCCGCCCTGCTGGCGATCGTGGTCCTCCTGCAGGTCAGCCGCTGGTACAGCGCGCACGTGGACAGGCCGGCGCAGCGGCGCGTGGTGAGCGACGAGTCGCGGTTTCCCGCTCCCGTCGTGCGCCGCACCATCGGCGTGCTCCTGTTGCTGATGTTCTCGAAGTTCTTCTATCTCGCCAGCATCAGCAGCTATTACACCTTCTATCTCATCCAGCGGTTCGGCCTGTCGGCGAAGGCCGCGGACCACCTGCTGGCGGTCTTCCTGCTGGCCGTCGCGTTCGGAACCCTGATCGGCGGGCCGCTGGGCGACCGCATCGGCCGCAAACAGGTGATCTGGTTCTCCATCCTCGGCATCGCCCCGTTCACGCTGGTGCTCCCCCACGTCGATCTCGCGTGGACGGTCGGCCTGAGCGTCGTGATCGGGCTGGTGCTGGCCTCGGCCTTCCCCGCGATCATCGTGTACGCGCAGGACATGCTGACCCACCGGATCGGCATGGTGTCGGGCCTGTTCTACGGCTTCTCGTTCGGCCTCGGCGGAATCGGTGCCGCCGTCCTGGGTGCGCTCGCGGACCGCTACGGCATCGTGTTCGTCTATGAAGCCTGCGCCTTCCTTCCGCTCCTGGGCCTGCTGGCGGTCCTGCTGCCCAACGTCCGACCGCCCGAGAGCGCCGACGCCGGAGCCATGTCCGCGGCGGGCGCGACCGTCGCCGACTCGTAGAGGACGGCCACGGACGGCCGGCCGGGTGGGGCCGGCCGCCGCGCGGGCCAACGCCTATCGCCAGGCGGGCGCCGACGGGTTCTTCGACGCCGACGGCCGCCGGTAGCGCGAGCGCGCCACCCGGCGCGCGTAGGCGCCGGGGCGCGAGGATGGGTGCGGGCCGCCGCGCAGCAGGCGCAGCCCATTCGCGGCGACGAGGAGCGTGCTCCCCTCGTGCGCGACGACCGCGGCCGGGAGGGGGATGCCGACGGTGAGGGCGAGGACGACCAGGAAGAGCATCCATCCGACGCTGAAGTAGACGTTCTCCCGGACCACGCGGCGTGCGCGCTTTCCGAGGTGGATGACGTAGTCGATCTTCTCGACCTCGTCGCTCATCAGCACCACGTCGGCCGTCTCGATGGCGACGTCGGTCCCGATCGCGCCCATGGCGACGCCCAGTGCCGCGGTCGCCATCGCCGGGGCGTCGTTGACGCCGTCGCCGACCATCGCCACGACGGCGCCGCTCTCCACCAGCTCGCGCACCGCGTCCACCTTCTCGTGCGGGAGGAGTCCCGCGCGCACCTCGTCGACCCCCAGCTCGCCGGCGATCGCGCGCACGGCGTCGGGGTGGTCGCCGGAGAGGACGGTGATCCAGCGGACGCCCTCCTCCTTCAGGTGGCGCACCGCCGCGGCGGCGCCCGGCTTGAGGGTGTCGCCGAAGGACATCGCGCCCACCGTCCGATCCTCCACGCCGACGTAGACCACCGAGCGGCCGAGCGAGGTCTGCTCGGCGGTCCAGCCCTGGAGCAACATCCCGATCCGAGCGCGCCGGCGCCCGGCGAGGACGGCGTTCCCGACCCAGACCGGATCCCCGTCCACCCGTCCCGTAACGCCCTCACCCGGATAGGATACGAAGTCGTCGACGGCGGGCACGGCGATGCCGCGGCCGCGAGCCGCCTCGGTGACGGCGCGCGCCAGGTGATGCTCGGAGGTGCGCTCCACCGCGGCCGCCAGCGCGAGCAGGCGATGCTCGCCGGGCCCCGCGGAGCCCGGATCGGGGTCCCGAGGGCCGACGATCTCGACGAGCCGCGGCCGGCCGACGGTGAGGGTGCCGGTCTTGTCGAAGGCGATGGTGTCGATGGTGCCCGCCAGGTCCAGATATGCGCCGCCCTTGAAGAGGACGCCGTTCCGCGCCCCGTTGGCGATGCCGGAGAGGATCGCCGAGGGCGTGGAGATGACCAGGGCGCAGGGGCTGGCCACCACCAGCAGCGTCATGGCGCGGTAGAAGGCGACCCCCCACTCCGCGCCCGTGAGTAGAGGCGGCAGGACGGCCGCGAGGACCGTCGCGGCGACGACCGCGAGCGTGTACGGGTGGGCGAAGCGGTCGATGAAGTGCTGCGCGGGCGCCCGCTGCGCGCGGGCCTCCTCCACCAGCCGCGCGATCCTCGCGAGCATCGTCTCGCCGGCCGGGCGGGTGACGGTGACGACGAGCGCACCGCCCTGATTGATCGTCCCCGCGTACACCTCGTCGCCCGCCTGCTTGCGCACGGGCATCGACTCGCCGGTGATGGCGGCCTGGTCGACCTCGCTGCGACCGGAGCGGACCCGGCCGTCGGCGGCGATCCGCTCACCCGGCCGGACGAGGATCGCCTGGCCGGGTGCGAGGCTCTCGACGGGAACGGTGCCGCTCGCGCGGCCGCTCTCGTCGGCGAGGGTGGCCTCGCTGGGGCTGAGGTCCATCAGCCGGGCCATCGCGTGCCGCGTCCGGCCGAGGGCGTAGGCCTCGAGCGCCTTGGAGAGGCTGAAGAGGAAGATCAGCACGGCTCCCTCGAGCGGGTTACCCACGACCGCCGCCCCGACGGCGGCGGCTCCCATGAGGAAGTCGATCGAGAGCCGGCGCTGGCGGAGCTCCTCCCAGCTGTCCAGGGCGATGCGGTAGCCACCGGCGAGGTAGGCGACGGCGAAGGCCAGCCACCGCCACGGGGAGGGCGCGGCCGGCGCCCACTCGAGCGCCGCGCCGAGCGCGAGCGCCAGGGCGACGACGAGCGTCACGCGGAGATGGTAGGTCGCCGCGCGATCCTCCTCCGTCCGGCCGTCGCGGCCGAGCAGCAGGCGGACGAGGTTCATGAGTTCCCTCCGGGTCGGAGCGGGTCTCCGCGTGCGCGCGGGCCCGCGAGGATGGCCGACGGAGCGCGCGTCCGCCGGGCTTCGCAACGGGGAAGGTACCGCACGCGGCGTGCAAGCGGTGTCGGGAGAAGGGCGCCGCGGGTGTCGGGAGGAGGCGGGCCGCGGGCGGGACGGGGCCTACGCCGCGGGCAGGAGAAGGTCCGACAGGGTGATCGGCCAGCTCCCGACTGACCGGGGGAGAGGGAGGCGTTTGATTCAATGTCGGATCCGCAGGCGCCGGCGCGGCCGCGGCGTGCGGGAGAGTCCACCCTGAGCCGGAAGGCAGAGATGAGGTATCCGATCCGCACCATCGTCGCGGGGATCGCGGACGTCCAGTCGGTGGACCCCGTGCTCGCACCCTCCGTCGAGCTGGCCGAGCGCACCGGTGCGGTGCTCGACCTGGTGCACGCGTTCGAGGTCCCGCCGATCATGTGGGACGTCCGCGCCGGCGCCGGCTACGTGGACAGAGAAGGGGTGTGGGAGTACTGCGACGACGCGCAGTCGCGGTTGCAGGCACAGGTCGGCGAGCTCGGCTACGCCGGACCGGTCCGCTACCGCGCGCTGGCCGGTCCGGTCGCCGACGCCATCCACGACGCGGCGAAGCGGGAGCCGGCGGACCTGATCGTCGTCGGCGCGACGCGGCGCGGCGCGCTGACGCGCACACTCCTGGGGACCACGGCCCAGCGCGTCCTGCGGCACGCGCCGGCGCCGGTACTGGTGCTGCGGCGCGCGCTCCCCGAGCGCCTGGGCCGCGTACTGCTCACCACGGACCTCTCTCCGCTGAGCGAGGGCGTGCACGAGGCCGGGCTGGACGTCGCCGAGGGCCTCGCCCCGGGCGAGGTGTCTTCCGTGCGCTCGCTCCTCGTCGTCTGGCCAGGGATGGAGCGCGCGCAGCCGGTGCACGCCGATGCGCTGATAGCGACGGCACGCGAGGAGCTGACCGCGTTCCTGCGCGAGCGCCAGGAGCGGCCCTTCGAAATCGCGGGCGTGGTCCGGACCGGCGATCCGGCACGCGAGATCGTCGCAGAGGCTGCGAGCGGGGGCGCGGAGCTGCTCATCGTCGGCACGCACGGCCGTTCGGGGCCCGAGCGGTGGCTGCTCGGGAGCGTGGCCGAATCGACGGTGCGGAACGCGCGCGGGAACGTGCTGGTGATCCCCGGCCGCACCGCCGCGAGGTGGGACGACCTGGCCATCGCGGGGAAGGGAGGTGCGGCATGTTCCCTCTGACGCTCCGCTCCATCCTCGCGGCCACGGAACTCTCGGGGGATTCGGACGACATCCTCCGGGCGGCCGGCGCGCTGGCGGCGCTCTGCGGCGCCGAGCTCCACGTCCTGCACGCCTTCGACCTGCAGGACTCGCCGTACACGGGCGATCTCGGCGTGACGCCCACCTTCCAGCGCCGGATCGCCGACGCGGAGCGGGCGCTCGACGGCCAGATCGGGCGAACCCTCGGCCGGCACGCCGCGGTGGCGAGCCGGCGGGTGGTGATCCGGACGGCGTTCAAGGCGGTGGTCGAGCGGGCGCGTGACGTCGCGGCGGACCTGATCGTGCTGGGTCCCAGTCGCAGGCGCCCGGCCGGGCAGCGGGTGCTGGGCAGCACGGCGGATCGCGTGATCCGGACCGCCGAGGCGCCCTGCCTCATCGTTCGCGGCCCGGTCTCGCTGCCGCTGCGTCGCGTCGTCGTCCCCGTCGACCTGTCGGATTACGCGACGGGCGCGCTGGAGACGGCGCTCTCGTGGGGGCTCGCCTTCGGGGCGCCCTCGACGAGCGGACTCCCCGCGGTCGAGGTCCGCGTCGTGCATGTGGTACCCAGCCTCTTCGACCTGGCGCGGGTCTCCGTCGGGCACGCGGTGATCGGGCCGGAGCTGGACCGGGAGACCGAGGCCGCGCTGGAGCGGGTCGAGGGGTCGTCCGCGCTCGACGTGCGCGAGGAGCTGCTCTGGGGCGAGCCGCCGGCGGAGGAGATCGTGCGCTACGCCGAGGACAACCGGGCGGGCCTGATCGTGCTGGGCACGCACGGCTACGGCGCGGTGCGGCGGGCCGTGGTCGGGAGCGTGGCCTCCGAGGTCGCGCGGCGCGCCTCGTGCGCGGTGCTGCTGGTGCCGCCGCAGGTCTGGGGCGGGATCGAGGCCACCGAGTCGCACGACTACGCCGGCGCGGCGGCGGCCGGGTGAGGGCGTTCACGTCCACGCTGGAGGGACCGATGAAGGCGTCCGAAGCGCCGAGCTTCCACGAGCTCGACCGGAGCGAGATCGACGAGATCCTCACGCGCAACCACGTCGGCCGCATCGCGTACGCGCGTGGTAACCGGGTCGACATCGAGCCGATCCACTACGTGCACTCGAACGGGTGGGTCTACGGCCGGACCTCGCCGGGCCGGAAGGTCGAGACCACGGGCGAGAGCTGGTGGCCCGTGGCCTTCGAGGTGGACGAGGTCGAGGGCCTCTTCCGCTGGCGGAGCGTCGTGGTGCACGGGGGCTTCTACGTGATCGACCCCGGGGGACCGGAATGGGAGCGCGAGGAGTACGAGCGGGCCGTCCGCCTGCTGCGCGTGCTCATCCCCGAGACCGGCGCGGAAGGCGACCCGGTGCCCTTCCGGACGGTGCTCTTCCGCATCGCGGTGCAGGAGGCCACGGGGCGGGAGGCGACGGGACCCGTGTGAGGGTCGTGAGCGGTAGTTGCAGCCCCGGCCCGTCGGCGCCATCATGGGCGGACCGGACGCCGCTCCCGCGCCGGGCCCATCCCCGCTGACGACCTCGCATGGAACTCGGGATCTACACCTTCGCGGAGACCACGCCGGACCCGGCCACGGGCCGCACCATCGATGCGGGGCAGCGGCTGCGCGACCTGATGGAGGAGATCGAGCTCGCCGACCGGGTCGGCCTCGACGTCTTCGGCGTGGGCGAGCACCACCGCCCGGACTTCGCCGTCTCCGCGCCGGCCGTCGTGCTCGCGGCCGCCGCCGAGCGCACCCGGCGCATCCGGCTCACCAGCGCGGTCAACGTGCTGAGCTCGGACGACCCGGTGCGGGTCTTCCAGCAGTTCGCCACGCTGGACCTGCTCTCCGGGGGGCGCGCGGAGATCATGGTCGGCCGCGGCTCGTTCATCGAGTCCTTCCCGCTCTTCGGGCACGACCTGGAGAAGTACGACGAACTCTTCGCCGAGAAGCTCGACCTGCTGCTGGAGCTGCGCGAGAGCGAGCGCGTGACCTGGCGGGGCGAGCACCGGGCGGCGCTGGATGGCCTCGGCGTCTATCCCCGCCCGATGCAGCGGCGTCTGCCGATCTGGGTCGCGGTGGGCGGCACGCCGGCGTCGGCGGTGCGCGCCGGGGCGCTCGGCCTGCCGATGGCGCTCGGGATCATCGGCGGTCTCCCGGAGCGCTTCGCGCCCTTCGCCGAGCTGCACCGCCAGGCGGCCGTCCGGGGCGGCCATCCCGTGCCGCCGCTCAGCATCAACTCGCACGGCTACGTCGCCGAGACGTCCCAGCGGGCCGCGGACGAGGCGTTCCGTCCCTTCGCCACGATGATGGACCGGATCGGGAGGGAGCGCGGCTGGCCGCCGATGAGCCGGCAGCAGTTCGAGGCGTCGCGCGCGCTCCGCGGCGCGAACTTCGTCGGCAGCCCGCGGGAGGTGGTCGAGAAGATCCTCTTCCAGCACGAGATCTTCCACCACCAGCGCTTCCTCGTCCAGTTCAGCGTCGGTACGCTTCCGCACGAGAAGATCATGCGCAGCATCGAGCTCTTCGGCACCGAGGTCGCTCCCGCGGTGCGCCGCGAGCTCGGTGCGGGTGCCTCGGGGGCCCCGTAGCCCGGAGAGGCGTCTCGCCCCTGGCGCAACGCGGGGGTCGTTGTGCGGCGCGCGCGGGGGCTGCAGATTGCTCCCGGAGCTCCGAGGCTCCATCCTGAAGAAGCACACTGCGCCCGCTCTCTCACCCGTGTTCGGACACCCATGCTCCAGCTCGAACTGACGCCCCGGGAAGCCAGCATCCTCGTGCAGACCCTCGACACCGTTCTCCAGGAACTGCGCACCGAGATCTCCCACACCGACTCGCACGACTACAAGGAGCAGCTCAAGGAGCGCCAGAGCGTGCTCGAGCGCACCCGGCAGGCGCTCGCCGACCTCGCGGGGGACTGAGGCGGGCGCGCCGGCCGCCGGAGCGCCTCAGGCCTCCCGCGGGAGGGCGTAGCCGCGGCCGCGGATGGCCACGAGCAGCGTGGGAACGACGAAGAGGGTGACGGGGGTGGAGAGGGCGAGCCCGCCGATGACGGCCAGCGCGAGCGGGCGCTGCATCTCCGCCCCCGCGCCGATCCCCAGCGCGAGGGGCAGGAGCCCGAAGAGGGTGCAGAGGGTGGTCATCAGGATGGGCCGCAGGCGGACCCGCGCGGCGGCACGGACGGCGGGCCCGAGCGCCTCGCCCTCGTAACGCATCCGGTGCCGGGTGAAGTCGAGCAGGATGATGCCGTTCTTCACGATCAGTCCCACCAGCAGGATCAATCCCATCAGCGACGAGACGTTGAGCTGCGTGCCGGTGACGAGCAGGAGCGCGACGGCGCCGACGAAGGAGAGCGGCGCGGCGACGAGGATCACCAGCGGCTCGATGAAGCTCTCGAACTGCACGAGCATCACCCCCACCACGCTGAGCGCGGCGAGCGCGAGCACCAGGAGCATGCTCCGGAAGGCCTCCTGCTGGCCCGCGTACTGCCCCCCCAGCTCCAGACGCACCCCCGGCGGCGGCGGATCGGCGGCGAGCACCGATCGCACGTCGCCCATCACGTCGCCGAGGGAGCGTCCCTCCACGCCCGCGGTGATGGCGATCATCTGCTGCTGATTCTCGCGCAGCAGCTCCGCCTGCGAGCTGGAGTCGGCGAAGGTGGCGAGCGCGGAGAGGGGCGTGGGCACGCTGCTCCCGCTCCCGAAGATGGGGATCGAGCCCAGCCGCCGGGGGTCGAAGCGCACGCCGTCGGGAGCGTGCACGCGCACGTCGACCACCTGCTCCCCGCTCCGCACCTCCCCGGCCATCGCGCCGAGCATGGCGGCCCGCGCCTGCGCGGCGACCTGCTCGGGCGTGAGCCCGATCCGCGCCGCGGCGGTCGGGCTCACGTGCATCAGCAGCTCCGGCGCGGGGTCGGCCACGCCGTCGTAGAGGTCCACGACCCCGTCCACCCTCTCGATCCTCGGCGAGATGCGCTCGGCGTACGCCTCCAGCGCGCCGAGGCGGTCGCCGAAGAGCTTGATCTCTACGGGCTCTGCGCTCCCGGAGAGGTCGTTGATGAGGTCCGAGAGGATCTGGGTGAACTCGATCTGCAGCCGCGGCACGCGCTGGTTGATCTCCGTGCGCAGCGCCGAGACGACCTCGAAGACGGAGCGCGAGCGCTCGCCGCGCGGCTTCAGCCGCACCACCATGTCGCCCGAGTTCTCTTCGGTGGCGAAGAGCCCCATCTCCGCGCCCGTGCGCCGCGTCGTCGCCATCACCTCCGGTGTGCGATCGAGGATCGCCTCGACGATGTGGAGCTGGCGATCGGTCTCGGCGAGCGCCGTGCCGGTGGGCGTGGCGTAGTCGAGCACGAAGGCGCCCTCGTCCATCACCGGCAGGAAGCCGGTTCCGACGAAGCGGTAGAGCATCATCCCGCCGACCACCAGCAGCAGGCCGACCATCAGGAGCGCGCGCCCGTGGTGCAGGACACGATCGAGGGCGCGGGAGTAGGCGTCGGTGAGGCGGTCGAGCCACTCCCCCCTCGCCCCACCCCGGTCTTCAGTCGTCAGTCGTCGGTCATCGGTCGTGAGTGACAGCTGACGACCGACGACCGACGACCGGGGTGGCGTGGCCGGGGTGGGCTCCACGAACTGATCCGCGAGGAGCGGCACGAGCGTCATCGCGAGGGCGAGCGAGACCAGCACCGCGACGACCAGCGTGGTGGAGAGGGCGACGAAGAACTGGCCCACGACTCCCTGCAGCAGCCCCAGCGGGAGGAAGACGACCACGGTGGTGAGCGTCGAGGTCGTCACCGGCCAGACGAGCTCCGCGATCGCCTCGCGGACGGCCACGCGCCGCTCCCGGTGCAGCGCCAGGTGGCGCGCGATGTTCTCCGTCACCACCACGGCGTCGTCGATCACCAGCCCGATGGCGATCGCCATCCCCCCCAGGCTCATCAGGTTGAACGTCGCCCCGGAGAGCTTCATCAGGAAGACGGTGATCGCCATGGTGAGCGGGATGCTCGCCGCGCTGATCGCGGTGATGCGGCCGTGACGCAGGAAGAGGAGCAGGATGACGACGGCGAGCAGGGCGCCCAGTAGCATGGCGTCGCGAACCGAGCCCACCGCCTCTCTCACCAGTGCCGCCTGGTCGTAAACCTTCTGGATCCGGACCCCCGCCGGCATCACGCGCTGCAGCGCCGCCATCGTGGCGTCCACGCTGTCGGCCACGGCGAGGGTGCTGCCGCCCGCCTGTCGCGCGACGTTGATGACGGCCGCCGGCCGGCCGTCGCCGCGCACGAGGCGCGTGCGGTCCTCCGTGCCCATGCTCACGGTGGCGACGTCGCCCACCCGCAGCGCGCCGCGGACGACGACATCGGCCACGTCCGCCACGGCGTGGGCCTCGGCGTCGCGGAGGACGAGGTACTGCTTGTAGTCGCGGTCCACCCGGCCCACCGCCTGGACGCCGAGCGCCTGCCGGATGGCGGTGGCGAGGTCGTCGTAGCTCAGGCCGGCGGTGGCGAGGCGCGCCGGGTCCGCCACCACCTCCACCTGCCGCACCTCGCTACCCTGGACCTCGATGTGGCCCACGCCCGGAATGCCCGCGAGCGCGGGGCGGATCCGGTAGCGCGCCAGGTCGTAGAGCTCCGGCGCGTCGCGGCCGGTGACGTTGTAGGTGACGATGGGGAAGAGCGACGGCAGCATGCGCTCCGCCTCGATCTCCAGGCCCGCCGGCATGTCGGGGCGCGCCTGGTTGATGCGCGCCTCGACCAGCTGTAGTGCCACCACCATGTCGGTGCCGGGGCTGAAGGAGAGCGAGATCTCGCTCCCTCCACGGATGCTGCGAGAGCGCACCCGCTCCAGCCCCGGCACGACGCTCACCGCCTCCTCGATGGGCCGCGTGACGCTGAACATCTGCTGGCGCGCGCCCAGCGCGGTGCCCTGCGCCACGACGGTGATGCGCGGGAACTTCAGCTCGGGGTAGATCGAGGAGGGAAGGGCCAGCGCGGCCGCCACCCCCGCCGCGCTGAGGAGCGCGACGACGAGGTAGACGAACCGGCGCTGGCGGACGAGGGCGTCGAAGAGGCTCACCGGCCGGCCCCGCTGACGATCCGGGCGCCGTCGGTCACGCCGTAGGCACCCTCCGTGACCACCGTCTCACCGCCGCGCAGGCCGGCGGTGATCTCGACCGCATCGCCGGTGCGCGCGCCCACGATGACGGGAGTGGCGTGGGCGACGCCCCTGGCATCTACCGTGAAGACCTGCACGCCGGAGTCGGCGGGCACCAGGGCGGCGGCGGGAACCACCACCGCGTTGGGGACCTCGGCGGTGGTGATCCGGCCCGAGACGCTCTCGCCCACCCGCAGGGTGCGCGCGGGCGCGGTGACGGTGGCGCGCACCTCGACGCTTCCCGTGGTGGAGTCGACGGCGGCGCTCACGCCGCGCACCACGCCGGTGCCCACGAAGGCGGCCGCCGAGTCCGGTCCGGAGGTGAGCCGAACCGCGTCGCCGGGCGCGACCCGCGCCGCGTCGTCGGGCGAGAGGTGGAAGAGGACCTCGAGGCCGCGCGGATCGACCACCTCCACGAGCGGCTGGTTGGCGTCGACCGCCTGCGAGAGGGTGGCGCGCATCGCCGTGACGATTCCCCCGATGGGGGAGCGCAGCACGCCGAGTGACTGGCGCGTCCGCACCTCGGAGAGCGCGGCGCGCGCCTGCGCCAGGTCCGAAGCGGCGGTCTCCTCCTCCTTCCGCGGCGCGACGCCCTCCGAGACGAGCCGCTTCGCGCGGTCGTACGCCTGCTGCGCGGTGCGCAGGGCGGCCCCTGCCTGCGCGGCCTGTGCGGCCCAGACGCTCTCGTCGAGGGAGACGAGCGGCTGCCCGGCCGCCACGCGGTCGCCCGTTCCGACGAAGATCTTCGTGACGCGCGTCTGGGCGGGCGCGGAGATCCGCGCCTCGGCACCGGGGCGCGCGTCCACCGTCCCGAGGGCGGAGAGGGTGACGGGGAAGGCGCGGACGACGGCCGGCGCGGTCTGCGCGCTCACGACCGCCGGGACCTCATCTTCTCCACCGCCACCACGCCCGCGCAGTACGAGCCAGAGCACGAGCGCAAGCACGATCACCGCGACGACCACCGCGGCGTAGCGGGCGCGCGCCCGGGTGATCCACTTCCCGGTCTCCGGCATCACGGCGTCGCTCCTCCGGCGGTGGCGGCGAGCCGGTAGGCGGCCTCGGCCCTCCGGCTGCCCACGAGGTCTTCCACGTACTTCCGCAGGGCGTCGCGCGCGTTGCGCTGTGCCTCGAGCACGCTCGCCAGCGGATAGGCCCCTTCGCCGTACGCGGTCCGGGCGAGGGACGCCACTCGCTGGGCGCTCGCGACGGTGCTGCGGTCGAGGTCGAGGCGCATGCGGGCGGCCTTTCGCTCGCGCTCTGCCGCGGCGAGGGCCGCGCGGCTCTCGCGCTGCAGCCCCGTGAGCTCCGCCTGCGCCCGCGCCGCGCCGGCCCGGGCCCGCGCCACCTCGGCGCCGCCGTGGCTGAAGAGCGGGATCGGGATGCCGACCCCCACCGTCGGCAGCACGCCCGTCTCGCCGCCGCTCGGGTCGCCCTGCTCGAAGCCGGCGCGAATGGAGAGGGCGGGGAAGCGGTCGCGCCGCGCCAGCAGCAGTTGCGCCTGCTGCGCCGCGAGCTGCCGTTCCGCCGCGGCCACGCGCAGGACCGGGGCGGCGGGCGGGGCGGTGGCGGGGAGCGCAGCGAGCGAATCGGCGGCCTGGATCACGACGCTGTCCGGCGGCAGCCCCATGAGCGTCTGCAGCGCCAGTGTCGCCTCGACGTCGGCGAGGGAGTCGGCGAGCGCGGCGCTACGCAGCTCGCCGAGCGTCACCTGCGCCAGCGCGACGTCGAGCTCGCTCACGTCGCCCGCGGCTTCGCGAGCGCGGACGCTGCGGAGCAGCTCCTCGCCGCCCTCCACCGTCTGCCGTGAGAGCCGCGAGATCTCCGCGGCCCCGGCCGCCTGCGCGTAGGCGACCTCGACCTGGTAGCGCACGGCGGCGCGCTCCGCGCCGGCGAGGAGGTGCGTCGCGCCGGCCGCCGTCTCGGCGGCGCGGATGCGCGCAGAGCGCAGCCAGGGGTAGTCGATGGGCTGCTCCAGCACCACGTGGTTGCGGGGCGTGGACCGGCTGTAGTCCAGGTTGAGGCTCGGGTTCGGATAGGCGCGCGCGAGCCCCACCTCCGCCCGCGCCGCCGCCGAATCGGCGCGCGCCGCGAGCACGGTGGGCGCGCTCGCTTCGGCCGCGGCGACCGCCGCTTCGAGCGTCACCGGCCGCTGGGCGCGCGCCGGAGCCGGCACCGCGGCGAGGGCGCCGAGGAGCAGCCCGAGGAGCCTCCGCCGACCTCCACCCCGTCGTCTCGCTGGCATTCTCTTCCCGTCTCATGGTCCGCCCGGCTGGCGCGGAAGCGCGGCGCGCGTGTTATCTTGGCGTGCGAGCACCCCTCGCACCAGACGCGCCGCGCACCCCGACCGCATCCGGCAGAGGATCTCCCATGCGACCGACCGCCTTCTGGCTCCCCGCCACGGTACTCCTGATCATCTCCGCCTGCGGCTCCGAGCCGCCCCGCGCGGACACGCCGCCCGCTGGCCCGCCGGGCGACTCGGCTCCCGCCACCGCCCCGTCGGCCACCTCCGCGGACTCGTCCGCCTGGACCGTCTCGCCCTCGGGCGCCGGCCCCGCGCGCGTCGGGATGACGCTCCGGGAACTCGCCCCCCTGCTCCGCTCGCCCTCCGACACTGCCGGCCTCGGGGACGGCTGCGGCTACGTCGCCGTCCGCGACGCGCCGGACAGCCTCGGCTTCATGGTCGAGGGCCGGCGGCTGGTGCGGGTCGAGGTGCGCGGCGGTCCCACGCCCACGGCGGCCGGCGCGCGCGTCGGCGACTCCGAGGCGCGCATCGAGGCGCTCTACGGGAAGGTCCGCGTCGAGCCCCACAAGTACACCGACGGGCACTACCTCGTGGTGATGCCCGGCGCGCCGGCCGATACCGTCCACCGGCTGATCTTCGAAACGGACGGGCGGCGCGTCACCGGGTACCGCGCGGGACTCTTTCCCCCCGTGGCGTACGTAGAGGGGTGCTCCTGAAGTGTGCTGCGCCCGTCGCACCCGGCGGGCGCGACTCGATCCCCCTTTCGCCGAGGCAGACCCATGGACGAGCCAGCGGGCATGATCGCCACGACCACCCTCTCCGTCGAGGGCTATCGGATCCAGGAGTACCTGGGCGTCGTGCGGGGCGTGGTGGTCCGCTCTCCCACCATCGCGCAGGGATTCCTCGGTGGGCTGAAGACGATCGTCGGCGGGCAGATCCACCAGTACACCGCCATGTGCGAGCAGACGCGCCAGCAGGCCACGGCGGAGATGATGCGTCACGCCGCCGCCCTCGGCGCCAATGCCGTCGTCGGGATCGGCTACGACGCCTCCGAGGTGCGCGAGTCCGCCACCGAAGTGCTGTGCTACGGGACCGCGGTGCGAGTCGAGCGCGTGTGAGGGACAGATGCTATCAGCTATCGGCTATCAGCTATCAGTCAAGCAGTAACTGATAGCTGATAGCCGATAGCTGATAGCCGCGGTTCCTACCTCAGCTGCTCCCACAGGTACGTATAGATCAGCGCGTCCGCGCGGGCGCGCATCTCGTTCGTCGTGCCGGAGCCGTGGCCGCCCTCGGTGTTCTCGTAGAAGAGCACGGGGTAGCCGAGCGATTCGAGCTTCGCGGCCATCTTCCGCGCGTGGCCGGGGTGGACCCGGTCGTCGCGCGTCGTGGTGTAGATGAAGACGCGCGGGTACGGCTGCCCCGGCTTCACGTTCTGGTACGGCGAGTACTTCGAGATGTAGGCCCAGTCGGAGGGGAGGTCGGGGTCGCCGTACTCTGCCATCCAGCTCGCGCCCGCGAGGAGATGGCTGAAGCGCTTCATGTCGAGCAGCGGGTTCAGGATGGTGACGGCGTGGAAGAGATCCGGCCGCTGGGTGAGCATCACGCCCATCAGCAGGCCGCCGTTGCTCCCGCCCATGATCCCGAGGTGGCGAGGCGTGGTGATGCCGCGGTGGGCGAGGTCCTCGGCGACGGCGATGAAGTCGTCGTACGCCCGCTGCCGGTGCTCCTTCATCGCCGCGCGGTGCCACGCGGGCCCGAACTCCCCGCCGCCGCGGATGTTCGCGAGCACGTACACGCCCCCGCGCGCCAGCCACTCGCGCCCGATGATGGGGCTGTAGTCCGGCGTGAGCGAGATCTGGAAGCCGCCGTAGCCGTAGAGCAGCGTCGGGCTCGGGCCGGAGCGCGGCGCGTCCCGTCGGCCGACGACGAAGTAGGGGACCTTCGTCCCGTCGCGAGAGTTGGCCTCGTACTGCTCCACCGCGAGGCCCGTGGTATCGAACATCGCCGGCATGCTCCGCACCGCCCGCGCCGTGCCGGTCGGCTCGCCCAGATAGAGCGTGGTCGGCTTCAGGAAGCTCTCGTAGGTGAAGAAGTACCGGTCCGTGCCCGCGTCGGTGCCCGTGACGGCGATGCTACCGAGGTCCGGCGCGGGCACCCGCTCTCCGGCCCATCGACCGTCGGCGTAGTGGTAGCGCCAGAGCTGGCCGCGGACGTCGTCGAGCAGGCTCACCAGCAGGTAGTTCCGCGTGGCTTCGACCCCACCGTCCACGATCGTCTGCCGCGCCGTCGGCTGGACGACCACCTGGAAGTCGCGACTGCCCGCGAGAAAGGCGTGGTAGTCGGTGGCGACGAGCGAGTTCTCCGGGTAGGTGCGGCCGCCCACCGTCCACGGCGTGCGCAGGTAGACGACGAGCCGGTCGCCCACCCAGTAGGGGTCGGCGTCCCTGGGTATGTCGAGCGCCACCGGCTGGCCACCCTCCAGGACGTAGGTGGTGCCCTCGAAGAAGCCCGGTCGGTGGAAGATCAGGCCGTAGGTGCTGTCGGCCGTCTCGACCGAGCCGACGTCGACGAGTACGTCCGTGGTCCTGCCCTCGAAGAGCGTCGACGCCTGTTCCAGCGGCGTACCGCGCACCCAGAGCTTCGCCATGCGCGGGTAGCCGGACGACGTGGTCGTCCCCGGCCCGAAGTCGGTCGCCACCAGCAGCGTGTCCCGGCCGCGCCAGGCGACGCTGCCCTTCGCCTCGGGGACGACGAAGCCGCCGGGGACGAACGCCTTCGTCCCGAGGTCGAACTCGCGCATCTCCACCGCGTCGGCGCCTCCGCGCGAGAGCTCGACCATGCAGCGCGTGCCATCGCGCAGGCAGGTCGCGCCCTTGTAGACCCAGGGCTTCTGCTCCCGGGCCGCGAGCGAGTCGATGTCGAGCACCGTCTCCCACCGAGGCCGACCGCTCAGGTACGAATCCCAGGTCGCCCGCCGCCAGATGCCGCGCGGGTGCCGCGCGTCCTGCCAGAAGTTGTAGAGCCGGCCCGAGCGGATCGACGGATAGGCGATGCGGTCACTCGAATTCAGGATCGCCAGGGACGACCGGTAGATCGAGTCGTAGACCGCCGCCTGCCCGAGCGTCCGGACGGTGGTGGAGTCCTGTGCGCGGACCCAGGTGAGCGCGCTGTCGCCCTCGACGTTCTCCAGCCAGAGGAAGGGGTCGGCGATCGGAGCCTGCTGCGCCGCCGCGGGCGGTGCCAGGCATAGGAGCGGCAGGAGGAGCAGTGGAGCGGCGCGGAGCGATGGCATCGCGAGGTGCCTCCGTGTGGGGGAAAGTGCCACGCGCGCCCAAGCTACGCCCTCCGCGGGCCGGCGGCCAGCAGACGGGGCGGGGACGGTGCGACCGCCCGCGCCGCGTACTGGCGTGACGGGCCGCGGCGAGGCAGCTTACGGGTCCCGGAAATCACGATCGCCAGCCTGCGGGAGAAGCGATGTCGAGAATCTTTGGAGTCCGGCCTGCCTTCGGACGGCCCGGGATGGCACCGCGCTGGACGCGCGGCGACAAGGACGGCGTCGGCACCGCCTACAACGCCGGCTCGCGCGTCTGGTTCACGCTGCGCGACGGGATCCTCACCGAGGCCTACTACCCGACCGTCGACCGCCCGCAACTGCGCGACATGCAGTTGCTGGTCACGGACGGTAGGAGCTTCTTCCACGAGGAGAAGCGCGATCTCCGCTCGCAGACGGCGCCGCTGGCCCCGCAGGACCTCGGCTACCGTATCGTCAGCCACGGCCCGCAGGGCCGCTACTCGCTGATGAAGGAAGTCATCGCGGACCCCCACACGCCGTGCATCCTGCAGCGGGTACGACTGGAGGGCGATCCGGAGTTCCTCGACGGGCTCCGGTGGTACGTGCTCGCGGCCCCGCACCTGATGGTGGGCGGCCAAGCGAACGACGGGCACGTGGTGGAGGCGGTCGGGCAGCGGCTGCTCGCCGCCCGGAAGGAGGGCGTCTGGCTCCTGATCGGCGCGAGCGTCCCTTTCTCTCGCCTCTCCTGTGGCTACGTCGGCGTGAGCGACGGCTGGACGGATCTGGCGGACAACCTCCACATGGACTGGGAGTTCGACTCCGCGCCCGACGGCAACATCGCACTCACCGGTGAGCTGGACCTCCGCGGCGAGCGCGAGTTCACCCTCGCTCTCGCCTTCGGCGACTCGCTGGAGAGCGCCGCCACCACCCTCGCCCAGTCGCTCGGCACGCCCTTCGCCGAGAGCCGCGCGCGATTCCTCGAGCAGTGGGAGCGCCCCTACCGGCACGTGCGCCCGCTCGACGCCGCGGCCGGCGACGACGGCACCCTCTTCCGCCGCAGCGTGGCCCTGATCCTGGGCCACGAGGACAAGACCTTCCCCGGCGCGATCATCGCCTCGCTCTCCATCCCCTGGGGCGAGGCGCGCGGCGACGAGGACCAGGGCGGCTACCACCTGGTGTGGACGCGCGACATGGTCAACAGCGCCACCGCGCTGCTCGCCGCCGGCAACACCGACACCGCGCTGCGCGCGCTCATCTACCTCTGCGTCTCGCAGGAGCCCGACGGCGGCTTTCCACAGAACTTCTGGATCGACGGGCGCCCCTACTGGACGGGGATCCAGCTCGACGAGGTCGCCTTTCCGATCCTCCTCGCGCACCGCCTGCAGCGCGAGGGCAGGCTCAAGGCGTTCGATCCCTACCCGATGGTCCGGGGCGCGGCCGCCTACCTGATCCGCCACGGGCCGGCCACCGGGGAGGAACGGTGGGAGGAGGCGGCCGGCTACTCGCCCTCGACGCTGGCGGTGAACATCGCCGCACTCGTCTGCGCCGCGGAGCTGGCGCGCGGGCACGGCGAGTCCGGCGCCGCGCACTTCTTCGAGGAGTACGCCGACTTCCTCGAGCAGCACGTCGAGCGATGGACCGTCACGGAGCGGGGTGAGCTCGTCCCCGGGATCCCCCGCCACTACATCCGGATCCAGCCGGTGGCGCTGAACGACGCACGGCCCGACGAGGACCCGAACCGCGGCCTTCTCGAGATCGTCAACCAGCCGCCTGGAGCCGTCTTCGGCGTACCCGCGCGGAACGTCGTCGACGCGGGCTTCCTGGAGCTCGTTCGCTACGGGATCCGCAGGGCGGGCAGCGCGCTCATGGAGGACTCGCTCCGGGTGGTCGACGCCGTGCTCCGCGTCGAGACCCCCTACGGCCCCTGCTGGCACCGCTACAACCACGACGGCTACGGTCAGCGCGAGGACGGCGGCCCTTACCTGGGCTGGGGGAAGGGCAGGGCCTGGCCGCTCCTCACCGGTGAGCGCGGCCACTACGAGCTGGCCGCCGGCCGCGACCCCACACCCTATCTCCGCGCGATGGAGCGCTTCGCGAACGGCGCGGGGCTGCTACCGGAGCAGGTGTGGGACGAGGCGGATCGACCGGCCAGGGAGCTCTTCTTCGGCCGCTCGCCCGGGTCGGCGATGCCGCTGATGTGGGCGCACGCCGAGTACATCAAGCTCCTCCGCTCCGTTACGGACGGAGCCGTCTACGACTTCCTCCCGCCCGTGGCCGAGCGCTACCTCGGGAGCTC
The DNA here is from genome assembly GCA_035707865.1 of Longimicrobiaceae bacterium. Classification (GTDB taxonomy): domain Bacteria; phylum Gemmatimonadota; class Gemmatimonadetes; order Longimicrobiales; family Longimicrobiaceae; genus DASSTO01. The sequence continues at coordinate 6,671 of DASSTO010000065.1, read as the reverse complement.
GTCACGCCGGAAGCGTTTCGAGATCTGGAAGCCCAACCGGCAGCCCGGCACGATGCGCGCCGACGAGATCCTCCGCATCCAGGTTCCCCGCCCGTTCCGTCTGCACTGGACGCGCGACGAGTGGAGCAGCACCCACGACACCGCCTCCACCGCCTCCGGGGTGGGCATCGATTACGTGGATCTGATGGCGGAGCCGGGCCAGCGCGCGCCCTTCCGCTTCACCTTCCAGTGGTCGGACGGGCGGTGGGAGGGGAGGGATTACGAGGTGGAGATCCGGGGACCCGGCGGTGAGTAGTTACGCGTTACGAAGTACGAGTCACGAGTTGGGCCATTCCCCACCTCGTGACTCAGGTCCCGGCGCGCGGGGCACTCGTGCCAGCTCTTCAGAACGAAGATGCATCAAGGATCTGGACGAGCTCGTCGTAGCCGCAGAGGAAGGCGTGTTGCTCGGGGGAATGGGCGCGGATGAGGTCGGCCGCACGCTCCTCCAGGGCAGAGAGCCGCAGGGCCTTCACGCCCCGCGCGCGGGAAATCGGCTTGCCTCCTCTAGCGCCGGGCCGGCGACGTGTGTCACCGGCCCGGCGCGAGGCGCGCGTGGCCGGGGAGCCTGCTCGCGCGACTCAGCGGCCCCGTCGCATGCGGATGACCTCCCCGACCAGGATCGCGGCGGGGTAGGTCACCTCCTCCTCCATCTGCGCGTGCACGGAGATCTTCTCCGCGAGCGCCACGTACTCGGGCCGGCGCTCGCTGCGTGCCGCCGCCGCGAGCGCCGCCAGCGCGGTCTTGATGCGCTCGTGCTCCCGCAGCATACTCGGGAGCTCGTCGGCGAGGGTGTCGGTCATCGGTAGCGCGGCCGTCATCTCCGCTGTCACCGCGTCGCCCCGAGCGAGTGCCTGCAGCAGGCCGAGGGGTGGCAGGGCGATCTGCTCCTCGCGTACGAAGTGCGGGTCCAGGAGGCGAGCGACCTCCCGGGCCGCGGTGCCGACGCGGCCGGGCACGCGAGTGGCCGCGGCGAGCTCCTCGTGCAATTCGGCGTGCTCGATCCGTATCGGCTCGGGGATCCGCGTCCCGCTCCGTCCCGCGCCGACCACCAAGGCGCCGGCGAGACCGAAGCCAGCGATGGAGACGAGGGTGCCGATCACGGGCACGTGGTTCAGCAGCAGGTGGACATGAACCGGGCTCATCTGTCCCTCCTCGGGTTGGGTTGAGCGTCCGGTGGTCAGGCTGTCGGGCCCGGATGAGCCCACGGTGAACGCTCGGCTGGCGCACGCTGGCGAGGAGGTGTTCCGTACGAACCGGCTCCGCGCCGGGTGTCCCGCGTGCCCGAACGATGCGCGGCGGGGGGAGGTTGAGGGATCAGGGGAAGTGCACGTCCGGTGTAGGGGCTTACGCGTAGAGGGTCCCGCTCACGGCGCCGCCCCCGGGAACGCGGGTGGCACCGTGAGCGTCCAGTTCGGCCAGCCGGGCTGACGGTCACCCTCCTCGGGGCCTTGCCGTGCTTCGCCCCATCGCCGGAACGCTCGGCGGGGTGGGAACGGTACTCCGAGGGTGAGCGCGGGAACGACGGGGAGGAGCATGCGTCCGGGAGCGAGCTGCCCGCGATGTACCGCTGAACGGCAGCTGTCAGCAGCCGGCAGCCGCCGTTGGTCCGGGCCGTGCATCGCAGAACCGGATCGGACGGAACGACCCTCGCGCGCGGAGAGAATGGAATGGATATGCGTGATCGGTCCCGGGCCCTGGGCGTGGTCGCGGCGGGTGCGCTCGCCTACGCCGGCTGGAGGGCGCTGCAGCGGCGCCATGAGATCGACCTCGCGGGGCGGGTGGTGCTGATCACCGGCGGCTCCCGGGGGCTCGGCCTGCTCCTGGCGCGCGAATTCGCGCGCGCGGGCTGCCGCGTCTCCATCTGCGCGCGCGACGAGGAGGAGCTGGAGAACGCGCGACGCGACCTGGAGGAGCGGGGCGCGGTGGTGCTCGCCACGCGCTGCGACGTCAGCCGCCGCGCCGAGGTGGACGCGTGGGTGGAGCGCACGCGCGCCGAGCTCGGCGCGGTCGACGTCCTGGTGAACAACGCGAGCATCATCCAGGTCGGTCCCTTCCAGGCGATGACCGTCGAGGACTTCGAGCAGGCGATGGAGGTCAACTACTGGGGCACCGTCTACGCGACCTATGCCGCGCTGCCGCACCTGAGGGAATCGCGCGGCGGCCGGATCGTGAACGTCACCTCCATCGGCGGCAAGGTCGCCGTGCCGCACCTGATGCCCTACGACGCCGCGAAATTCGCCGCCGTCGCCTTCTCCGAGGGCCTGCGCGCCGAGCTGGCGAAGGAGGGCATCCCGGTGACGACGATCGTGCCCGGGCTGATGCGCACCGGCTCCCCACCGAACGCCGTCTTCAAGGGGAACCAGGACGCGGAGTTCACGTGGTTCAGCCTGGGCGACGCGACGCCCCTGACGTCGATGAGCGCGGAGCGCGCGGCGCGCCGCATCGTCCAGGCCGCGCGGCGTGGAGAGGCGGAGGTGACGCTGACCTGGCAGGCGAAGCTCCTGCGGCTCGCCCACGGCGTCGCCCCCGGAGCGGTCACGGAGGTCCTCTCGGTCGTCGACCGGCTCCTGCCGGGGAACGAGCCCGGCGGGGCGGAGGCGGTGCCGGGAATGAAGCTCGCCACCGCCGCGGCGCCCTCCGCCGCTACCGCGATGATGAACCGCGCCGCGCGGGAGAACAACGAGTACGGCGGCCGCGCCACGCCCTCGCCCGGGCACGCGGAGGCGGCGGGGCTGGAAGAGGGAGGCTGATCCGGCCGCTACGACAGCTCGATGATCACCTGCAGCGGATCGCCTTCCACCTCGACGAGCGTGGCGACGGTCCGCTGCCGCTTCCGCGAGTAGTGCAGCGAGACGCGCGAGCCGCCGACGTGCACCCCGAGCAGGGTGAGCTCGGTGAGGAACTGCGGCAGGTGCGGGTCGCGGATGTGCAGCACGCCGCCGGACGCGTCCGGGCGGAGACCCGTGATGGCCTGCAGGAGCATGAAGAGCGAGCCGGACGCCCACGCCTGCGGCGAGCAGCTAACCGGGTAGAGGACGGGAGTGATGCCGGCGGCCCGCTCCATCCCGCAGTAGAGCTCCGGGAGCCGGTGGTAGTCCAGGCCGATGGAAGCGTCGTAGAGCGCGGAGAGGATGGGGAGCGCGCAGCGGCCGTAGCCGTTGAGCGCGAGCCCCAGCCCGACGATCGAGTTGTCGTGCGGCCACACCGACCCGTCGTGGTAGCTCATGGGGTTGTAGACGGGGAGCGCCGCGCTCAGCGTCCGGATCCCCCAACCCGAGAACATCTCGGGGCCGAGGAGCTGCTCCGAAAGCTTCTTCGCCTGGTCGGCCGTCGGGACCCGGCTCCACAGCAGGTGGCCCGCGTTGGTGGTCGGCGTCGGAAGCGGCCGCTTCTTCCCGTCGAGCGCGAGCGCGAAGGTGCCCAGGTCCTCCAGCCAGAAGCGGTCGATGATCTTCCTGCGCAGCTCCTCGGCTTCCAGGCGCATCGCGTCCGCCCGGTCGGTGCTGCCCAGCGCCCGGTAGAGGTCGGACATGCGCCGCTTGGCGTCGTAGACGTACCCCTGCACCTCGACGAGCGCGATCGGCGGCTCGGGCAGGCGCCCGTCGGGGAAGGGAACGCCGTCCTCGGAGTCCTTCCAGCCCTGGTTCACGAGCCCCTTGTCCGAGGTCCGCGCGTACTCGACGAAGCCGTCGCCGTCCAGGTCGCCGTAGTCGTTGATCCACTTCAGCGCGCGCTCCGCGTTGGGCAGCAGCTCGCGCACGAGGGCCTCGTCGCCCGTCCAGCGCCAGGTCTCGTGGAGCAGGACGAGCCAGAGCGGGGTCGCGTCGACGGTGCCGTAGTAGGGCGTGTGCGGGATCTCGCCGGCGCGCGCCATCTCGCCGCGGCGCAGCTCGTGGAGGATGCGCCCCGGCTGCTCCTCGGTGAAGGAGTCCTCCGTCTGGCCCTGGTAGCGCGCGAGGTAGCGCAGCGTGTCGCGCGCGATGCGCGGGTTCAGCGACAGCGTCTGGAGCGAGGTGATGATCGAGTCGCGGCCGAAGACGGTGGAGTACCACGGAATGCCCGCGGAGATCACCGGCGTGCCGTCGGACTCGATGTAGAGCGCGCGCAGGTCCACCACGGCACGCTCGAGGGCGGCGTCGAACTCCGCCACGTCGCTCACCCACTGCGTGCACTCGGATTGCCACTTCTCGTAGACGTGCGCCAGGGCGGTGCGCTTCTCGTGGAGCCCTCCGCCGACGAAGCGCCCCACGGCTCCGCCCTGCGTCTCCGCGTGCACTTCCCACAGCAGCGTGTGCGGTTCGCCGGGCTTGAGCACGAAGTGCCACTCGGCGCCGTGCGCGTCGATCTTCGTCGGTGCCCCGGAGAAGCGCACGGCGCTCTCCATCAGCACGCCGCCCCGGCCGCGGTACGAGAAGACCAGCGAGTCGGCACTCACCCGCGGCGCGAAGAACTGCCCGCGCTCGGTGCGCTTCCAGCCGCGAACCTCGAAGATGTCGGCGAAGTCGCATCCCGCGGAGAGCTTGACCCAGAACTCCACCGGCAGGGGCAGGTAGCTGGTGAGGGTGACGCGCTCCGTCAGGTAGCCGTCCAGCACCAGCTGGCGGCGGATGTGGATGCTGTTCTTCGGGTCCCACGCGTGGCCGCCGAAGTCGCGGTCGGTGATGGCGAGGTCGACCTGCGCGCTGTACATCTGCGCCGCCTGCGAGGAGAGGAGCGCCGGCGGCGTTCCCGCGTAGCTCAGCCGGTAGTCGCTGAGCACCCGGGTGTCGTCCTGGAAGAGCCCCAGGCCGCACGCACCGGGCGGCCTGATGTCGCCATGCGGGGTGACGAGCAGGAAGAGCCGCTCGTTCTTCAGGACCACGTACTGGTCGATGCTCGCCTGGTGCGCGCAGTCGACCGCCGGATAGCCCACGGCCTCCTGCATGGAGATCGGGCGCAGCTCGGGTGCCGAGCCCTGCTTCGTCGCTTCGGGGGCTGAAATCGACATGGCTCAGGCCGCGTCCATGGCCGCCGCCGCGTGCCGGCCGCCGGATTCGAGCAGGATGCGCCGGTACAGCGCCAGGTGGTCCTCCACCATCCGGTCGCGGCCGAACCGCTCCACGGCTCGCTCCCGGCAACGCTGCCGGTCGAAGACATCCAGCGGACCGCCGGGCCGGATCGTGCGCACCATCTCCTCCTCGCTCTCCACCACGTAGCCGGTCACCCCGTCCTCCACGAGCTCCGGGACGCTGCCGCGCGGGAAGGCGATCACCGGGCACCCGGAGAGCATCGCCTCGATCATCACCAGGCCGAACGGCTCCTCCCACGTGATCGGCACGAGGAGCGCCCGGGCATCGCGCAGGAGCGGCACCTTCTCCTCCATCCCCACGCAGCCGACGTACGACACGTGCGGCTGCTCGAAGCGGGGGAGTACCTCGCGCTCGGCGAACTCCTGGTCGACCGCGTGCACCTCTCCGGCGACGCGGATCGGCAACCCGGCGCGCGCCGCCACCTCCATCGCCGTGTGCGGGCCCTTCACCTCCGTGAAGCGGCCCAGGAAGACGACGTACGGCTCGACCGCGCCCGCCCGCCACTCGAAGCGGCTCGGGTCCAGCCCGTGATGGATGACGTTCAGGTGCGTGAGCGGGACCTCCCGCTCGGCCTGCGCCCGCGAGATCGCGACGTAGTGCGGCTCCTGGAAGTACGGGTAGAAGGCCGAGAGGTCCTCGTCACGAACGTGGTGGAGCGTGTAGACCATCGGGATCTCCGGCAGCAACCGGGCGAAGGCGAGCGCGTCCGCGGAGTGGACGTGGACGAGATCGAAGTCCTCGTCCCGTACCGATTGGATCGCCCAGGAGACGTGGTTCAGGTCGGGCATGAGGTTCGGCGGCCACTGCGCTTCCGGGTAGAGGAAGCGCAGCTCGGCCGAAGTGCGCGAATCGCCGGTGGCGAAGAGCGTCACCCGGTGCCCGCGCTCGACGAGCCCTTCCACCAGCTCGTGGACGATGAGCTCGGTCCCCCCGTAGTTCCGTGGCGGCACGGAGAGGAAGGGGGTTGAAATCATGGCGATGTTCATGTCATGCAACTACTTAACTAGGTCCATGCGTTTCCGGGCCCGGTCCGGTGTGTCGGCTGGGGTGTGCAAACCGGGTGCCAGATGGGGGGTGATGGGCGGGCGGCGGGGGGCTTCCGGCGGCCGTGCCGCGCGGCGCCGGTCGGGAGCGCTCCTTGCATCCCAGGGAGGACTCCTCGCGGCGCGCGCGGCCCGGGGAATCCTCCCGCGCCTCGCGCCCGCCCAGTCCGGAGGGGACCCCATGAAGCGCTACGACATCGATGCCGACCGCCGCGTCGCCCGCCGCTACGACCTGGGCCTGGTGGACCGCGACTTCGGTGTGGTGCACGGCTACGGCGCCGACTTCCACGTCCGTCGCGGCCTCGGCGACTACGGCCCGCGGGTCCCGGGCCGCACGCCACAGGGATACGTCGTAGACCCGGGCCCACGCGCTCGCTACGGCTACGACTTCACCTACCGCCGCGGCCCGGGAGGTTACCGCCGGGACTACGACGGCGGCCTCGCGATCCGCGCCGGCCGCCTCGACCGCGGGCGCCGTCGCGCGCCGCTCTTCCGCGGCTGGAACAACGGGTACTGG